>CAITPF010000019.1 GCA_903894155.1 uncultured beta proteobacterium | reverse complement strand
GGCGAACGCGAGCATCGTGAAGGAGGCCAATATTCGCGCGGAGTAGGGCGCGGCCGCCTATCGGCTTTGCAGCAGGCAGTGGTCCGTGCCCGGCGCGCCTCGCCAACGGTGACGGCCACGCACATGGTGCCATCACACGGAGCGAAAATGGCTTGGACGATGGTGGGTTACCACTTAAGATGCACCAACCACACGCGGCGAAGACCGCGAAATTGACAACGAGTCGAGGAGCAACACAATGGGCATCGTCCGGGCGCACGCACGGTTTGCAGCACTCGCGCTGACAAGCGCACTGGCAGTCTGGTCGGGAGTCGCCCTGGCGCAGTCCGTTTATCCGAGCGGCCCGGTGCGCATCGTGGTGGGCTGGCCGCCCGGCCAGACGACCGACATCGTGGCGCGCGTCGTGGCCGAGCAGCTTTCGCGCGAGGTGGGCCAGCAGTTCGTCGTCGAGAACAAGCCCGGTGCGGCCGGGATCATCGGGACCGAGTTCGTCAAGAACGCCAAGCCCGATGGCTACACACTATCGATCAATTCGACCGGCCCCATGGCAATCAACCCGGGGCTGTACAAGCAGTTGCCCTATGATCCCGTGAAGGATTTCGCGGCGGTCGGCATGATCGTCAAGGTGCCGATCTACCTTGCCGTGAACAAGGATGTGCCTGCGAATAATTTCGCGGAATTCGTGACCTACGTGAAGGCCAATCCCGGCAAACTCGCCTATGGATCGGGCGGCAATGGCACGACGGCCCAATTGGCCACCGAGATGCTCAAGGGCCTGACCGGCATGGATCTGAACCATATCCCGTACAAGGGCAACCCCGCTGCGATGACTGACCTGATTGGCGGGCGCGTCGTGGCCATGTTTGATTCGGCGCCCTCCGTGATTCCGCGCCTCAAGGCCGGCCAGATCAAGGTTCTGGGCATCGCCGCACTGTCGCGCTCGGCCAATGAGCCTGATATCCCGACGATTGCCGAGCAGGGCGTGCCAGGCTTTGAGGCCATGACGTGGATCGGCCTGTTCGCCCCTGCGGGCACGCCAAGGCCGATTGTCGATCGGCTCAACGCTGCGCTCAACAAGGTTGTACTGAGCCCGGCGCTTTCGAATACGCTTGAGAAGGCTGGCGCCGAGCCGGCACAAACGACGCCGGACGAGTTCGCCGCGACGCTGAAGAAGGAAGTGGCGTCGTGGGGCAAGGTGATCCGTGACGCGAACATCAAACTCGATTAGTGTGCGGGCCCCGGGAGCCCGTGCCGCCAGCGCGACGGCTCAGGGGATCGTCACCGCGCCGCTCGCGCGCACGCGGGCGATTTCATCGTCAGCGAATCCAAGGTCATCACGCAGCACCTCATGCGTGTGCTCGCCCAGCATGGGCGGCGGGCCCCAGGCGGGGTCGAATTCGCCATAGCGCACGGGATTGCGCACGCCGCGCGCCTGACCAAGCACCGGGTGTGTCCAGCTTTGCAGCAGGTGGTTCGCCTGAACTTGCTCGTGTTCGGTCAATGCCTGGTAATCATTGATCGGCGCGCAGACCAGGTCGTGGTCGCGCGCGAGCCCGAGTATTTCTTCACGGGTACGTTGCGCGAAGAACGGCGTGATCAGAGCCTGCAGTGAATCCCGGTTGGTCAGTCGCGCATCGTTGTCGGCGAAGCGCCGATCGTCCGTGAGCTCTGGCATACCGATCGCGAGGCAAAACTTCTTCCAGAGTTGCTGGGTGGCCACCAGGGTGACGAAACCGTCCCGGACCTTGTAAGTGCCCGAGGGCGAGATCATCGGGTGACGCGAGCCGCTGCGTTTTGGCAAGACGCCGGACTCCAGGAACTCCGCGACAGGCGCCGACTGAAAAGCGAGTAGGGCGTCGAGCAGGCTGACGGTGACTTCCTGCCCCTTGCCCGTGCGCGCAAGCGTCAGCAGCGCGGCCAGGACGCCCTGGCTCAGGTAGGTGCCTGCGACCATGTCGGACACCATGTTCCCCATCCGCAACGGGACCTCGCCGTCACCGTTGATGCTCATGAGCCCACCGAACGCCTGCATGACTGAATCGGTCGCGGGTGCGCTTGCCAGCGGCCCTTGCGCGCCGTAGCCGAGGATGGTGGCGTATACCAGTCGCGGGTTGACTTGCCGGATCTGATCGTAGCCGAGTCCGAATTTTTCCAGAACACCGACGCGGTAGTTTTGCACGACAATCTGACTCTTCGCGACCAGCGCTTGCGCAATGCGCGCGCCGTCCGGATGGCGCAGATTCAGGCAGATGCTGCGCTTGTTTCGATTCAGGCTCAGGTGCGCGCTGCTCTCGAGCGGCCGCACCTGGTGGCCGACCGAGCGCAGCCAGTCGCCTTCGTCGGGCTCGATCTTGATGACCTGGGCGCCGAGCTCGGCGAGCTGCATGGCGCAGTACGGTCCGGCGACGCCCTGGCTGAAGTCGACGAGTCGCATCCCCTCGAGGGGCAACCCTGTGGTCATGGTGACCCGATTCTCATGCACCGACTTTCATCATCAGGCGATAGGTGCCTTCCATGATGGTTTCCTGACGATGATTGACGATGCGAACGGCAATGTCGACGATGCCGCGATCCGGATTGGACGTGACCCGTTTGGCCGCGATGCGCGAGTGCGTACGGATCGTGTCGCCGATAAAAACCGGGCGTTGAAATTTTGATTCACCAAAGCCCAGGGCGGCGATGGTGGTGGGCCCGATCAGTTCCTCCATCATGGCGGCCGCGAACGCCTGCAGCAAAATGCCCGGGCAGATGCGCTGTCCGAAGGGCGAGTTGGTCCGGCAGAATTCGGCATCGATGAAGATCGGCAGCTTTAATCCGGCAAGGTTGGTGAAGTTGACGATATCGGTCTCGGTGACCGTGCGACCGTAGCTGACGAATTCCTCGTCCACGCGGGTTTGTTCGAAAGTCCTGTGTGCCATGCGTGTGGTGCCTCATTCAAGCGTCAGACGGGCTGCCGGAATGATCCGGCCCCATTTGGCGTAGTCGTTGATGATTCGTTGCCTTAAGGCGTCCGGGTTGCCGTCGCCGACGACAAACCCGAGTGCCGCGAACCGCTCGCGCACCTCGGGTGCCTTGAGCGCCTCGGCGACTGCCGCATTGATCCGGGCGCGTACGTCGGCGGGCGTGCCGGCGGGAACAGCGATCCCGGTCCAGACACTGAAATCGAAGCCCGGGACGCCGGACTCAGCGATCGTGGGTACATCGGGAAGGCTCGGGTAGCGCGTCGGGACGGACACGCCAAGCGCCTTGAGCTTGCCCGAGCGAATGTGTTGCAGCACCGGACCGAAGGAGCTGAAGATCATGTCGACCTGCCCGCCGAGCACATCGGTGACCCCTTGCGCCTGTCCCTTGTAGGGGACGTGCAGGATATCGGTGCCTGTCTCATACTTGAAGAGCTCGGCTGCAAGGTGCGAGGTGGCGCCCGTGCCCGACGAGGCGATCGTGAGTTTGCCCGGGTTGGCGCGGGCCAGCGCGACGAGCTCCGGAACCGAATTGACGGGAAGATCCGGCCGCACGACCAGAACCATTGGAATCGATGCGATCACGGCAACGGCATCGAAATCCTTCAGCGGATCGTAGTTGAGCTTGCGCACGTGCGGCAGGATGGTAAAGGGGGGATCGTGCGCCAGTGTCCACGTGTAGCCATTGGGCTGCGCGCGCGCGCCGGCCTCTGTGCCGACGACGCCGCTGGCGGCGCCCTGGTTTTCAATGACGATGGGTTGACCGAGGATCGCGGCAACCCGGTCGGAGATCGTGCGTGCGCTGATGTCGGTTGCCGCGCCAGGCGCAAACGGCACGATCAGTTTGATGGGCCGCTCGGGAACCCACTGTGCCCACGCACAGCCCGCGAAGGCGCACATGACGACCGCGAGGACTGCGGCGCGTATGTGGCGAAGCCCTGCCAGCCAACTGTCTTGCATGTCTCCCCCTCCTGTGTGTTTGATCGTCTGTGCGACCCTCGCGTAATTGACCACGCGGGCAATTCGCTCGTCAAGCGGATTCGCACCCGACGCCAGCCGCAGATCAGAGCAGAACCTGATCCTGCCGTGGAAAGGGAACGGGCAACTCCTGCAGGCGCAACGCCCCACCGGGATGCCCGGGCACCAGGGCCTTCATGCGGTTGCCTGCAAATCCGTACGCGCGCGCGGTCGACCGCGCGCGCAGCGCGCCTGTTGTGCCGCTTTTACTTTCGCGAGATCGCCTGGGCGTTCTCGGTGGCCTGTTTGACCGCCTGGTTGATGTTCTCGAACGCTTTGTTCGCGGCTTCAAACACCTGACTGAAGGGCCCCATATTGCCAGGCAATCCGGTGGGGCCCGCGTGGGCGGTCCGCTGGGCAAGGTCGCGCAGGGATCGGTTCATCTGCTCGAACTGATCCTGGAATACCCTGGCCAGTTCCTTGGCGGCATCCGACGAGATTTCGTAAGCCTTCTGGGAATACTGCACGGCGCCGTCTGATGACGGTTTGACGAGTGCCGACTGCACTTGCGCGGCGTCCTCGGCACTCTTGACCGAGAGAATGGCTTTGGTGTTCCTGGCGCCATCGGCGAACGCCTGCCGCGCGGTGGCGACATTCAGGGCTGCGAAACTCTCAGCCGCCGACAAGGCGACATCGGCAAGTTTGAACAGCGATCCCAGCGATTCGTCCGGGGCGGGGGTATTTTTGCTAGCCATGATCGTTCCTCCAGGAAGGGTTGCACACCTTGTGGGCAGCTCTACAGCCTGACAACCGTTGCCCATGGATATTTTAGTCCCGACAACGGGTGGCAGGTCACGAATTAATTTTGATGTCGCTTGCGCAGACGCAATGCCCTGCGCACGCCTTGCGGGCAAACGCTGTCAACGTCTTGTTTTGGCGCGATAATTACCTTAAGGATCCAGCATTTGCAATCAGGAGGCCGGCATGGATCGCATACGGGATGAAGCGGTTGCCGGGATGTTTTATCCGGAACCCCCAGAGGTGCTGGAGCGGGTTGTTCGCGGGATGCTCGGGCGGTGCACAAGCGGGACGGTCAGTCAGCCCAAGGCACTGATCGTGCCGCACGCCGGTTATCTCTACTCCGGGCAAGCCGCTGCCGATGCGTTTGCCTGCCTGAGCGGCTTCGCCGATGCTATCGAGCGGGTCGTGCTCCTTGGTCCGGCGCATCGTGTTGCGATTCAGGGGCTTGCGCTGCCGGGCGTGGACTGGTTTCGCTCGCCGCTCGGGGCGGTCGCGATCGATGCCCAGGGCGTGCTCGCGATTTCGTCGCTGCCCCAAGTCGTGACCAGTGCGCAGGCGCATGCCGCCGAGCATTCCCTTGAGGTGGAACTTCCTTTCCTGCAAGCCGTGCTCGGGAGCTTCACCCTCGTGCCACTTGTCGTGGGGGACGCGAGCGACGAGGAAGTCGCCGAGGTGATCGAGGCCTTGTGGGGCGGCCCGGAAACGCTGATCGTCGTCAGCTCGGATCTGTCGCACTTCCTGACTTATGAGGAGGCCACGGTCACCGATCGGGAGACGGTTCAGTCCATTCTCGATTTGCGTCCCCTGGTGTCGCATCACCAGGCCTGTGGCGCGACGCCCATCAACGGGCTCCTTCTGGCGGCACGCCATCATCAATTGCGTGGGCGCCTGATCGCGTTGTGCAACTCGGGTGATACGGCCGGCGATCGCGCGCGCGTGGTCGGCTATGGATCCTTCGCGTTCAGCGAGGAAAGCTGGCATGAGTGAGCTCGATCCCGCCCAGGGCAGGGTATTGACGGCCATCGCCCGCGCGTCGATCGCGGATGCGCTCGGGTGCGCAAGCGCGCCGGCTCCGGATGCCGCGTGGTTGCATGAATCCGGCGCGTGCTTTGTCACGCTGACACAGGCTGGTGAATTGCGAGGATGCATCGGCACGATCGATCCGCACCGGCCCCTGGGCGAGGATGTGCGGGCGAACGCCCGTGCTGCGGCGCTTAGGGATCCGCGCTTTGCTCCGCTGACCGCGCAAGAGCTTGACCAAACACGCATTGAGGTGTCCGTCCTGACTCCGCGCGAAGAACTCGCGTTCACCTCGCAAGCGGATGCGCTGCGGCAATTGCGCCCGGGCACGGACGGCATTGTGCTTGAGTTCGGCGCGCACCGCGGCACGTTCCTGCCCCAGGTCTGGGATCAACTGCCGACCCCGGATCAGTTCATGGCAGCGCTTTTGCGCAAGGCAGGCTTGCCCCAGGGGTTCTGGGCGCCCGGCGTTCGGTTGTTTCGTTATCAGGTTCGAAAATCGTCGGAACCTGCGCGCGAACGATTCGCCAGATGAACGCCCAGGGCAGCACTGGCCGCTATTGGCATTGGGCCGCCGATGGTCGGATGCAATGTGATCTTTGCCCCCGGGACTGCAAACTGAACGACGGACAGCGCGGTGCGTGTTTCGTGCGGATGCGCCAGGGCGCCGAGATGCGACTGACGACCTACGGCCGATCATCGGGATTTTGTATCGATCCCGTCGAAAAGAAGCCACTCAATCACTTTTATCCGGGGTCGAGCGTCCTCTCCTTTGGCACGGCCGGGTGCAACCTCGCGTGCAAGTTTTGCCAGAACTGGGATATCAGCAAATCCCGCGACATGGACCGGATGATGGATGAGGCGTCGCCCGACGCGATTGCCCTGGCGGCGCAACAATACGGTTGCAAGAGTGTGGCGTTTACCTACAACGACCCGGTGATCTTCGCGGAATATGCGATGGACGTGGCGCTCGCCTGCCATACGCGCGGGATCAGGACCGTGGCGGTGACGGCAGGGTATCTTCATGACGCCGCGCGGCGGGAATTCTTCGCCAACATGGATGCGGCCAATGTGGACCTCAAGGCGTTCACGGAGGATTTTTACTTTCGGCTGACCGGGGCGCATTTGCAACCTGTGCTCGACACGCTGGTCTACCTGTGCCGGGAAACCAGTGTCTGGGTCGAGATCACAACGCTGCTTATTCCGGGCAAGAACGACACGGATGCGGAAATCACGGCCCTGTCGCAATGGGTATACCGCGAATTGGGGGCTGAGGTTCCGTTGCATTTTTCTGCATTCCACCCGGATTACAAGATGCCCGATGTGCCGGCCACGCCACTTGCCACCCTTGCGCGGGCGCGGCGCATCGCGATGCGCGAGGGCTTGCGCTTCGTCTATACGGGTAACGTCCGCCACGCCGAGGGCGATACTACGTTCTGCCCGGCTTGCCATGCGCCGGTCATCGAGCGCAACTGGTATGAGTTGCACCGTTATGCACTGGATGCACAAGGCCATTGCACACACTGTGGGGCGGCCATCGCCGGTCGGTTTGACCCAACCGCAGGCAGCTTTGGCCGCAAGCGGATCCCGATCGCAATTGCGCCGCGCGAGGCCGGGTAGCGCGTGATCGGGCAACGTCAATATCGCGCGATTCGCTGACCTTGCCCGTCGCGGCGCGCACAAGGCGGTGCAGGCGGACATGAAAAAACCCGGCCGCGGCCGGGTTTCTTCGGTACGGCTGGATCGGCGATCAGGTACCCGGACCGACGAGCGTCACTTCGATCCGACGGTTCTGGGCACGGCCTTCGGGCGTCGTGTTCGGCGCCACAGGGTCGTTTTCACCCATGCCTTGCGCGGAAATCAGGGTCGGACTCACGCCTTTCTTCAGCAGGAAATCGACGACGTTGTCCGCGCGCTTGGAGGAGAGGTCGAGATTGGTCGCAATCCCCTGGCGACGAAGCTCCGCACCGATCGGCACGTTGTCGGTGTAGCCGCGCACGACGACCTTCGTGTCCTTGAACCCGGCCAGCGTCGGGACCATCTTGGCAAGCGTCTGCTCAGCCTTGGCGTTCAAGCGGTAGCCGCCCTCAGCAAACAGGATTTTGTCCTTGATGGTGACCTTGAGTTCGCCTTGCAGTTGCTTGATTTCGACCTCGTCGCCCTGATAGGCGGCTTGCAACTGGTTGTACGCCTGTTGCAGCGAATTGAATTTTTGCTCACTGACGCAACCGGATAACAAACCTGCGCCAACGATCGCGGTTGCGACCAGGAACTGCCTGCGATTGAACATGATGACCCTTTTTAGCTGGAATTGAAAAACTGATACGGCGCTCGCGCGCATTCTTAATGATTTTTACCATAAAGCGGCGACGGGAAAAGAAACAAATCAAAAATCCGCGCACTCGCGATCGCTTTCAACCTTTGCAGGGAAAGCGAACCGGCAGGAACTTCATCACGGTCGCGGCGGCGGGATCTTTGTTCAACTGCGGCCGCGCGTCGACCCAGGCCAGGAATTCGGCAAGCACCTGGTCGCGTGTCGTGCCGGGCCCGTCTGCGGGAATGCAGATGATCGGTTTCTGCTGTGCGTTGCCGAGCAGGGCAGCCTGATAGACGCCCTCGCCGAAGCCAAAGCAGAAGGTCTGCCCAAGTTGGTCTGCCTTGTTTTTGCAGAGTGCAACCATCGCCTCCGTGCTGACATCCGGCTTCGGGATGCTGGTTGACGTCTGCTGCGCCTGCGCCGAAGCGATCGCCAACAGGCTCCCGATCAGTGCGATGAGAAGTTTTGCCATGCTAGTTTCCTTAACGACGAAAGCCGCCGAAATGACCGCCACCAAATCCGCCTGAGCGTTCGCCGCCTGAACGTTCCCCGCCTGAGCGTTCCCCGGCTGAGCGTTGCTCGGATCCCGAGCGCTCTGAATCGGATCGCCCGGCGCTGCCAGAGCGATCCGGGGCCGAGGATCGCTGCGCGCTGGAGGAGCGGTCCGCACTCGTGGAGCGGTCCGCATTCGTGGAGCGGTCCTGACTGGAGCTGCGATTGTCCTTCGAGTCGTTCCAGTCGCTCGAGGCGCGCTGACGCGCGTCCTGGGCCTGCTGCTTTTCCTGGGGTGAGGCTTTCTGGTTCCAGTCGTTGCGAGCGCCCTGGTAGCGCTCGGCGTTGTTGCGTTCGATCTGGCTACGTTCGGCCGGGTTGCCGTAGCGGTTGTTCAGCGCAGAGTTCGAGTAAGGGACGCCGTCGCGATGCGCGGCGTTGTAGTTCCAGTTGCTTTCACCGCCGGATCGCTCGGGCGACATATTGTTGGCCGAGTTGAAGCTGTGGTTGAAGTTGTTGAAGTTGGCGTTGTTGACCGTGATGGATCCGGAACCCCAGTGCGGCGTGGACCAGAGGGCGGCACCCACGGCCATGCCTGCGCCGAACGACAATAGCCCGACGGCCGCCATCGACGCGCCCGAGTAGTAGGGCGGCGCGGGCGGGTAGGCCGGGTAGGGCCAGGCGCCGTAAACGAATTGCGGATTGTAGGTGGGGACATACACCACCTGGGGATTCGTGGGGGCGATGACGATTTCCTGCTGCGGCGCCTGCGTGACGGTGATCTGCGAGCCGGATTTCAGGTTTCCGGCCTGCTTGGCCTTTGCGCGCAGATCCTGCACTGCCTGGAAGAGATCCTTCGGCTGCGCCAGGTATGCGTCACCCAGCCGCTGCGTCCAGTCAAGCTTGCTGCCCAGCGCGTTCAGTGCATCCGGGAAGGACACGAGCGACTTGACGCTGTTATCCCAGGATTGGTTCCTGAGCGCATCCTGCAGGGCGTCACCCTTGAGGCTGGCGTTGCTTTTCTGCCAACTCGCGGCCTCCGCAACCTCCAGGGGATAGGTGGCCGCCATCAGCACCTGTGAAAGCAGCGAATCAGGGTAAAGGGCAATGGGGGCGACCAGCGCCTGTAGCTGGGGCATGGTCAGGTTCGCGCTCTGCTGGCCGGCTTGTTGCGCATGTGCGACCGCACCCAAAGGGAGCGCGGCGATTTCGGGGCCGGCACCAAAAGTGAGCGTCACTGCCGCGACCGTGGTGATTAAGGTGAACCTTTGCATGTGATTCCTCTGGCAAGACCAGTCATAGACTACCTAATTCACCACAATTTCAAGAGAAATGTAACCCCTGCTAACCATGTGGGATTGAGAAGTCGCACATAATTGCTTCATTTAGCATGACCTGTCACTATGATGAAACGAAATTGCTGGATAGGTGCTCGCCTTAATGTCGTCCGAAAATCGTAAATCCAGCCCTGCGCGCAAAGCATCCCAGGCACCGCGCTGCCCGCATTGCGGCGACCCGCGCGGCGATCCCATGGAGCGCACGCAGCGCTCGCGCAAAATGAAATTCCTGCTCTTGGGCAGTCGCAAATACGCCTGCAACCGGTGCGGGCGCGTCTATGTACAGTTCCTGGGCAGGTTGTTCAGGCGCTGGTGATCAGGGCTTGAGTCCTTTGACAGCTGGCAGTTCGACCAGCGTCTTAAAGATCGCGTCTCCCCACTGCTTGTAACCGCTCGTCATGAAATGCTGGCCATCGGTCGTGGGCCACGCGGTCGTGGGTGTCGTGAACTTCAGCGAATCAATGAAGGCGCAGGGCGCCACGTTCGCTGCCAGCATGCTGGACATTTGCTGCACACGGGAGAAGGACTTGCCATAGGCGCCCCCTTCCGGGGCGAAGGCCGGGCCGACCCAGACGCAGGCTGTCTTGGTGCTCCCGATTTCCTTGGTCAAGCCCGTGACTTGCTGCCAGATCCAGGATTTTGGCAGATCGGGGTTCTTGTAGCCTGCCATCGTGTCGCCCATGATGACGACCACGAGGTTGGGCTTGTCCTGGCCGATCAGTGTCTTGATCGGAACCGTCGATGCGCCCGGCCCGAGGACATTGACTTTTCCGTTGTCCTTGCGCTCAGCCCCGCCGCAGGTCCCTTTGGTGGCCACAATCCAGTCGGCCGCGTTGGCACCGCATATCCCCAGCGAATGCACGACGGCACCTTGCCTGACGAGATTTTCATGCAGTGAGCCCATCAGGTAATTGGGCGTCGTGAGATGGCTGTCGCCAATCATGAGGACAGTCAAACCAGCAAGAAGGGCAGTAGCCATACGCAACTCCGGGCGTGAAAAGCAAGGCCACGATCATGCGGCCTGGTCGAACGATTGTAAAGGATAAAGCTACTATTTCTTCTTTACATCGCACATGGGTGTCGCCATGGTGCAAGCAGCGTCCCGTTCGGGTTAAACGCGTAATGTCCATCGGCCCAACCGACGCCGAAAAGGCTCAGCACATGGTCGAAATAGGGGGGCTGGCGAAGCGCTACGGCCGGTGCCGACACACTGTCGACCTGCAGGCGCCGCGCCCGTTGTAACTGGCTCTCTGCCAGCGCGGTTTGCCCGGTGGCCCTGAGGTACGGAACCACCGCTGCCGAAAAACCAAACGGACCGGTGCCCGCCATGGCCCCTGTGAGCGTCACGACGGATTCGGGCGGAAACCCGAACGTTGCGATCGCCGCGCTCATGCCCTTGAGCGCGTTGCGGATTCGCGTGGCAATCGGATCGGCGTTGGGCGTCAAGCCCGCCCAGAGGTAGACACGAATGGCGTCGTAGCTGCCACGGTCTCCCTTGACCGGGTCGATGATGAATCTGCCGTCGGTGTCCGACGTCGCCTGATAGCCCACCCAATCCGCAATGAACCCCTTGGGCGTCACAGACGTGATGAGCCGGGCGGTGTTGGCCGCAATCCCCGCCCAGGGCGCCGCGGGCGACGCGCTCGCCAACCGTCTCAGGACCGGTACCGGCAGGTAGCTCGGGTTCAACTGCCAAATCCTGTTTGGCTGCTCGAAGCCGACCGGCCCGGGCAACAGCATGGGGCCAAGCCCGGGCAGAAAGGCGATTTCCTTCTGCTCGACGAGTGCGAGTAAGCGCGTGGCGTCACGAATGTAGTCAGGCCGGCTCCACAGCCGTCCGGCCTCAAGCAGCGAATACACGAACCACAGGTCGGCATCCGATGCTGAATTGCGATCCAGGACGCGCCAGGCGCCGTCATCGGCGCGGCCCCAGATCCAGGCGGGCAACACGGCGCCCGCATCGCCTTCGGCCAGGTTGTTTACGCTCCAGCGCCATAACTTATCGAAAGTGGCCGGGTCGTTGGCGACCAGCGCGAAGAACATGGCGTACGACTGGCCTTCGGACGAACTGTGCAGCTGTGGGGTGCTGGCATCGACTACCCGGCCGTCGGGCTTCAAAAAATGCGTTTTGAAATCGCTCCAGATGGGCCAGTCGACCGGGACACAGGTCTCCGCAATCGCCCGGCCCCCGGCGAGCGCGAGGAAAATACCCAGCACGAACCCGGCAAGCCAGCGGCCCGCGTTATTGACGTGGTGCATGCATTACTCGTCTGTCATGCCCGTGGCTTTGACGACCGCGCCGAGTTGCGCGCGCTCTTCATCCACGAATTGGTTGAACGACGCGCGGGTGCCGCCGATGGGTTCAATGCCGACGCTTTTGAGTCGCTCCGAGATTGCGGGCGACTTCATCGCGGCGTCGACCGCCGCGGCGAGTTTGTCGAGAATCGCCTCCGGCGTGCCACGCGGGGCATGCAGTCCGGCCCAATGGGCAATATGCAGATCCGGATATCCCTGTTGCGCGGCGGTCGCAAGATCCGGATACGCCGAGATGCGACTCGTCCAGGTATCGGCGAGCGCGCGCAGCCTTCCGCTCTTGATGAAGGGCAACACGACGATGCTGGCCTCGGACGTCGCCTCGACCTGATGCCCAAGCAGCGCATTGAGCGACTCGGCACCGCTCTTGTAGGGAACAATGTCGAGCTTTGCGCCATAGGCCGTCTGCAGCACGCCAGCCACGAAGTGCGGGGTGCTGCCCGTGCCGGCCGTCGCCCAGTGAAACCCGTCGCCCTTTTGCGATGCGGCGATGAATTCCTTGAGATTCTGGTATGGGGCATCGCCCGCCACGATGATGACCGAGGGCGCAAGCCCGATCATGACGACCGGAACGAGGTCGCTGTCTTTGTAGGGCATCGACTTCTTGATCATGCTGTTGGAGATCACGCCTGCGGCGCTGATGAGGAACGTATAGCCGTCCGCCGGGCTGCGCGCGACCAGATCGGCGCCGACGCTGGTGCTGCCGCCGGGTTTGTTTTCGACGATGATGGGCTGCCCGAGTTCCTTGGATGCGCCCTCCGCTGCGGCACGGGCCATCAGGTCGTTGGCACCGCCGGCCGTGAACGGTACGATAAATCTGATCGGACGGGTTGGCCAGCTGGCTTGCGCGCTGGCAGCGCCGCACATTGCGAGGGCGGCGGCCGCGGTAAGTGCCGCGACAAGCGACTTGATCGAGAGGATTTTCATGGACGTTTGACCAAAGGTTCTTCTACACGACGGGGACACATCAGCCCGAATCGGCCGATCCATCACAGGGCTAAACGCATGATTATAGGGTTGGCCGCGCCAAGCCCCGCGTCCAGCCGGGGTGCCATCGCTGGCGTCGGCCTGCACACGTTGCCATCATTGTCAGATGGGCGAACGTTATCGCCGCGCGCCGACGCGCACAAGGCCTCGAATCGTTACTTCCATCTATAATCTGATCAATTGGCTCTTGTGCCGCGAACGAGCGGCGACGAGTCTGGCGAGTCCACGGATGTGCGATAGGTTCAGGGCGCGCGTCACGTCGAGTCTCCGCTCGAAAGCCTGTTGCGAGGGAGGCTGCATTGAAGGTATCTGTTTTGTCGCCCGGTCTGGCGGATCCCTGGGTTGCCTGGGCGCCAATCGATGAACTCGCCTCGTTGCTCGCGCATTATTTCAAGGCGGAGTTGCTGTTGCCCGCGCCGCCGCCGGAATCGTCCGTGCGGCGTCTGCTGCTGGGCGAAGGCGCAAGGTTCGAGCCTGTCGAGACCGAAGGCGGGGATGTCCTGATCGTTGTGGCGCGCATGCCTTCGGACCTGGCCGCGATTCGCTCCATCAAGGATTGCCGCAAGAAGTTCAAGCGCATTTTCGGCTGGGTGACGGATTCCTATCATCAGGTGGGCTTTACGCGCGACACCGCCGAGTACGATGCCGTCACCGTCACGGCCCACGAGGACGTTGCCTTCGTGCGCGAGAAGTTCTCGACAACCGTTCACCCGTGCTACCAGGGCGCGGATTGCCTGACCTGGGTGCCCCGACAGGAAGTCGCGCGCCCGATCGACCTGATCTCCTTCGGCCGCACGCCGCCAAGCTACCACCGGCAGCTGCAACAGGATTTTCATAGTCCGGATTCGCCTTACCTTTATCTCCATTCGCCCTTGGGCAACTTGCAGGGGCCTATCGTGCACGCCGAGCGCGGCATGCTGTTCAAGGTGCTTCGACGCACCAGCATCTCGCTGGCCTTTCACCTGTTCGTCGAGCCGCAGGGCGATCGGCCAAGGTCGACCATGGTGACCACGCGCTGGCTCGAGTCACTGCTGTCGGGCTGCATCGTTGCGGGCAAGCGCCCGCAATCCCGGATGGCCGAAGAGATGCTCTTCTGGCACGGCGCGACAGTCGAAATCTCCGATGACCCGGTGATCGCGGTGCAGGAGTTGCTTGAAATGCTCAGGGAGAGCGACGGGTTCGCCGGGCAGCGACGCTCCAACATTCGCCATATGCTGCTCCACCACGACTGGCGGCTGACGATCCGGCGGTTATGCGAACTCTTCTCGCTTGAGGCCCCCCCGCTATTGATCGAAGACCTGGATCGCCTGAAGTCTCTTGCGAGCAAATTTGAATGAGCGACGCCATACATCCCGGGAATTCTTCTGCTCCGCTCGTTTCGGTCGTCGTGATCGGGCGCAACGAGGGAGAGCGCTTGGTTCGCTGTCTGGAATCCGTGCGCCAGGCCAACTGGGATGGCCGGCCCTACGAGGTTGTTTATGTCGACTCGCGCTCGACGGATGCGAGCGTCGGGCGTGCCGAGTCGCTGGGCGCGCGCGCGTTCGTGCTCAGCGATGCGTCTCCCTGCGCCGCCAAGGCACGCAACCTTGGCTGGACGCGTGCGCGAGGCGAATTCATCCTGTTCCTTGATGGCGACACCCAACTTGATCCGGATTTCGTTGCGCGCGCACTGCAGACGCTGGAGGATCCTGTGTTGTGCGCTGCCTGGGGTCACCGGCGCGAATCCGATCCGGGGCAGTCGATCTATACGCGCGTCCTGGACCTTGATTGGGTCTACCCGGTGGGGCGCACGCAGTACTTCGGTGGGGACGTGCTCGTGCGCCGCACCGCCCTGGCCAGCGTCGATGGCTTTGATCCGACCCTCAAGGCAGGCGAAGAGCCCGAAATGTGCGCGCGCCTGCGCGCTGCCGGCTGGCAGATCGAACATATCGACGCACCGATGACCCGCCATGACCTGGCCGTCAACACGCTTCGAGCGTACTGGCTGCGCGCCTACCGATCGGGCATTGCCTATGCCGAGGTCGCGGATCGCATGAAGCGCCGAAATGATCCGATGTGGCAGCGCGAGGCGCGGCGTGATTTCGTGCATGGCATTTTGCTCATTGCACTGCCGTTTGTGTTTCTCCTGACGCTGTTTTGCTCGCTTTGGCTGACGGCGCTCCTGTGTGCGGCGGTCGGGGCCGTGCTCTATCGGACGGTGCTGCGCTGTCGCTGGAAAGCGCCTGAGGATCCCGTGCTGTGCTGGGAGTATGCGGTGCATGCCTATCTTCAAAAGGTGCCCGCGCTGTTCGGCCAGCTTGAATGGCGTCGGGCAAACCGCGCGAGCGACGAAATCGCCCTGGTGGATTACAAGAGCGACGCGGCTGTGTCGACCGGTGCCTCACCCGATGCTCCGGCCGACGCATCCTTTTCACCCGACGCGCAAACCGGCAGGCTCAAGCCTGCGCTGGTGCGTCTTCTTGTGCCGTTCGCCGGTGTCTGGCGCCGCGTCGTGATTGATCGCTGGCTGCGCGTCTGGAGCCTGGCCCGCCTTCAGGAAGCCATCGGTGGCGAGGTTCACGCTTCAAACGTGATCCTCGGGCCGGTATCAGTTCATGGCACCGGCAACATTCACTTTGGTCGCAATGCGATGTTCTACCCGGGCGTCTATCTCGAGACTCAGGGCGAGGGCCGCATTGAGATCGGAGACGACGTGGTGTTTTCCAGCGGCGTTCATATCGTGGCGTTCGATCGTGTGACGATCGGCCGCGGCGTCATGATCGGTGAATACACCAGCCTGCGCGATGCCAATCACAATCCCGATCCGGTGAGCGTGCGTCGCAGTGGGCACACCTGCGCGCCCATCGAAGTAGGCGACAACGCCTGGATCGGGCGCGGTGCCTGTGTCCTCAAGGGCGTTCGTCTTGGCGCGAATTGCATCGTGGCCGCCAACGCCGTCGTGACCCGGGATGTCGGGGCGGGCACCCTCGTCGCAGGCATCCCGGCCCGTCCCCTACCGCAACGAAACGCTTGAGCAACCTAGGCCGTCATGGATCTCTCCATACTGATCGTTACCTACAATTCCGCGCATCTCATCGGGTCGCTGCTCGAAAAGGTACACACCGAACTGCAGGAGTTCGACGGCGAGGTCATCGTCCTGGACAATGCGTCGCGTGATGGAACGGCAGCGCTCGTTCGCGAGCATTTCCCGTGGGCATTGCTGATCGCGAGCGAGGAAAACGTCGGATTCGCTGCAGGCAACAACCTTGCGGCGACCCACGCGCGGGGCCGCTACCTGTTGCTCCTGAATCCGGATGCCGTGCCTGCACCCGGTTCCCTCGCGCGCGGTATCGCGCTGATGGATGAACACCCCGACGTCGGGCTGGCGGGCGGCGAGTTGCGGGGCGTGGATGGCAGTCGCCAGCCCTCTGCCCGGATGTTTCCGACCTTGCGCGACGAATTCTTCACGATCTCAGGCCTGTCTGCCCGATACCCGACGAGCCCGATATTCTCGCGGCTGGACCGCCGCTGGGCCGATCCTGAGGTTCCCGCCCAGGTGGACTGGATCCCCGGTGCTTTCGTGTTTATCCCCGTCTCGGTCTTCAGGCAACTCGACGGATTCGATGAACGGTTTTTCCTGTACAGCGAAGAGGTCGATCTCTGCCGTCGCATGCAGGCGGCTGGATACAAGATCTACTACTGGCCCGAGCTCAAGGCAATGCATATCGGCGGCGAATCCGCCAAGACGGTTGTCCGCGCCCGGGTGTCGAAATCCGGCTCGCAGCTCCAGAGCTGGCGCATGCGCAGCGCCTTGCTGTATTACCGCAAGCACCACGGTGCCGCAGGGGCCACTGGCTACTACTGGCTTGAGCTTGGGTGGAACAGGCTTCGCCAGCTCAAGGCACGCCTGTTCGGGCAGACCGAAAAAGCCGCCGATTTTGGCGTGCACTGCGGGCAGTTGAACGATGCGTGGCGCGATACCGACCACGGCAGGCAAAGTCCGCCCAGACCCTGGTAGCTGGAATCATGACCGTCCCGGCGCTCAAATCAAGGATGTTCAACGCGGCCGGTTGGCTCATCGGCAGCAATGTCGCCGGTCAACTGTTGCGTCTCATCAGCAACCTGATTCTTACGCGACTGCTCCTGCCCGAGGCGTTCGGGCTTGTCGCCGCTGTCAATACGCTGTATTTCGGTCTGGTCATGTTTTCCGATCTCGGTGTCTGGCAGAGCGTGATCCGAAGCGAGCACTCGGATGATCCCCGCTTTCTGGGAACCGCCTGGTCGGTGCAACTGCTGCGTGGCGTATTGCTCTTTTTTATCGTCATGGCCATCGCGCTGGTGCTGCATCTTGGGGCAGGGGCCGGATGGTTCGAGAGCGGCACGGTCTATGCGGATCCGAGGTTGCCGCCGATGATGGTGGTGTTCGGGCTTAGCGCGCTGCTGCAGGGATTCGAGTCGATGAACCTGGCGTCGGCTCAGCGCGAGCTGCTTGGCTTGAAGCTTGCGCGCCTTGAAATCCTTTCTCAGTTGAGCGCGGTGTTGGTGACGATAACGCTTGCGTGGCTGACCCGTTCTGTCTGGTCGTTGCTGATCGGTTCGGTTGTATCGTCCGCAGTGCGCACGCTGATGAGCCACTTTGCGTTGCCCGGAAAGCTGGCGCGTCCGGCCTGGGATTCCTCCTACGCCCACGAGATTGTCGACTTTGGCAAATGGATCTTCATCTCCTCCATCATCGGGTTCCTCGCCGCCAACGGTGAAAAGCTGATCCTGGGAGGCAGTCTGTCCGTTGCGAGCTTCGGCATTTTTTCGATCGCCAGCATGCTCATGGCGGCCTTCGTTGGCGTCTACTCAAGTCTGAACGGCCACGTGGTGTTTTCGAGCCTGAGTCTGGCCTTGAAGTCGGGTGACAAATCCGAGGAACTGCGTGTCTACGCGCATGTCCAGTCGCTGGTGGATCTGTTTCTCGGTGCCAGCGCCGGGCTGATCATCATGGCCGGCCAATGGGCTGTCTGGATCCTGTACGACCAGCGCTACCACTCGGCAGGCTGGATGCTGCAGTGCCTTGGCCTGTCGGTCATCGCCATTCGACACCAGGTGACCGAACAGCTGATGTTCGCCCGAGGCAAGCCCTCGTGGGTCAGCGCAAACAATGCGCTTCGCGCGGTCGCCCTGGTGATCATGATTCCGTTAGGGCAGCGTGTGTGGGGTGAGTTCGGTGCGATTCTGGCCGTTGCGGTTTGCCAGTTTGCCAGTTGGCCGTTGTCGCTCGAGTTCAAGCGGCGGCAGGGCTTGCTGACCTGGGCCACCGAGCGCTGGTGGATTCCGGCGCTTGCCTTTGGCCTCGGGCTTGGCTGGCTGCTCAACGCCGCGTTCACGGCGTTGTTTCCACTCCTGCATCGCTGAACCAGGAGTTATCGCGTGCGGATTACATTCATTACCCCTCAGGATAGCCTCACTGGCGGCATTCGGGTCATTGCGACTTATGCGAAATCCCTGCAACAGCTTGGGCATTCCGTCCTGATCCTGTGTGCATCACCCGATCAGCCTGGCGGCTTGCGTCTTGCGCTGCGTGCGCTGCGGCGCGCCGACCTGCCTGGTGCCTGGCGAGCCGCATGCCAGGGCTTTGCCGCTGCGCCGCCCCGGGCCGGGCACATTGCGAATTCGGGCGTGCCCTACGTGGTTTTTGAGAGCCACAGCCCACCGGCCTCCATGCTGCCCGATGCCGACCTGCTTGTTGCAACCTGGTGGGAAACCGCCGTGTGGGTGGACGCCATGCCCGCCTCGAAGGGGCGTAAAGTGCACCTGATCCAGGGTTACGAGATCTGGACAGGCGGCGACGTGCGCGTGCGCTTGCATGCGGCACTGCGCCTGCCCAATCGCAAGATCGCGATCTCAAGCCAGTTAAAGTTCGACATCGAGGCCGAGCTCGGGGATCTCGACATCCGCGTGGTCCCGAACGCAGTGGATCTTGTGCAGTTCGACGCCCCAAGCCGCGATCGGGGCGACCCGCCTACCGTTGGCTTCACCTACTCGCCGCAAGCGATCAAGGGCGCAGATATTATTCACGAGGCTTGCAGGCTGGCGCGCCAGGATATTCCTGACTTGCGCACCCTTGCGTTCGGATCCGAGCATCCGCCGCAGGAGATGCCCTTGCCGCCGGATACCGAGTTTCATTATTGCCCGCGGCAGGATCAGATCGCAGGCCTCTACGCGCGTTGCGACGCGTGGCTTTTCGCTTCACGGCTCGACAGCTTCGGATTGCCGATCCTCGAGTCGATGGCCTGCCGCACGCCCGTGATTGGTGTTCCCATTGGCGCTGCACCCGATTTGCTGGCCGACGGAGCCGGGGTGCTGGTTCCATCTGAATCGCCCGAGGCGATGGCCTCGGCGCTCGTGGCGTTGTTGCGCAGCCCGCCCGAGGCGTGGAAACGCATGTCGACTATTTCCTATCAGCGCGCGCACGCGTATTCGTGGGACGATGCGACCGCGCTGCTTCTGAAAGCGATCGGAGACCCGCCATGAGTCGCAACGTTTTCTGTCTGCTGGGCCTGCCGATCGACATCGTGACGATGCGCGAGACGGTTGACGCCGTCCGTGTCGCGGTTCGTGCGCGGCGTCGCCTTTTCATCTCGACGCCCAATCTGAACTTCCTGATCGGGTGCCAGACGGATGACGCATTCCGCCGATCGGTGATCGAAAGCGATTTGAGCGTGGCGGACGGAATGCCGCTGGTCTGGATGTCACGGATGCTCGGGATACCCCTGGCAGAGCGGGTGACCGGCTCGGGGTTGTTCGAGTGCCTGCGCGGCGATTCACCCCCGCCCGGGGATGCACCCATCCGCGTGTTTATTTTTGGCGGGCCGCCTGGGGCTGCGCAAGCCGCGGGTGAGCGCATCAACGCGGCCTCCCCGGGGATGCGATGCGTAGGGTTTGAGACGCCAGGTTTCGGCTCGGTTGCCGACATGAGCGGCGATGACCTGATTCAGCGCATCGAGCAAAGCGGTGCGGATTTCCTGCTCGTCGCGCTCAGCGCCCAGAAGGCTCAGGCATGGATCATGCACAATCGAAACCGCCTGACCGTCCCCGTGCTCTGCAATATGGGTGCGGTCGTGAACTTCGAGGCCGGGACAGTTCGGCGCGCACCCGTCTGGCTGCAGCGCACCGGGCTCGAGTGGGTCTGGCGCATCAAGGAAGAACCGATGCTGTGGCGTCGTTACTGGCGCGATGGCACGGCGTGCCTGCGTCTGGCGTTCCTGCAACTGTTGCCTTACATGTTCTGGCTGCGCTTGCATCGCCCGACGGATTCGGAGCAACCGGTGATCCAGTATCGGCACGATGCACAGGGCAGCCATGTCACGATCGTCGGTGCGGCTCCCGACAAAATGCCCCAGGCGCTGCGCGAGTCAATCGATCGTGCGGTGGCGCGCTCGGGTGACCTTACGCTGGATCTCGCCGCAGTCACTTATCTGGGCCCGCGTTTTGCGGGTGAAATGCTGACGCTTGAATCGACGTTCGCTGCACGCGGATGCACACTGCGTCTGGTCGGCCTGACGCCGCGCATTCGGCGCCTGCTCGACTGGAATGGAATCAGGAAGGATTTTTCCGGCGCGGCTTGATCGCGGCGGGCACCCCCACTGCGAGGCAGTCATCGGGAACATCCGTGATCACGACGGCGTTCGCGCCGATCCGCACGCCGTTGCCGATCCGGATGTTGCCAAGCACCTTGGCGCCTGTACCGATATCCACGTCATTGCCGATCTGGGGCGCACAAGGTTCGTCGACGCGCGACAGGCCGACGACCACGCCGTTGCGGATACGGCAGTCGTCTCCGAAGCTCGCAAAGCCGCTGATCACGATCCCACCCGAGTGCTCGATGACGAAATTGCGGCCGATCGGTACTTCGCAGGGCAGTTCGATGCCCGTGATGATTTGTATCAATTTATACAGGACGTGATAGATGACAGAAAGGAGTTTGCGCAGGATCGCGGGGCGAACCGTGTAGCGCCAGCGCCCAAAGCGATAGACCAGCAGTGCCCAGAATCCCTGCGCGCCCCAGTCGCCCTGGTGCGCGGCCAGGTCCGCTCGAATGTTCCTGAACATGTGGATGCTCCCGGATCCGTTTGCCTGCGGTTCTCAGCGGATCGTCAGGGCCGTCAGCCCGAAACCGCTGGTTTCCTTTGTCGTTGATATACGTATTGTATTGAGTCCTTGCTCAAGGTGAATCGGTATCGGGCTGTTGTCCCCCGGCGCGTCCCAACCGGTCACTTTGAGTTCGAACCCGGGGGCGACCGTCTTGTTGTTGAGCCCGATGGCGATCACGTTGCCCGCGCGCGCGGCCTCGGCACGCAAAACCAGGCTGTAGTCGCCTGCTTTCGCCGCAAAGACCAGATAGTCGGCAGGGGTGGACTTGGGGTGCATGTAACGGATGCGGTTACGCGAATCCGCCTTGTACGGCGGCAGGTTGCCGACATACTCCATCGCGTCGAATGATCCCGGGACCTGATGGCGCGCGCTCGACGCGGGCGGCGCAGCCCGGGCGATTTCGTCGATGCAGCGGATCTTCGGCGCGTTTTCGATCGCGAGGTCTGTGGTCAATCCCCAGGTTCCGTATTGCGTGCCCCAGTTGCTGGCACCCGCTGTAAACCACATAAACAACTCTGCGCCAGAGGAGTACCAGTCGGTCAGGTACTGGTGGCAGATGCCGAGCAGCCGGGGATCCATGCTGGCTTGCTTCTTGGCCTGGATGCTGCCTGGGCCGAAGGTGTCGGATCCACCCTCATAGGCGATGAAGGGAAGGCCGTACCAGGCAGCCAGGGCGAGATTGTTTTCGAGCAGGCTCACCGTGGGAATGTCGCGCACCGATTGTTCGAAGGCGTCAAGCACATCGGCTGGCGTCAGACCGTCCGCGGTCTGGCGCTTGCCAAGGTTGAAATAGGGCGCACCGGCAAACGCGTAGAAGTAGTTCGAAGGCGGGCCATAGCGTTGGGCGATGAAGTCCAGGCCCATTTCGGCAAGGGCAGGCCGCACGATCTGCCCGCTGAACACAGGCCGAACGCGGGTCATCATCGCTTCGTTGCCAAAGGTGCGCCGGAAGATGTCGCTGATGTCCTTGAGGCGTTGGGCGACGCGCCGGAAAGCCAGGAGATACTTGTCCTTCTGACCGTCGTAGGCGAGCGGGGAATCGGGCCGGCGCCTGACTTCGTCGACCGCCATGTCGACGTTGATCCCGAACTGCGTGAACATCGCGTTCCAGATCTCATTGCTGTACTCGACGTAGATTCGCGATTGTCCGTTGAGCGTTTCCCTGAGCAGGCGCGCTACGTGTTCAATGTAGTCATCGGTTGCCCGGATCGGGATGTTGATCCAGATGTCCTGCTTCGTCAGGTTGGCGAGGGCGACGATGTCTTCCCAGGGCGTGCCCGTTGAGGCGGCATAGTGCGTGCGGGCGGGATCCGTGCGGCTCGCCCAGGTCGTGACCCCGTCGCGTCCATTGGTTTCAAGCCATTCCATGAAGCGTAGCGTCTGGAATCGGGCGATGTGCTTGAGGAACTCGCGCGTAAACAGCGGCGGATCTGCCGGGTCGTAGCCGGGTCGTATCACCCGCAGGTTCTTGATGTTGCCACGGGTTCCGGTGAAAGCGAGGACCAGTTGATCTGCGTCTTGCGGCAGGATGACGTCCAGGGTCGTCCGGTTCTGGCCAGGATCGTAAAGCAGGTTCGCGATCGATGCGTTCGAGGCCACGGGTTCGACGTTCGCCTGGCCGGTGAAGGTGACTTTGTAGGTTCCGGGGATGCCCTGAATCCCCTTCATGCCGGTCATCAGGAAGATTCCGAAGTCGCCCATCGGCCAGCCGTCCGGGGCGAGGATAGCCTTTTCATCCCAGGGCGTTTGCGCCGTCCCGAATCGCCGCGCCTGCCTGACGAGGTCGACATAAACCGGGGTCGGGGAGTAATCGGAGATCGCCGGAAGATTGGCGCCGATCAGCGGCGCGAGCGTGGCGGGGGGCGTCGATTGCGCGGTCGCCGGCGCAAACGTGAAGGGGCTTGCGAGCGCGGCGATCGCGCCAATGATCGCAAGCCATTTGCCCAGACGGCCTCGCTGCGCGATACGCGATTGTCGTGCGGCTTGGAGCGGGGGGCGCTGCGGGGCAGGCGAGTGGCGCGGCATCAGTAAATGACCTTGCGAAATGGAGGGGGCGCCGCGACTGGCTTGGCATCGTCAGGCCCGAGGCTTTGCACCCCGCGCTTGCGGATGCCTTCTCCCCAGCCGAGAAAGAGAAAGAGCAAGGCTGGAGTTTGGCCGCCGATATAGACGGTGGCAAAGGCAAAGAAGCATGACAGATAGATTCCGGCGAAGGTGAACCCGAGCGGGGGTTCCTTGGCGGAGGAGTCAAGCCCGAACTTGATCTGGGTGCCGATCGCATAGAGAAAGATGATGACGAACAACACCGGCGCCGGGATTCCGTGCTGCAAGGCCATCAGAAAGTACGCGTTGTCGATCGACTCCATGCCCTGAACTTGCGGCACTGTCGTCAGCCCCCAGCCTGTCCAGGGCTTTTCCCAGATAAAGGCCTCGTAGCGATCGAGCATGATCTTGCGGTAAAGCATTGTTTCCGCGCCTTCACTGATCTTGCCGTCCGACCCTGGGCTGAGGTAATAGTTGAAGGCCGCTTCGGCACCCATCCCGCCGATTACCATGAGGACGACAAATATGTACAGGGCGCGTTTGCGGTTGCCGGCGTTGCCGACTGCCGTGAGCGCCGCGCCAGCCATGCCGCCGATCCAGGGCCCGCGCGAGAAGGTCAGGATGATCATGACGATAAAAATGATCGTGATGTGCATCGAGAAAGAAAGCGGAAAGCGGCGGCTCCAGCCCAGGAATACGCCATAAAGCCCCGTCTGTGGCTGCTTCCAGACACCCATCCAGTCGAGCCATTTGTGCAGACGGTAAAGCGCGATGAAGATCACGCAGGCCAGGATCGGGTGCGTGAATGGCCCGGTGATGCGGGCTAATCCGTAGCGTACTGACAGCCCTGAGGCGTCGAACGGAAACAGGAACCCGAAGACTCGGTAGACCGGCGGCTGCCACATGCGCAGTTCGTAAATAAAGCCCGGGGCCTGAACCAGAAACATCAGCACGAGCATTTTCGCTGTGGCGATGTCCATTTGGCGACTGTTGATGATGTAGCGCCCCATCATGTAGGGGGCAACCATCGTCGTCAGCAGGTCGAACGCGTAGTTCTGGGCATCCCAGTAGCCCCGGCTTTGCCAGTCGACCGCAAATCGGAACGTGAAATAAATGAAAATCAGGAACTCGATCTTGCCGAGTTCGAGCGTGTGCAACTGGCGTGTCACCAGCACGAAAATGATTGGAATGACCGCAGCCTGCGAAAAATTAGGGTCAGGCAATCCCGGGATATTGACGTACCAGGCCGTCGGCAAGAGCATCAGGAACGGAATCCAGACGTTGACGAACGCCCGCTGCACATCGTAGCGATTGATGGCGTATATCGCCGAAACCATTGCCACAAAGACAATGTATGCCATTATCTGGATCCGCGGTCCTGTGAGGCGTGTGCCCGGCTCGCGCTGAACCCGGAAACCACTGAACGCCGTTGAGCGGCATTATCGCTTATTGAGGGGATGCGCAGGCCCTCGCGCACCGCACAACGCGTTCGGTGGGCGATGTTTCCTCCTAAAAAGTTGATTTGGGACGCATTTGCTGGAACACTGACCTTCTTCTACAAGAAAGGGCGTTCCCTCGTGGCATTGATATTCCCGGCGTTTGACGCGATCCGTATTGTCAGCCTGACCAGTCGCGTGGATCGCCGGGCGCAAATCCAGCGGGAGTTTGCGCGTTTCGACATAGCCATCGGACAGGGGAACGTCCAGTTTTTCGACGCGATACAGCCACCGGACGACGGGGGCTTTCCATCGGTCGGCGCACGAGGGTGCTTCCTCAGTCACCTTGAAATCCTTCGGCAAGCCCGGGATTCGGGCTGGTCGCGGTTTCTCGTTCTGGAGGACGATGCGCTGTTTACCCCGCCCTTCGGACACGCCGGAGCCCTCGTTGATTTTTGCCGCACGGATGAATGGGACTTTCTTTATCCGGGGCATATTCTGCCTCCCGTGCCCGGGCCGTTGCGCTGGATACCGACGGTCGATGGCGTGCAGTGCACGCACGCCTATGCGCTTTGCGCTGCGGTGCTGCCCCGGCTCATCGCGTTCCTCGAAGGCATTCTTTCGCGACCGCCCGGAGATCCCGGATTCGGGCCGATGCATATTGACGCGGCCTACAGCGTTTTCATGGATCGGGAGCCTGGGATCCGGACTTTCCGCTCGAGCAGGAGCCTCGTCATTCAGCGGAGTTCGAAAAGCGATGTGGCGCCTCGCAGACACGTCGATCGCTGGCTTCCGCCGGGTATGATTCGGTTTGTGCGAGCCGTGAAAAGCTGGATCCGGCTCAGGGTTTGATGAATGCAATTAAAGGCTGGATTCGGCTCAGAGTTTGATGAATGCAATGCGTAAGGATTCCTTTATAATGGACGGCGAGCAGGACGCGCGTATCACCGGTGGCCTGTTGCTGGACGTTGGCGTACCGTTTACCCAGGGGCCGAATGGCCTCCTGGTCGAGGCGCAGGCAATGAATGGAATTCGCCTTTGGGCGAAACATTTCGGGCATGTCACCGTTTGCGCCCCTATCCTCGAACCCGGGGTCGGGTTCGAGGCCACCTCGGTCTATCTTGATCCCGCTGAACTGCTTGCGACTGGCCGCGTCACGCTGGAGCCTTTTCCATGGGGCTATCACATCCTGGATCACTTGCGCTGCCGCGCGGAGGTGCGCAAGCGCTATGAAGCCCTCGTTGCAGAGCATCGCTACCTGTGCTTCACGAACCTCGGATCGTTCGGTGCCTGGGGTAGCATCGGTGTCGATGCGGCGATACGTCAGCGCAGGCCTTTCGCCATATGGCTGGACCTGGTCGTTCATGAGTGGATCAAAAGCGATCGTGGTGCGCCCAAGAATAGTATCCGGGGAACAATCAAGTCGATCCTCGCCAAGCGAGCGACGGATCGCGCCCTGAAGCACTGCAGCTTAGGCTTGTTCCATGGCAAAACGGTTTACGACGCGTATGCGCCGTTCTGTCGCCAGCCGGAGCTGGTGCACGACATCCATATCAGTCCACAGGACGAGATTTCCGACGACATGATTGCTGCGCGCCTTGCGGCGCGCAATGAAGGCAGGATCTTCCGTTTGGGGTATCTGGGGCGGGCTCATCCAATGAAAGCGCCGCTTCAGTGGATCGAGACCATGGCGATGGTCGCCAAATCGATCGGTCCTGGCCGGCTTCAGGCAACCTGGCTCGGGGATGGCCCGCTGCTCGAGGCCGCCCGTGAGCTCGTCAGGGAACTCGGTCTGGAGTCGGTGGTGCAGTTTCGCGGCTTCGTTGCGGACCGCGGTGAAATCCTCGATTTCCTGCGCTCGCAGGATGTGTTCGCCTTTTGTCACGTCACGCCTGAATCCCCGCGTTGTCTCATCGAGGCGCTCATCTCCGGGCTGCCCATCGTCGGGTACGACAGCAGCTATGCCCGTGAGCTCGTGGAAGGGCGTGGAGGCGCGTTGCTTTCCGCCATCGGGGATCCCGTTGCGCTGGCCTCTAACCTCATCGGGCTGGCGGAAGAACCTGTTGCACTTGAACGCCTGACCTGGGAGGCCGCCGCCAATCGGGGGATCTACAACGATGAGGCGGTTTTCAGCCATCGCAGCGAGCTCATCAAGCGGTACCTCTGAGCGCCTGGAGGACGCACCCCGGGCGACCGAACGCACACCGTGTGCCCGTATATACTTGGACGGCGGGGGTCTTGCCGCCAACTCATCTAAAATCCGAGGGGCTGGCGCGACGCGCGCCTTGCCGCGTCGGGTCATATCGGCCCGCGCCTGTTGGTCAACGAATCAGGGATTCCAATGAGTGAGCAGAGTTACTGGATCATCCGCTTCGATCATCAAATGCTGATCCAGGGCGGCGATCCGCAGGATGGCGTGTTTCTGCGCGGCAGAGCCTCCGATTTCGGCAACCCCAAGGATGCCCTGCTGATCGGTCAGTGGCGTGGCGAGCCCATTTACGCGGCCGATCTCGAAGAGCCTCCCAATGCGATCGACGCGCAACTGATCGGCCTGCGCGCGCTCTTTGCCCACGCGGGCGATGAGGCTTTCGCGCTGGCCGGACGCGCATCGCAGATGATCGATTGGCAAAAGCAGCACCGCTTCTGTGGCCGTTGCGGTAGCGCCACGTTTATGAAGTCCGATGAGTTCGCGATGCAGTGCCCGACCTGTGCTCTGGTTGCGTACCCACGCATTTCACCGGCTGTCATGGTGCTGGTGCAGCGCGGCAACGATTTGCTGCTCGCGCGCAGCCCGCATTTCAAACCAGGGGTGTTCAGTGCACTGGCCGGTTTCGTTGAGCCGGGCGAGACGCTCGACCAATGCGCGAAGCGTGAGGTCCTGGAGGAAGTCGGCATCGAGATCACGAATTTGCGATATTTCAGCAGCCAGTCGTGGCCTTTCCCGAATTCGCTGATGCTGGCCTTCTTTGCGGATTACGTCAGTGGAGACATCCAGCCCGATGCCAGGGAAATCGAGGCCGCCGACTGGTTCTCGCGTGACAACCTTCCGCGCCTGCCCGATGGCGTCAGCATCGCACGCCGCCTGATCGACGCGGCCTGCGCGTAGCGCGATCCCCGCGGGCCCTGCGCAGGCAAGCGACCATCGCTGCGGTCCGGCGGGCAAAACCCCGCAGGGTGCCGCTCGCGAAGGCGCTTTCAGTCGGCCTTGATGTTCAGCACCTTGACCAGGTCGCGATACTTAACCAGCTCTTGAAGGATGAACGCGCCAAAGGCCGCCGGGGTTTCGGGGCCTTGGGTCTGAAGGCCTTGCGCATCCATCGTCTTGCGCGTGTTCGGGTCGGACATGGCGGTTTTGACCGCCTTGTCGATTCTGGACACGGTTTCAGGCGACATTCCCTTGGGGCCCATGATCGAATACCAGTTCGTGACGTCGAATCCGTTGATGCCGACCTCCGCAAAGGTCGGCACGTTCGGCAACTGCGGCAAACGTTTGGGCGTCGAGATGGCGAGGGCCCTGAGTTTTCCTGACTTGATGTGCTCGAGCACCGGGGGCAGGGTATCGAAGTTCATCGTGATCTGGCCCGATAGCAGGTCGACGATCGCCTGGCCGCTGCCCTTGTAAGGGATATGGTTAAGCGTTACATCCGAGATCTTTGCAAAGAGCGCCCCAGCCAGATGCTGCGTGCTGCCGATCCCGGAAGATCCATAGGTCAACTGGCCGGGCTTGGTTTTAGCGAGCGCAATCAGTTCGGCAACTGAGTTAACCGGCAGCGAAGCATTGACGACAAGGACATTCGGCACGTAACCGAGGTAGGTGATCGGCGTGAAATCCGTCGCAGGATCGTAAGGCACGTTCGACAGCACGAACGGCGAGATGGCGTTGGAGTTCGAGTGCCCCATCAGCAGGGTATAGCCGTCGGGCGCGGCCTTGGCGACGTAATCGGCTGCGATGGTGCCGGCGGCGCCCGCCTTGTTTTCCACGACGATGGATTGCTTGAGGTTCTCGCCCATGCGCTGCGCGAGGGCGCGCCCGACAATGTCGGTTCCTCCGCCGGGGGCGAACCCGACCATCAGGTGAACAGGCCTGGACGGCCACTCCTGCGCCCAGGTCGTTGTGCTTGACGCAAGGAGCAGGGCCGCGCCGAAGAGGGCAACCCAGGATCGGGATTGGTGTGGCATGGTATCTCCGTTGTCTCGTTCATTCTTGTCGTGTGGCGCAGGCTGAACTGCAACCGGGCCGCTTGTCGGCATTCGGGTCGCCCAGACCGTTTTTAGTCGCTTTTTTCGTTGGTGGCAACGTAGCGTTTGCCGGGGTTGCGCATGGCGCGGCGATCCGGTTGCGTCATCGCCCTCGCGCGACCTTGGTTATAGTGCGAGTTGCCGCCACCAATTGAGTTCGGGAATGCAAGATTTCGAAAAAGCCAAGGCACTGTTCTTTGACGGGCTGCGTGAACTGGAACTGGGCCGCCCGCAGGAAGCGGAGCGCTGCTTCCGTGGATCGCTCGCCCTGGTGCCGGACCGTGTGTCGACGATGGTCAACTTGTCGTCCAGCCTGCTGCGCCAGCGGCGTGCCGCCGATGCGGGCGAAGTCGCGCAGCGGGTGCTGGCGATCGACAGGCAGGCCGCTGATGGCTGGCTGAATCTGGGCCTGGCGAGCCAGGGGCTCGGCGATCTGAATCAGGCGCTTGATTGCATGGATCGGGCGCTTCAGATCAATCCAGCCTATGCCGAGGCGTTCAGTGACAAGGGCGTGATTCTGACCGAGCTGCAAAGGCTTGACGAGGCACTCGCCTGCCATGCGCAGGGGCTCACGCTCAATCCCGGCAATCCGCAGGCGCTGACCAACATGGGCGTGACGCTTTCGGCCCTGGGGCGGCTCGATGACGCGATGCGCTGCTACGACGAGGCTCTCCTGGCGAGCCCCGGTTTGCCCGACGCGAACTGGAACCAGGCATTGATCCGGCTCGCGCGCGAGGACTTCCGGGATGGCTGGCGACAGTACGAATATCGCTGGAGCCGCAGCGACGCCGATCCCTATTTGCATCCGGAAGTCCAGCCGCTGCAGGATCTCGCACACGCGCCGGGCAAGCGGGTGCTCCTCTGGGCGGAGCAGGGGTTGGGCGATACGTTGCAGTTCAGCCGCTACGTTGCATTGCTGACAGCGCGCGGCGCCTCCGTGACGCTCGAAGTGCCTGAGGCGCTGCGAGGTCTGCTCGGCCGCATGGGGCACGGCGCCACTGTTGTGGCGCGCAATCGGGCGCCCGGCCCGTTTGATTGGCAACTGCCGCTCATGAGCCTGCCCCGGCTCTTCGGTACGCAGCCGACCGACATCCCCGCGGCCACGCCTTGCCTGTCGGCTCCCGCCGACCGTGTCGCGTATTGGGGCACCTGGTTTGGCGAGGCGAATTCAAGGCCGCGCATCGGCATCGCCGTGCAGGGCAATCCGCGGCATCGCAACGATCTCTCGCGCTCGATGCCGCTTGCAAAAGTGCGGGCACTCGCTGAAATCGGCGACGTGTTCCTGATCCAGACAGATGTGTCCGAAGGCGATCGCAAGTTCCTGGCGCTCAATCCGGCGATCCAGTTCCTGGGCGATCGACTCGACGATTTCGACGAAACGGCGGCGATCGTCCACCACATGGACGTTGTGGTCAGTGTCGATACGTCATTGGCCCACCTGGCCGGCGCCATGGGAAAGCGTTTATACGTATTGCTGCCCTGGATTGCGGAGTGGCGGTGGCGTCTGCAGGGCGACACGACGCCCTGGTATCCGAGTGCGACATTGCTTCGCCAGCCCGTCGCGTCGGACTGGGATTCGGTTGTGGTGGATCTGGTCTCACGCCTGCGGGCCTGACCGGATGGTGCAAAGAATGCTAAAAAGCAGATAGAGCCAGCCGGCATTGCCGGCGGCCTGTCGCGGCTACAGGGGGTGTCCAGGGTCGCGACCAAAAAAACAACAACGGACATTCGGACGAGACAACATGGCGCAGCCAAAGCCAACCTACGAAATTGCGACCATCGAGGGCGATGGCATTGGACCGGAAGTCTGCCGCGCTTCAGTCAGCGTGCTGGAGCGCGCCTGCGGCACCGGGTTGCTGGCGTTCCAGGACTTGCCGGGCGGCGCAGACCACTATGTGCGCACCGGGGATGTGCTTCCGGACGAGACTTACCAAGCGTGTCGCCGTGCCGACGCGATCCTGCACGGTGCGGCCGGGATGCCCGGCGTGACCTATCCGGATGGCACGGAAGTCGGCAATGACCTGCACCTGCGATTGCGTTTCAGGCTTGACCTCTACGCCAATGTCAGGCCGATACGTCTCTACCAGGGGGATTTTTCGCCGCTCAAGTCGCGTGAGGCCGGTAGCATCGATTACGTGATCATCCGGGAAAACACAGAGGGCCTCTATGCCAGTCGAGGCGGCGGCGTCGTGCTGCGCGGGGAGCTCGCCACGGACACACTGGTCATCACGCGCCGCGGTACCGAGCGCATCGCGCGATTCGCCTTCGATCTCGCGCGCAAGCGCTCTGGCGCGCCGCGCGACGGCAGAAAGCGCGTGACCGTATGCGACAAGGCCAACATCCTGCGCAGCTACGCGTTTTTCAGATCCGTGTGCGATGAGGTGCATGCCGACTATCCCGACATTGAAATTGACTACGCCTACGTCGATGCGATCACGGTGCATATGGTCAAACGACCGGATTTTTACGATGTCATCGTGGCGGAAAACATGTTTGGCGACATCATTTCCGATCTTGGCGCGGCGACCGTCGGCGGTCTGGGCATCGCGCCCTCGGCGGAAATCGGCGACGATTTCGGGCTGTTCCAGGGGGCGCACGGTTCGGCGCCCGACATCGCCGGAACGGACACCGCAAGCCCGCTGGCCACGATTCTTTCCGGAGCGTTCATGCTGCGCTGGATAGGCGAGCGCCACGAAGACCCCCGCATGCTTGAGGGCGCGGCGCGCGTCGAGCGCGCCGTCGAGACCACGCTGGCGCAGCGCAAATTCATCCCGCGCGATCTTGGCGGCACGGCATCGTGTACCGAAGTCACCCGGGCAGTGTGTGACAACCTGAAATGACATCGTTCGGCAGGCCTCGCATGGCGAATCTACCGAACCGTTTTTTAACCTAGCCTACGGACGCATCATGAAATACGACGACTTTCAATTCCTGAAGTTTGACCGGCCCGATCCGGGCGTGCTGCTCATTACGATCAACCGGCCCGAGGTGATGAATGCCACCAATGCACGGCTGCACTGGGAGCTCACCCAGATCTGGGCGGTGATTTCCGAAGACGATGACACCCGTGTCGCGGTGATCACAGGGGCGGGCGACCGCGCGTTTTCGGCTGGCGGCGATTTGGCGTGGGTCGAGACGATCGTGGGTCATCCGGAGGTCGTGGCCGGTGTGCACAAGGAAGCTGCGGATGTCGTCTACAAAATGCTCGACTGCGATAAGCCGATCATTTCCGCGATCAACGGAACCGCGGTTGGTGCCGGGCTCGCCGTGGCGATGATCGCCGACATCAGCATCATGTCGGAGACCGCCAAACTGACCGACGGTCATGTACGTCTGGGCGTGGGCGCCGGCGACCATGCCGCCATCATCTGGCCGCTGCTGTGCGGGATGGCCAAGGCCAAGTACTACCTCATGACCGCCGACTTCATTGACGGCAAGGAGGCCGAGCGCATCGGGCTGGTCAGCCTCGCGGTTCCTTCGGAGCAGTTGATGCCCAAGGCGCTTGAGGTTGCGCGCAAGCTGTCGCAGGGGAGCCAGACGGCGATCAAGTTCACCAAGAAGTCGCTCAACAACTGGCTGCGCCAGGCCGGTCCGATCTTCGACGCATCGCTCGCCATGGAAATGATTTGCTTCCTCAGCCCGGATGCCAAGGAAGGCGTCGATGCGGTGCGTAACAAGCGTCCGGCCAAGTTCCCCTCCGCCAACCCGGTGAAGTGACGTGAGGGCCGCATGGTACGAGCGTAACGGAGAGGCGCGAGACACGCTGCAACTTGGCGAGCTCCCCACGCCGGAGCCCGGGCCCGGGGAGGTGCGGGTCGCCGTGCACACCTCGGGCGTGAACCCTTCCGACGTCAAGTCGCGGCGCGCTCGCCCGCTTGCGGGGCCCCGCGTGGTGCCGCACAGCGATGCCGGGGGGATCATCGACGCGGTCGGGCAGGGCGTCGATCGCGCGCGCCTGGGCGAGCGCGTCTGGATCTGGAACGGCCAGTGGCAGCGTCCGATGGGGACGGCCGCCGATGCCATCGTCGTGCCCTCGGCAATGGCAGTGCGGCTCTCCGATCGATGCGATTTTGCGGCAGCGGCGTGCGTTGGAATCCCGCTGCTGACGGCGTATGAGGCGGTGCGACGGCTGGGCGACGTCGCGGGGCGCGACGTGCTGGTGATTGGTGCCGCGTCGGCGGTCAGCCACTACGCCGCGCAACTTGCCGTGATGCAGGGCGCGCGCGTCATCGGAACGGTCAGTTCAGAGGCCAAAGCAGCGCATGCGCGCGCAGCCGGAGTCTGTGAAACGATCGACTACCGGGCGGGCGGCACGGCCGAGCGGGTCAGGGAACTGACCGGCGGGCGCGGCGTGCACGGCATTGTCGACATGGATTTTTCCACGACGGCGGCTCTGGTGGGCGAAGGTGCGCTGGCGCCCCACGGCACGGTGGTGTGCTTCGGGTCAAACGTGGCGGCTGATCACGCGGTGCCGTTCAGGACCTTGTTGTTTTCCTCGCTCTCGTTGCAGTTCTTCCTGATCTACGACCTGACGGCCCAGGAGCGGGCTCACGCGATTCGGCACGTGTCGGCCCTGCTCGATTCGGGGCGCTTGCGCCACACGATCGGCGCACGGTTTTCGCTTGACGACATCGTTGCCGCGCATGAGGCGGTGGAGTCCGGTCGCGTGATGGGCAATGTGATACTGGATATCGTCGCACCCGGGGGATAGGCCCGCGCGGCGCTGCGGTGGGATCTCCCGCAGGCAAGGGCGGGGCCCGCCGCACGGTTGATATGCCCCGTCGTGAACGACGGGGCTTGCCGCGCAGCTGGTTAGTCGGCCTTGGTCGAAATGCCCGCCTTGCGGATGACGTCTCCCCAGCGCTTGTAATCCTTGGTCATGAATTCGCCGAAGTCTGCCGGGCTTCCGCGCATGACAATGGCGCCGTTTTCCTCGAGTTTGGCCTGCAGCTCCGGTATCGCGAGCGTTTTGTTCAGCGCGGCGTTCACGGTCGCAATGGCACTTGCCGGCGTGCCCGCAGGCGCCATGAGCCCGTACCACACGGAGGCGACCATGGAGGGGTAGCCAAGCTCGGTAAAGGTGGGCAGATCCGGCATCTGGCCGTTGCGCTTGACGCTGACGGCTGCGATCGGGCGCAGTTTTCCGCTCTTGATGTGCGGCAGCAGCGCCGGAATGCCGTCGAACATCATATCCACCTGGCCGCTCGCGACGTCGACCACGGCCGGCGCGGAACCCTTGTAGGGAACATGCACGAGATTCAGGCCGGTTTCGATCTTGAAGAGCTCGCCGGACAGGTGCGGGGCGCTGCCCGTACCGGCGGAGGCGAAGCTCATCGGACGGGTCTTGGCCAGCGCGATGAGTTCCGCCACGCTCTTGACAGGCAATTGCGCATTGACGGCCAGGATGATCGGGAATTCCGCAATGGGGCCGACCGGCACCAGATCCTTGAACGGGGCGTACGGTAGGTTGTCGTAGAAATACGGTCCGATTCCATGCGTCGAAATACCCGCCTGGAGCAAGGTATATCCATCGGCAGGCGCCCGAGCGACGAAGGCGCTTGCGATCGTGCCGTTGGCGCCGGCTTTGTTTTCGATCAGCACGGGCGTGCCCAGCTCTTTGGCGAAACTTTCCGAGAGCGTGCGCGCGACGAAGTCGGATGCGCCGCCGGGCGGCACGGTGACAATGATGCGCACGGGCTTGTCCGGAAATTTGCCGGGCGCCACCGCGGAAACCGCAGGCTGCTGCGCGACTGCCGCGCCGGCAAACAGCAGTGCGAGCAGCGCGGTGCACGTGGTGGTGGCGAATTGGCGTACGACGTTCATGGTAAGCGTTCCATCAGGGTTGTGCAGGTTCGGGTGATGCGCACGCGTTCAAGCGCATGCTCAAGCGCATGCGGCCAATGCGTGCGTCGATCATGTGGGGGCATAGGGCGTGTGTCGCCCGGGAACGACGCCATCGGGCAAAGATTCGATGTGTTCGCAGATATCACCCGGTGTCGTCAGCCAGACCTTGTCGCGATGCGCCATGATGTGCTCGATCACGCGCCGGAACTGCCTCGTGCGATACGGGTGACCCACGATGAAACTGTGGAGCACGATCGGCATGACCAATGGGCGTCGTGCAGATTCCGCGAGCATTTCATCGAACTGGTCGACGAGGTTGTCGCACCAGGTCTGTGACGGGGTCCTGCGCGAGACGCACTCGATCGAGTCGTTCAGGTCATGGGCGTACGGCACCGAAAGGATCGGGCCGTGCTTGGTGCGGAACCACACCGGCTGATCGTCGAGCGACCAGTCCATCATGTAGCGAAGGCCCGCTTCGCGCAGCAAATCCAGCGAGTTCTCAGTCTGCGCGATGTAGGGCGCGAGCCAGCCCCTGGGCGGCTTGCCCTCGCGACGCGCGATGGTCTGCGTCGCCTCGAGGATGCAGGCGCGCTCCTGGTCAATATCCATCTGATCCTGGCGCTCCGCATTGGTGCGGCCATGGGCAACGATTTCATCGCCGCGGGCGCTGAAGGCGGCGATCATTTCCGGGCAATAGTCATAGAGCTCGGTGTTGGTCAGCAACGCGTAGCGGAAGTCGTACGCCTGCGCGAGTTCGAGCAGACGCCACGCGCCAACCCGGTTGCCGTAGTCGCGCCAGGCGAAGCTGCGCGAATTGGGCGCTGGCGCTGGTGGCCCGTAGTCGTTTCCCAGCCCCTCGCCGTAGGCGAAGTGCTCGACGTTCAGGCTGAAGTGAATCGCCAGCCGTTTGCCCTCAGGCCAACTGTAGTCGGGTCGATTGACGATCGGGCTGTAGTCGTAGCGGTGGTGTGTTCTGAGCATGGAAACGGGTCTCCGCGAGAGTTCTGTCTGGTCGGGTTGGGTGTATCGTTGTGGCCAGCAGCCGATGGGTGTGCGAACAGCGAGGATACAGGATATGAATATAAGACTTGCCGAGAATTTCAGGGCTGTTTTTTACGCGCCCTTTTATGCGACGGTTGCACTGGGATTTCATCGCGAAGAGGGTGTGGACATTACGCTGCTTGATTCCCCCTCGCCGGGCGCTGGCATCAGTGATCTCGTGGCAGGGCGGATCGACTGCATGTGGGGCGGCCCGCTGCGCGTCATCCGCGAGCGCGATGAAAAGCCCATGGGCGATGCCTCGCTGATGGCGTTCTGCGAAGTCGCCGGCAAGGATCCGTTTTGCCTGGTCGGAAAGACGGGTGCGCCTTTTGATTTGCGCGATCTGCAGCGCCTGAAGCTGGGATCGGTATCCGAGGTCCCGACGCCATGGCTTTGTCTTGAGCAGGATTTGCGCGACCTGGGCGTCGATCCTGGCGCGATTCAACGGGTTGCCGGCAACACAATGCCTGCCAACCTTGAGGCGCTCGCGCACGGGGGGATCGATGTCGCGCAAGTATTCGAGCCCTTTGTGACGCTTGCCGAGCGTCAGGGCGCGCACGTCCTTTACGCCGCGAGCGCGCGTGGCTATACGGCTTATACGACGTTTCTGTCGACAGTCGCCAGTATTGAGCGCAACCGGGACGCCTTTGAGGCGATGATCCGCGCGGTCGAACGATTCGGTCCCTGGCTGCAGGCCCATGGCCCCGCCGAGCTCGCGCGTGTCGTGGCCACTTTCTACCCGGATCTTTCGCAGGATGTCCTGGTCTCTGCGTTCACGCGTTATCGCGACGCCGGCCTCTGGACTTGCAGGCGGGCCGTGTCGCGTGCCGGATTTGCCCGCCTTGCCCTGAGCATGCGTGATTCGGGGTTCGTGCGTTCGCTGCCAGCCTATGAACATTGCGTCGCCGATTTCGCGCGCGAGGCGTGATGGGTCACTTCCCTGGCCGTGAGCGCCTGGGCGGGCGCTGGCGTGACGCAGCACACGTCGCCCGGGACGGCCACCGTCAGCGTGTCTGCGTGAGCGTCTGCGCGAGGGCTTCCGAAAGCGGGCGCAACGGCTGGAAACTGTCCGGGTCAGCCATCGGCCATGCGACCCGGTAAACGGGGCGCTCGAGCTTGCCCGCAAGGAGTGCACCATGCTCCATTTCGGGGAGTACGGTCGACAGCAGCGTGACGTGATCGTCGGATAATCGGCAAGCAATGTGGCTTGTTTGCAACGAATCAGGGTGTTCGATGCCCGCTGCCTGCAGGAGCTCGGCAAGCGCCTGCCGTGTATTGCGATGGAAGTGCGCAACGCGCGGCGCCTTGTCCGTGACGACCAGCGCTCGCTGGCGCCGTGGATCCTGGGTCGCGACGCCGGTGGGACATTTGTCGGTATGGCAGGACTGGGACTGGATGCATCCGATGGCGAACATGAATGCGCGCGCGCTGTTGCACCAGTCCGCGCCAAGGGCAAGGGTGCGGGCCATGTCGAAGGCGGAGACGATCTTGCCCGAGGCGCCGATCTTGATGCGATCGCGCAAGTTGATGCCCACAAGTGTGTTGTGCACCAGGTGCAGCGCCTCGCGCAAAGGCGTGCCGACGTGATCCGTGAACTCTATGGGCGCCGCGCCCGTACCCCCTTCGGCGCCATCCACGACGATGAAATCTGGCGTGATGCCTGTCTTGAGCATTGCCTTGGCAATGGCGAACCATTCCCAGGGATGGCCGACGCACATCTTGAAACCGACGGGCTTGCCGCCCGATAGCCGGCGCAGGCGCGCGACAAAGTGCAGCAATCCGACCGGCGTACTGAACTCCCGGTGTGCCGCGGGGGATATGCAGTCAGTCCCCTGGGGCACACCGCGGGCCGCCGCGATTTCGGCGGTGACTTTCGCGCCAGGCAGTATCCCGCCATGGCCGGGCTTGGCACCCTGTGAAAGCTTGATTTCGATCATGCGGACTTGCGGCCGGGTGGCGTTTTCAATGAAAGCGGCTTCGGAAAACTGCCCCTGTGCGTCGCGGCACCCGAAATACCCCGAGCCGATGTTCCAGATCAGGTCGCCGCCCGCCTCGAGGTGGTAGCGGCTGATGCCGCCTTCGCCCGTGTCGTGCGCAAACCCGCCCATTTTCGCGCCACGGTTCAACGCAAGGATGGCGTTTGCCGAGAGGGCCCCGAAACTCATGGCAGAAATGTTCAGCACGGAAAGACTGACGGGTTGCGAACAATCCGGGCCGCCAACGGTGATCCGGAAGTCTGTGTCCGCGATCGACGAGGGCGCCATCGAATGATTGATCCACTCGTAATGGTTCTCGTAGACATCGAGTTGGGTGCCGAAGGGGCGCTTGTCGATCTGCTCCTTGGCGCGCTGGTAGACGAGCGAGCGCTGAACCCGGGAGAACGGTGACTTGTCGCGGTCATCCTCGAAAAAATACTGACGGATTTCAGGCCGGATAGCCTCAAGGATGAATCGCAGGTGTCCGACGATCGGGTAGTTGCGCAGGATCGAATGGCGCGTCTGGATGAGATCGTGAATCCCGGTCAGGGTGAGTAGCGCGCCGGGAACGGCCAGGTACCACCATGCCGGATCGCGCTCGAGCGCGAGCACCAAGGCCGAAACAGCCACCACGGCGGTGGTCCAAAGCGCTGCGTGACGCGGAAGCAGTGTTGGCATTGCAGTCAGGGATCAATCGGGTGCATGGCGCAAAGTTAGCAGATCTGCGCCCGCCGTCATAGGGATTGGCGCCGATCCATGCAATGCCCCCTGAAATGGTCATGGTCGACCCGACCCGACCCGACCCGACCCGCGCGCGGCACGCGCGCGGCACGAAGCGCGGCGAGGGATAATGGTGTCGTCAACGGGAGCGCGGCAATGAGCAAGTCAGCAGTCTGCACGGTGAAGCTTGGTACCTGGGATCGCATGCGCGACTGGGCGATGCCGATCCGGATGGAAGTGTTCGTGCTGGAGCAACATGTCGCACCCGAAGAAGAACTTGACGACATGGATGCCGCCTCGCTGCATGCAGTGGCGTTTGATGCGCGGGGCAGGGCGCTGGGTACGGGCCGGTTGCTCCCGGACGGGCATGTGGGTCGCATGGCGGTATTGCGTGATGGCCGGGGCAGCGGCGTTGGAAGCGCGCTCCTTGAAGTCTTGATCGCCGAAGCGCGAGGGTTGGGCTACCACGCGGTCGTGCTCCATGCGCAATCGCATGCGTGCGGGTTTTACGAACGGCACGGGTTCGTCGCCGAGGGCGACGAGTTTGAGGAGGCGAATATCCCGCATATCCTGATGCGACTGCCGCTTGCCGGGGGCGCGTGAGCCGCGCCTTTGCGTGCGGCGAAGCCCGCCAATCAGGAATACAAAAGGAATACAAAAGGAATGCAAAAGGAATGCAAAAGGAATGCAAAAGGAATGCAAAAGCAAAAAGCAAAAAACAAAAAACCTCATAATCCAAAAAGGATTTTGAGGTCTTTTCGCAGAGCGTAACGCTTTATGCTCTACACTTGCTTGGTGCCCAGGAGAGGACTCGAACCTCCACACCTTGCGGCACACGGACCTGAACCGTGCGCGTCTACCAATTCCGCCACCTGGGCAATGCTTCGAATTTCCAGCCCTGGATCCGTAGACCCCTGACCGATCAGGCAACCAACTTAAAGCTGCACAGAAGCTGCGCATTATAGACGAGTTTAGAACTTTGGCAAATCGCCCCACACAAAATCAGAAGTCCGGCCGACAGGCCCCCGCAACCCCCGATCTGCCGCCCGACTACGATCCTGATGTACCGTCGCGCGAGCAAATCCTCGAGACGTTGCGCGCCGCGAGCGCACCGCTTTCCCCCGAAGATCTTGCGGCCCGTATGGGCATTGCCGGCGAGCAGTCGCAAATGGGCTTTGACCGTCGCCTTGCCGCCATGGAGCGCGACGGCCAGTTGCTGCCAAACCGCAAAGGCGTGCTGTTGCTCGCCAACAAGCTTGATTTCATCGCCGGTCGCGTGCAGGGTCACCGCGACGGGTTCGGTTTTCTCGTCCGGGATGGCGGTGGTCAGGACATCTTCCTTTCCCCGCGCGAAATGCTCAAGGTCCTGCATGGGGACCGCGTGCTGGTCAAGCCGACTGGCGAATACCGCGGCAAGCCCGAAGGGACGATTGTCGAGGTCATCGAGCGGCGCACAAACCGCCTGGTGGGGCGCTTCCTGAACGAGCGGGGCCTGGCGATCGTGGTTCCCGAGGATCAGCGAATCAAGCACGATGTGCTGATCCCGCCGGGCGATACCGGCGGCGCGCAGCACGGCCAGGTGGTTTCGGTCGACATCATCGAGCAGCCGACACGCCATACGCAGCCCTTGGGACGCGTGGCCGAAATCCTGGGCGAGATCGACGACCCCGGCATGGAAATCGAGATCGCCGTGCGCAAGTTCGATGTGCCGGTCGAGTTTTCGGAAGGCGCGCAACGCCAGGCCGACAAGCTTCCGGAGACCGTGCGCAAGCAGGATCTGAAAGACCGCGTCGATTTGCGCGATGTGCCCTTCATCACGATCGACGGCGAGGATGCGCGCGATTTCGACGATGCGGTCTATTGCGAGAGCGTCGATCTCGGTACCGGGCGCCGCAGGCCCGCCTGGCGTCTGCTCGTGGCCATCGCCGATGTGAGCCATTATGTGCAGCCGGAGGATTCCCTGGACGCCGACGCGCGCGAGCGCGGCACCAGTGTCTATTTTCCCCGGCGCGTCATCCCGATGCTTCCGGAAAAACTCTCCAACGGCCTGTGCTCGCTCAACCCGGCGGTCGATCGTCTGGTGCTCGTGTGCGATATGGTGGTCGTCGCGAGCGGCGCCAAGGCAGGTACGGTCTCGGCCTATCAGTTTTACAACGCGGTCATCCACTCGCACGCGCGCACGACCTACAACCAGGTCTGGGAGTCCCTGCAGCAGCCTGGCGGCCCGGCTGCGCGTGCCCTGTCCGGGGTCTTGCCGCATATCAACGATCTTTACACGCTTTTCCAGCTGCTCCAGCAGTCACGCAAGGAGCGCGGTGCGATCGATTTCGACACCGTCGAGACCAAGATCATCTGCAACGAACTTGGCCGCATCGAACAGATCGTCGCGCAAACGCGCAATGACGCGCACCGGCTGATCGAAGAGTGCATGCTCGCGGCCAACACTTGCGCCGCGGATTTCATGCTGCGCAGCAAGCACGTTGGCCTCTATCGCATTCACGAAGGCCCGACGACGGAAAAATTGCAGGCGTTGCGCGAGTTTCTGCGCACGCTTGGCCTGAGCCTGGGCGGCGGGTCAGATCCGACGGCCGCGGATTATGCGGCCCTGCTCGACAAGGCGCGCGGGCGGCCCGACTATGCACTGCTGCAGACGATGTGCCTGCGCTCCATGCAACAGGCGATCTACGGCCCGGACAACATGGGCCACTTCGGGCTTTCGTACCCGGCGTATACGCACTTCACCTCGCCGATCCGTCGCTACCCTGATCTGCTGACGCACCGGGTCATCAAGGCGCTGCTCAAAGGGCAGCGCTACGAACCCCAGTTGCATGGTTTCGTGTCGCCCCCCGGGACATCCCACCGCGAGCATGAGCACGATATCTGGGAAAAGATGGGGTTGCTGCTCTCGGCCACGGAGCGCCGCGCGGACGACGCCTCACGCGACGTCGAGGCCTGGCTCAAGTGCTGGTTCGTCAAGGAACGGGTCGGCGAGACGTTCAGCGGACGCGTCACGGGAGTGGCAAGCTTCGGGATTTTTGTGACGCTCGACACGCTGCACGTCGAGGGCATGGTTCACGTATCCGAACTCGGAAGCGAATACTTCCAGTTCAACGAGGCGCTGCACGAATTGCGTGGCGAGCGAACCGGCATGCGCTATCGGCTGACAGACGCCGTACAGGTGCAGGTCGCGCGCGTGGACCTGGAGGCGCGACGCATCGAGTTTCGCCTCGTGACGGGCACGAGCTTCGTGGCGTTGCGCAAGGCGGCCACGCGAACCGAGGATCCCGCTGCCGCGCGACGCGTCAAGAAGGCGGCGCCGACCAAGCCTGCCGCGCTCAAGGGGCAGACCGCCAAGGTGCGCCGCGCCGAGGCACGCAAGACGGCCAAGCAGGAATCCGCACGGCCGGCCGGCACCAAGCGCGCGGCCAAGGGCGCAAGTGTGAAAAAATCCGCCCGCAAGTCGCGCTGAGCGTCAGCGCGCGAATCGACACTGGATAACACAAAATGGCAGCCACTCAAGTTCTCGCGGGGTTTCATGCGGTGATCGCGCGGATGCGTCAGGCACCCGCGACAATCCGCGAGGTATACGTCGAGTCCCAGCGGCGAGACAAGCGCATGCAGACGCTTCTGGATCAACTCGGGCAGGCGGGCGTCAGCGTGCATCCGGTCGGCGTCGAGCGACTCGACGGCCTCGCGGGCGGGGCACGCCACCAGGGCGTGGTCGCCGTGGCCGATGCGCGCAAGCTTGCCAATGATCTGGACGAAGTGCTTGACGGCGTCGAGGGCCCTCCCTTGCTGTTGATCCTGGACGGGATCACCGATCCGCACAACCTGGGTGCCTGCCTGCGCACGGCCGACGCTGCAGGCGTACATGCCGTGATCGCACCTCGCGATCGTGCGGCAGGGCTTTCCACGGTGGCCCAGCGTGTTGCGTGCGGCGCCGCCGATTCGGTGCCTTATCTCATGGTGACGAACCTGGCTCGCACCATGCGCGAACTCAAGGACCGCGACATCTGGCTGATTGGTACCGATGACCAGGCGACCCAGACGATGCACACGGTCGATGCCACGGGCCCGGTGGCCTGGGTGATGGGCGCGGAGGGTGAGGGCATGAGAAGGCTTACCCGCGAGACCTGCGACGTGCTGGCCCGTATTCCCATGCTCGGCAGCGTCGAGAGCCTGAACGTCAGCGTTGCCACCGGTGTCTGCCTCTTTGAAACGGTGCGACAGCGGCAAGGTTAAACTGGGATATCGCGCCGATCTGCTCACGGGCAGGGGGCGCTCCCTTGATTCCGAACCGCGGGCACGCCCGCACACCGTCATTCATTTCTTATGAGCAAGCACGGCTTTACCACTACGATCCTGCATGCGGATCGCCGCCTGAACGTCGAGCACGGGGCGGTGCACAAGCCCATCCATACTTCGTCGCAATATGGCTATTCCGATGCAAGGGAACTGGCCGCCGTATTCCAGGGCAAGGCAGGGTTCTCCTACGCCCGCCAGGGAACGCCAACGACCGATGCGCTGGAAAAGAAGATCACCGGCATGGAGGGCGGCATCGCGTCGATTTCCTTCGCGACCGGAATGGCGGCGCTCTCGGCCCTCTTCACGACCCTGCTGCGCGCGGGCGATCACCTGATTTCGAGTCAGTTTATCTTCGGCAACACCAATAGCCTCTTCGGGACGCTGCAGTTGCTGGGCATCGAAGTGACACTGGTCGATCCGACCGACCTCGCGGCGGTGTCGGCCGCGATTCGCCCGGGCACGCGCATGATATTTACCGAGACCATCGCCAACCCGGGTACGCAGGTCGCCGATCTCGAAGGCCTCGGCGAGATCTGCCGCACGCATGGCCTGGTCTATGTCGTCGACAATACCGTGACCTCGCCCTGCCTGTTCCTGCCGCGCGCTGTCGGTGCAACGCTTGTGATGAATTCCCTCTCCAAGCACATTGGCGGGCACGCGCACGCGCTTGGCGGGTCGCTGACAGACACAGGGTTGTTCGACTGGTCCTCATATCCCAACATCCTGGATATTTACAAAAAGGGCGCGCCCGCTTCCTGGGGCCTCACGCAGATCAAGAAGAAGGGCTTGCGCGATATGGGCGCCACGCTCTCGGCGGATGCCGCGCACCGGATCGCGGTCGGGGCGGAGACGCTCGCACTTCGCATGGATAAGATTTGCAGCAATGCGATGGCGCTGGCGACATTTCTCGACGGCCATCCTGGCGTTGCGCGTGTCTCATATCCCGGCCTTGCGGCGCATCCGCAGCACGCGCTCGCGCGACGGTTGTTCGCGGGCCGCTACAGCATGTTGCTCGGTGTCGAGCTTGCCGACGGCATCGACTGTTTCGACTTTCTCAACAAACTCGAGGTCGTGGTGCTGGCCACGCATGTGGGCGATACCCGCACGCTCGCGTTGCCAGCGGCTCACACGATCTACTACGAGATGGGCCCCGAGCTGCGCGCGCAGATGGGAATCGCCGACAGCCTGATCCGGGTGTCGGTCGGCATCGAGGATGAGGCCGATTTGATCGGCGACTTCGACCGCGCATTGCGCGAGTGCGGGGCTGCGCAGAAGCCCGATGGCGCTGAGGTTAAATAACCGCGCGGCGCTTTTAACGCAAATCGATTCCCTTTGGCAATGGAGTTTTTTAAGGATAGTCAATTCGTGTGGCAATATCTGCAGAGGTAGGCATTCTGCGGCTTGTGCGCAGATTTTTTCTTGACAGCCGCTGCGACACAAGGCCTAATGACATCACGCGACGGTGCGTCCGGATTCATCGCCACCCACGATCGCTCCGCACGGCTGCCAGAGGCGGCCGGCATTTTTATCAACACCACGAGGGGTAAACCTGAAATGAACAAAACCGAACTGATCGACCACATTGCCAACAAAGCCGATATCTCCAAGGCAGCTGCTGGCCGTTCGCTGGACGCGGTGATTTCCGCTGTCAAAGCCACCCTGAAGAAAGGCGGCTCGGTTACCTTGGTTGGCTTCGGCACCTTTGCCGTTACAGCGCGCGCTGCGCGCGTCGGCCGCAATCCGCGCACCGGCGAAGCCATCAAGATCAAGAAGGCCAAAGTGCCGAAGTTCCGTCCGGGCAAGGCGCTCAAGGATGCCGTGAACTAAGCACGATTCCCTTGCGTTTGCTGAACAAATGCGGTTCGCTATAATGCGAACCGCATTTGTTTTTGCATCACCGGTTTCCAGGTCCTGATTGTCTTTCCGTCAATTTGTTTGACGCGGCCGCCTTTCAGGGTGCTTAGCTCAGTTGGTAGAGCGGCGCCTTTACACGGCGTAGGTCGGGGGTTCGAGCCCCTCAGCACCCACCACCCATCACCCATTGCCGGTCGGCCTGTTTCGCGCTTCGGTTTCACCCATGATCGCTGATCCCGTTCCGCCCGCGACCCGCCCCCGGATGTACCGCTCCACGCTAGTGGCGTTTGCCCTCGTGCTGTGCGCGCATGCCGCCATTGCCTGGTGGCTGCTTGGCGCGAAATTCAACCTGAAGCCGACCTCGCTCGAGGAGCCCATATTCGTGATGGTCGTCTCCGATGGGGTTGATGACCCGGGCGGCGATGCCACCAATCCGGAGGGTGCGACGAGCGCTCAGGCCGAACATGCCCCGGGTTCGCCCGTTGCACCGCAAACCGAGCAGTCGCAGCCCGCCCGTGTGCCCGCGGAGCCCTTGCCGGGCTCTGCACCGGCACAGTCGACGGCCGAACCGGTTGCGATTGCGGTGGATAAGTCGGTGCAAAACCCGGTGAATAACTCTGTGGATAAGCCGGATTTGTCACTTGGGGCCCAGGCGCCGCGCGCCGCGCCGCCATCAGGCAAAAAGCCGGTTCGTGCACCGAACGGCGCAGCAAAATCGCTTACACAGCCCGTGCCGGATCCCACGATGACCACGGGTACAGCAGATTCGAACCCTGTCGGTAGCACCCAGGCAAGCGTTGCGACAACGGCTGTGGGCAACGTTGCGACAACTGCTATAGGCAACGCTGCGACAACTGCTATAGGCAACGCTGCGACAACTGCGGGGGGCAACAGCGCGGGCAGCACCGGGGCCACGGGCGGCCCGCGTCGCATCGTCAGGCCAGATTACCTGGATGGGCCCCCGGCACCGTCATACCCGCAGAGCGCGCGCAGCAGGCGTCAGCAAGGAAAGGTGATCGTGCGTGTGGTGATCAGTCCGACCGGGCAGCCATCGTCGATTGATGTCCTTCAGCCCTCCGGGTTCGACGTGCTGGACAGGGCCGCGCTTGACGCGGTGCGGCGGGCGCGTTTTCGTCCCTATGCGGAAAACGGCGTTGCGCTTGAGGCACTGGTCGACATTCCCTTCGATTTCGTTCTCAGGAACTGAGGCGCCACCGCGTTCGACCGCGCAGCGCCACAGGTTAGAATTCGCCCATGCGAGTACTCGTAATCGAAGATGATGCAATGCTGGGTCGGGCCTTGCAGGAGTTCCTTTCCGACCAGGGATACGCGACCGATTGGCTGGCGGATGGCGAGCGCGCGCTCGTGGCGCTCTCGACGCACGCCTACGACATGCTGGTCCTGGATATCAACCTGCCTGGCATCGATGGGCTGCAGGTGCTTGCCGCGACCCGCGAACGGGGCCTGGAGATGCCCGTGCTGTTGCTGACGGCCCGGGATGGCCTGCAGGATCGGATTGCCGGCCTGGACGCCGGGGCGGACGACTACCTCACCAAGCCGTTTGAACTGGCTGAACTGGCCGCCCGCGTGCGCGCCGTGGCCCGTCGACACCAGGGGCACGCGAAATCGCTGATCGAGTTCGGACGCCTTTGCTTCGATACCGCCCACCGCGAAGTTCGTTTAAACGGCCAGCGCATTGCGCTGTCGGTGCGAGAGCTATCCGTGCTCGAAATGCTGATGAGCCGTGCCGGCAAGGTCGTCACCAAACAGCAGATCGTGAAGGGCCTCTCGGCCCTGGACGCTGATTTCAGCGAAAACGCCGTGGAAGTCTATATTTATCGCCTCCGCCGACGCCTGGAGGGTACCGGCACGTCGATCCAGACGCTGCGTGGTTTTGGGTACACGCTAGAGCTCGACGTCACAGGGGCATAGACGCGTATGGCCCGTCGCAACCGTCAGGTCCAGGAGGGCATTACGACATTTCTCCCGGCCGGTTCGCTCGCGCGCCACCTGCTGATCCGCCTGATTCCCCCGATCCTTGGCCTCGTCGTTCTTGATCTCGTCGCGACCTGGGCATTGACCCACAAGCTCGAAGTCGCGGACTGGGAGCTCATGGATATCTTCTGGGTGATGGTGATCGGGCAACTGGTGCTCATTGGATTGCTCGCCTGGGTCGTGGTGCATGGCGTCGGCTCGGGCATGCAGGCCGTCAGCCAGTTCTCCGAGGAGATCGGATTGCGGTCGGCAGACGATTTGCGCGGAATGCAGATCGAGGGGTTGCCCCGTGAGCTCGACTCGCTTGTGCGTCGCATCAATGACCTGCTTGCGCGGCTGGATGACTCCTTTGCGTCGCAGCGCCGCTTCGTCGCGCATGCGGCGCACCAGCTGCGTACGCCGCTTGCGGGCCTGAAACTGGAATCCGAGCTGATGCTGGCGCGCGAGCTCACGCCGGATATCCGCGAGCGTGCCGAGCGCATCAAATCGGCCAGCGACCGCATGATACGCCTGGGCCAGCAGTTGCTGGTGCTCGCCCGCGTCGATCCCGATGCCCGGCCGCAAGACGCCTTCATCCGTCTCGATCTGTGCGAATGGGTGAGAACCTATGGTGCGGAATGGCTCGCACCAGCACGCGCGGCGGGAATCGAGCTTCAGCTTGACGCACCCCATGAGCCCGTCTGGGTCGACGGGGATCCGCTTTTGCTCAACGAGTTGTTGGGCAACCTGATTGAAAATGCGATCCGGCATGCCACGCACGCTACGCATATCCGCCTTCAGGTCAGCCAGACGCCACCTGCGCTCTCGGTGGAGGATGACGGCGTCGGGATCGGTCAGGATGAACAGAGCCGCGTATTCGAGGCGTTCTATCGGTCAGCGCTGGCGACGATCGGCGGATCCGGCCTCGGATTGGCCATCGTCTGCGAAATCGCGCGCGCGCATGGTGCCTGGTGGAACCTCGTGAGCGGCCCTGAAATTCAGGGCACACGGCTCACGGTCGTGTTTCCGGGCCCCCGGATGGGAGCGCAGCTGACGCGACGCGACCGCATCAATGTGTTGCGCTAAAAAATGACCCGCGCGAGGGCGGGCCATCCGGGTGCTTGCGGCAAGCCGCCGCAAACCGCTTGCCGGTTACTTTCGACCCGCGCGTGACTCGATGCGCATGCGCAGCGCGTTGAGCTTGATGAAACCGCCGGCGTCGGCCTGGTCGTAGGCGCCGCCGTCATCGTCGAACGTTGCGATGGTCTGGTCGAACAACGTATCTTTGGAGTCACGGGCAACGGTGTAGACGTTGCCCTTGTAGAGCTTGAGTCGTACCCAGCCGTTGACGTCCTGCTGCGTCGTATCGATCAGCGCCTGGATGGCTTTGCGCTCCGGTGACCACCAGTATCCGTTGTAGATCAGCGATGCATAGCGTGGCATCAGGTCATCTTTCAGGTGCGCGACTTCGCGGTCGAGCGTGATCGACTCGATGGCACGGTGCGCCTTGAGCAGGATCGTGCCGCCCGGGGTTTCGTAGCATCCGCGGGATTTCATCCCGACGTAGCGGTTTTCGACGAGATCGAGCCGGCCGATGCCGTTTTTACCGCCGATTTCGTTCAGCTTGGTCAGGACCTGTGCCGGCGACATCCGTACGCCATTGATCGCGATGACGTCGCCGCGCTCGAATTCAACTTCGACAAATTCCGGCTGATCCGGCGCGGCTTCCGGAGAAACCGTCCAGCGCCACATGGTTTCCTCGGCCTCGGCCTTCGGATCCTCAAGGTGGCGCCCCTCAAAACTGATGTGCAGCAGGTTCGCGTCCATGGAGTAGGGCGCGCCGCCTTGCTTGTGCTTCATGTCGATGTCGATGCCGGCCGCTTCGGCGTAGGCGAGCAGCTTCTGGCGCGATACCAGATCCCATTCGCGCCAGGGGGCGATTACCTTGATGCCTGGCTCGAGCGCGTAGTAGCCGAGCTCGAACCGGACCTGGTCGTTGCCCTTGCCCGTGGCGCCATGCGACACGGCGTCGGCACCGACGAGGCGCGCGATTTCGATCTGGCGCTTGGCGATCAGGGGGCGCGCGATCGACGTGCCCAGAAGGTATTCGCCTTCATAGACCGCGTTGCATCGAAACATCGGGAAGACGAAGTCGCGCACGAATTCTTCGCGCAGGTCGTCGATGAAGATGTGTTCGGGCTTGATTCCGAACTTGACCGCCTTGGCGCGCGCAGGCTCAAGCTCTTCGCCCTGGCCGATATCGGCCGTGAAGGTGACGATCTCGCACTGATAGTGATCCTGCAGCCATTTGAGGATGACGGAGGTATCCAGCCCGCCCGAATAGGCGAGCACCACTTTCTTGACATTGCTCATGATTGCTCTGGTTTGAAGACAACAGTTGATTTTAGCGCGTCACGCCAGGCGACCCAGCAGGAGGAACTCCATCAGCGCCTTCTGTGCGTGCAGGCGATTTTCGGCTTCGTCCCAGACGACACTCTGAGGGCCGTCGATGACGTCGCCGGTGACTTCCTCGCCGCGATGCGCCGGCAGGCAATGCATGAAGACGGCATCGGGCGCGGCCTGCGACATCATGTCCGAATCGACGCACCAGTCGGCAAAGGCCTTGAGGCGCTGCGCGTTCTCGGCCTCATAGCCCATGCTGGTCCAGACGTCGGTCGTCACCAGGTGCGCTCCGGCGCATGCCTCGCGTGGGTCGTCGAACTCGCGCAAAACGCCCGGACGCAGGCTGCCGATGCGCGCGGGATCCAGACGGTAGCCCGGGGGCGCCGAGACATGGAGGGTGAACCCAAGCAACTCGGCCGCCTGCAGCCAGGTGTAGGCCATGTTGTTTGCGTCGCCGACCCACGTGACGATCTTGCCGGTCATGTCCTTCCGGTGCTCGATGAACGTGAAAATGTCGGCGAGGATCTGGCAGGGGTGGAACTCGTTCGTGAGCCCGTTGATCACGGGCACGCGCGAGTGCGACGCGAATCGTTCGATGCGGGTCTGTTCGAACGTGCGAATCATCACCAGGTCCACCATGCGCGAGACGACGCGCGCGGTGTCCTCGATCGGTTCGGCTCGCCCGAGTTGCGAGTCGGTCGTGTTCAGGTGGATGACGGAGCCGCCCATCTGGTACATGCCGGCCTCGAACGACACGCGCGTGCGCGTGCTGGCCTTTTCGAACACCATGGCCAGCGTTCGGTCATCCATGGGGCGATGCGGCTCGTAGCGCTTGAACTTGTCCTTGATCACGCGGGCACGCTCAAGCACATAGTGGATTTCGTCACGCGTGAAATCCTTGAACTGCAAAAAGTGCCTGAGTGGGCCCGTGGGCTGCGCTGCGCTGGGCATGATGTTCCTGCCTATGCCTTTTCGGCGATGAATGTCTTGATGAGTGGCACGAGGATCTTGACGATGTGGTCGGCCTCTTCCTTGCTGAGGATGAGCGGTGGCAACAGGCGCACCACGCGATCGCGCGTGACGTTGATGAGCAGCCCGGCATCGAGGGCGCGGCTGACCAGCACACCGCAGGGCTTTTCAAGTTCGATGCCGACCATCAGACCCTGCCCGCGGACCTCCAGGATCCCGGCTGTTCCGGCCAAGGCGGATGCAAGGCCCGCTTTGAGATAGTCGCCCACCACCGTGGCGTTTTCCAGGAGCCGCTCCTGTTCGATGGCGGCAAAGGTCGCCAGGCCAGCGGCGCAAACCAGGGGCCCGCCGCCGAAGGTGGTGCCGTGCGTTCCGGGGCCGAGCACGCCCGCAGCCGGGCCGCGGGCGCCGCACGCGCCGATCGGCACGCCGCCGGCCAGCCCCTTGGCGAATGTGACGACATCGGGAAGGATGCCGGCCCACTGGTACGCCAGCCATTTCCCGGTGCGACCAATCCCGGATTGCACTTCGTCGATCATCATGAGCCAGCCACGCTCGTCGCAGAGTTTGCGAAGATCGCGCAGGTACTGCGTGTCGGTCGGACGGATTCCGCCTTCCCCTTGCAGGACTTCAAGCAGGACTGCGACGACGCGCGGTTCGCGTTCAGCCGCCTGTTTGATCGCGTCCAGATTGTTGTAGGCGACCTTGATGAATCCCTCGGGCAAGGGGCCAAAGCCCTTGCGCGCCTTGTCGCTGTCGGTCGCCGCGAGCGTGCCGATCGTGCGGCCGTGCCAGGATGAATCCATCGTGATGATCGTCGGGAGGTCGTTGCCTTTGTTGTAGCCGTACAGGCGTGCGAGCTTGATCGCGGCTTCATTGGCTTCGGCACCGCTATTGCCGAAAACGACCTCGGTCATCGCCGAAATCGAGCAGATGCGCTCTGCGAGCGCTTGCTGCTGCGGGATTTCGTACAGGTTGGATGTGTGGATGACGCGCGCAGCCTGTTCGCTGATCGCTGCGACGAGCCCGGGATGCCCATGCCCGAGGCACGAGACCCCAATGCCGGCCAGGCCGTCAAGGTAGCGTCGGCCCTCTGCGTCCCAAAGCCAGACACCTTTGCCGTGCGTAAATGCGACGGGGAGACGGGAGTAGGTATTGGAAAGTGCTGAGGTCATTGCCGGTGCTCCACTGGGAAGGGCCCTGCGAGCGGGATCGCGCGCGCGGGCGGAAAACTTCAATCATATACAATCTCGGCGGCGAGAACGTGAACATACGCGCGTCGACCCCACATTCGCGAATCAGGTAGTGCATGAGCAAAGAAGTTCGTTATTTCGTCATCTATGGCGTGACCGAGTCCGGCGGGCGCTTTCGCCCCAGCGATTGGGCCGAGCGGCTGGCGGGAGTGCTCGCACCCTATCGGCCGGCTGGTTCGCGGGCAAGCCACCTCACTTATTCGCCCTACGTCATCCCGACCGTTCGCGACAACCTGCGCTGTGTCGTGGTGGATGAACGCCTGCGTGACATCGAGCCACTCGCCTGGAAATTCGTGCACGATTTCGCCACCGACAATCACCTGCGCACGGAATACGGCCCCGGGCATGCGAACAAGGCGATCCCCGGCAAGCATTAAACCCGCTGGTCGACGATCGGCGTGACCAGTGTGCCGGTCGCGAAATACGACTGCAGGTTTTCCAATACGAGATCCAGCATGGCGAGGCGTGTTTCGATCGTCGCGCTTCCCACGTGTGGCATGAGCACCACATTGTCCATCTGCTTGAGTTCATCGGGAACGCGCGGTTCGTGTTCGAACACGTCAAGCGCGGCGCCGCCCACCAGCCCTTGCGAGAGCAATCGCACAAGTGCCGTCTCGTCGATCACGGTACCGCGCGCGATATTCACCACGATGCCCGAGGGCCCCAGGGCGCGCAGGACGGGCTCGCAGACGAGATGGCGGGTGCTGGCCCCCCCGACGGTCGCCACGACGAGAAAGTCGCTCCACGCGGCCAGGTCGACCAGCGAGTCGAAGTAGGCGTAGCTCACGTCGCTGCGGGGATTGCGGTTGTGGTAGCCGACTTCCATGTCGAAACCGAACCCGCGCCGGGCGATGGCCTCGCCGATTCGTCCAAGCCCCACCACACCCAGCTTCTTGTGATGGACGCGAGGCGCAAGTGGCAGGCCCGCGGCCCGCGCGGCCCATCGGTTGGCGCGGATGTTGCGATCGCCCCAGGCAATCTGGCGCGCGCAGCCAAGCAGCAGGGCCCAGGCAAGGTCGGCGACGCAGTCGTTCAGGACATCGGGGGTGTTGCAGACGACGATGCCGCGCGCCTGAGCGTGGGCGACGTCAATCGAATCGTACCCGACCCCCCAACTGATGATGGCGCGAAGCCGGGGCAGGGCATCGATGACGGCGGCAGTGCATCCTGTCATGGCGGAGGTGACCACCACTTCGATATCCTGAGCCTGATCCCGCAGAAACGCTGCAGGCTCGGTCGCCTTCCAGTATTCGAGGGCCTCGTAGCGTTGGGCGATCGACTGGTCTGCGTTCGGGGATCCCGAGAGTGAACCGATCTGGAGAATGCGCGGTTTGTTCATGGCATTTGCCGTGGCGATGTCGGAAGTTGGTCGCGCAATACAGGGCATCCAAACGCAAGGCAGCCCGAAAAGGGCTGCCATGGATGGTGCAAAGCGCTGCGTTGGCCTGAGAAAAACCCCGATGCCGGCAAAAAGCGGATTTCAGGCGCACCCGCCAGGCTTGCCGCTTCAGGAACCGCGCCAGCGGCGCGGGTGCCGGAAAATCAGGCGAGCAACTTGATCGCGGCCGTCAGGCGGCTCTTGTGGCGCGCAGCTTTGTTCTTGTGGATGATGTTCTTGTCGGCGATGCGATCGATCACGCCGGTGGCTTTTTGCAGCACGGCGCTGGCGGCTGCCTTGTCACCGGTTTCGATGGCGGAGCGCACGCGCTTGATCGCCGTGCGAAGCATCGAGCGAAGGCTCGAGTTGTGCTTGTTGCGGGCAACCGATTGGCGTGCACGTTTACGGGCTTGGGCGGAATTGGCCATGTGTCGTAGAGAAGCGTAGAAAAGGTTAAATAAATATTAGATATCAAGCGCTACAGACGCGTTTTGCGCAGCGCTTCAAGGCAATTAGCAGGCAATCAGCGGACAATTAGCGCTGCAAAGTCTGCCATTCTAGCACTAAGTGCCTGAATTGCCAACTGTATTTTGCTCTGGAACAACCTGGGGCGGTCGCCGAAACTGCTTGAAGCGCAGACCCATCACCCAAAGGGCCGCGAGATAGGCGACACCGGCACCTGCGAGAACCCCGGCGAGCGCCAGGACGCGCAACCATGCAGAGACCTGTAGCCCGATCCAGTCGATCCGCGTTTCGGCGAACCAGAGCGGCACGGCCATGACCACGATCGCGACGAGCAGGCGCGCAATAAAGGGCGTCCAGCCGGGCAGCGGACGGTACGCGCCGGCGCGGCGTAATCCAACCAGCAGGGCAAGGGCGTTCAGACAGGCGCCCAGGCCGATCGCCAGTGCGAGCCCGGCATGGGCCAGCCATGGCACCAGCACCAGATTCAGCAACTGGGTGGCAATCAGCACTACGACCGCAATCTTGACCGGTGTGCGGATGTTTTGCCGGGCGTAGAAGCCGGGTGCGAGGATCTTGATGGACAGAAGCCCGATCAGCCCCGCTGAATACGCCATGACGGCCAGGCGCGTCTGCGCCACGTCAACGGCGGAAAATCGACCGTAGTGAAAGAGGGTCGCAACCAGGGCGTCCGAGAGCATGACCATCGTCAGCGCAGCCGGCAAGCCCAGCAGCAGTACAAGCCGCAATCCCCAATCGAGCAGACCGCTGTACTCGGCGCCTGAGCGCTCGGCGTTGGCGCGCGCAAGGCTTGGCAGCAGCACCGTGCCAAGCGCCACGCCCAGCAGCGCGGTGGGAAACTCCATCAGGCGGTCTGCGAACGAAAGCCAGGTAACGCTGCCCGGGGCGAGCCAGGTCGCGATGTTGGTGTTGATGAGCAATGAAATCTGGGCCACCGATACGCCGAGTGTCGCTGGAAGCATTTGGCGCATGATGCGCCGGACCAGGGGATCGGCCAGCGCCTGGCCGATGCGCCAGGACAGCCTCGGACGCAGCCCCAGCCGGCTGAGCGCAATCCATTGCACGGCGAGCTGCGCGATCCCGCCAGCCATGACGCCGATCGCCAGTGCGTGGATGGGCTGCGCAAGCCGTGAGCCGAGCAGCAGGGCCGCGCCGATCATCGACAGGTTGAGCAGCACGGGCGTGAACGCGGGTACTGCAAATTTGCGCCAGGTGTTCAGCACGCCCGAGGCGAAGGCGACGAGCGACATGCAGATGATGTAGGGAAACATGACCCGCGTCATCCAGACCGCCTCGGTGAATTCTGTTCCCCGTCCAGGTTCGGTCATCCCGGTCGCCATCACCCAGACGACCCAGGGTGCGCCAATGACGCCCACGAGGGTCACCAGGCACAGGACCGCAAAGAGCGTGAGCGCGACGCGGTCGAGCAGGACGCGCACGGCTTCATCCTCGTGGCGGGTACGCACCTCGCCCAGGATCGGCACGAAAGCCTGGGAGAATGCCCCCTCGGCGAACAGCCGGCGCAAAAGATTGGGGATACGAAAAGCGACCCAGAAGGCGTCGGTCAAGGCACCGGCGCCGAAAGCCCGCGCGATGATGATGTCGCGCACGAGCCCCGTGACGCGCGACAGCAGCGTAAAGCTGCTGACGGTCGCGGCGGCTCGCAGCAGGCTCATTTGGGTGGCATGCGGATCGCGCCGTCCAGGCGGATGGTTTCGCCGTTGAGCATTTCGTTGCTGATGATGTGGTGCACCAGCTTGGCAAAATCCTCGGGGCGGCCCAGGCGCGAGGGAAACGGGATGCTCGCGGCAAGCGAATCCTGGACCTGCTGGGGCATGCCAAAGATCATCGGCGTGCCGAAGATTCCGGGTGCGATCGTCACGCAGCGGATCCCCAGCGGCGCGAGATCGCGCGCAATCGGGAGCGTCATGCCGACCACGCCGGATTTCGAGGCGGCATAGGCCGATTGCCCGATCTGCCCGTCGTAGGCGGCGACCGAAGCTGTGTTGATCAGCACGCCGCGCTCACCGGACGCGTCTGGCTCGTTCTTGCTCATTGCCTGCGCGGCAATGCGGATCATGTTGAAGGTGCCCACCAGGTTGATGTTGATGACCTTCTGGAAGAGGTCCAGCGCGTGCGCGCCGTTCTTGCCGACGGTCCTGGCGGCTGGCGCGACGCCCGCGCAGTTGACCAGCCCGAAAAGCGCACCGAGCTCGAGCGCGGCGGCCACGACTGCCTGTGCGTCGGCTTCCTGGGTGACATCGCAATGCACATAGCGCTGCCCAAGATCCGCGGCGAGCGCCTGGCCGGCCTCATCCTGAACGTCGGCGAGCACGACGCGGGCGCCGGCCTGCGTCAGCATGCTGGCGGTACCCGCGCCAAGGCCCGAAGCGCCCCCGGTAACGATGAATACTTTATTTGCGATTTCCATGGTGATCCGAATGGTTGATGCGTCAGAAGCGGCGGCGGCCAGGCTCTCGCGGTCGCCGCGCGCGGGGTTCAGGCCAGTGCAGCGAAGATGCGCGCCTTGATGTCGTCGACCGAGCCAACGCCCTCGACCTTGCGGTAACGGGGCGCCTTCGCATCCTGATCTGCCCAGGATGAGTAGTAATCCACGAGCGGCTTGGTCTGGTTGCGGTAGACCGTCAGGCGATGGCGCACGGTCTCTTCCTTGTCGTCATCGCGCTGGACCAGCGGTTCGCCGGTCGCGTCATCGCGCTCGGCGACCTTGGGCGGATTGAACCGCACGTGGTAGCTGCGCCCGCTGGCCGGGTGCACGCGTCGCCCGCTCATGCGCTCGATGATGTCTTCTTCGGGCACGGCAATCTCGATGACGAAATCAAGCCCGACGCTGGCATGCTTGAGCGCGTCGGCTTGCGGAATCGTGCGCGGAAACCCGTCGAACAGGTAGCCATTGCCGCAGTCGGGCTGGGCGAGGCGATCCTTGACCAAGCCGATGATCAGGTCATCGGATACGAGGCCACCGGAATCCATGATTTTCTTGGCTTCGATGCCCAGCGGGGTGCCTGCCTTGACCGCGGCGCGCAGCATGTCGCCCGTGGATATTTGCGGAATGCCGAAGTGCTGCGTAATGAACGCAGCCTGCGTTCCTTTCCCGGCACCGGGTGGGCCTAGCAGGATGAGGCGCATGGGATCTCCTGATATTTTGTTTGGTTTGTGTGAAGGATGTGATCAAAGTCGCGGGCAATTATGGCGCAATGCACCATCGTCTGGTGGCCGGTCGTATGCGCAATTACCCTGAGCTGCGGTTTGCCTCGAAAGCTGCGCGAACCCTGGCGAGGTCTTCGATCGTGTCGACGCCGGCGCCTGGATGGGATTGAATCGATTTGACGGCAATTGTGTATCCATGCTCGAGCGCACGCAACTGTTCGAGCGACTCGATCGCCTCGAGCGTGCCGCGCGCGAGCGTCGGGAACCGCTTCAGAAACGAGACGCGATAGGCGTATATGCCGATATGGTGCAGCGCTGCAAGCCCCGGCGCGAGGATCTGCACGCCTGCCGCCAGCGCGTCGCGGTCCCAGGGGATCGGAGCGCGCGAAAAATACAGGGCATGTCCGGCGCGGTTGCAGACAACCTTGACGACGTTCGGATTGAACAATGCCTGCGCCGAATGAATCGGCGCCGCGCAGGTGGCGATCGCGGCCTGTCCGTCGCTGGCGAGCAGCGCGGCAACATCGTCGATGAGCGATGGATCAATCAGGGGCTCATCGCCCTGGACGTTGACGACGATCTCGTGGTCTTGCAGGTCGAGAAGCTGGCAGACCTCTGCGAGGCGGTCGGTGCCCGACGGGTGGGCCTCGCTGGTCATGACCGCGGTGATGCCATGCCGCATCGCCGCGTCGAGGATATCGGCATGATCGGTGGCGATGACGACGCGCGCGGCGCCCGACGCCGCGGCACGTTCGGCAACGCGCACCACCATGGGCTTTCCGCCAAGGTCGGCCAGCATCTTGCCCGGCAATCGGGTCGAAGCGTGGCGCGCCGGGATGACAACCGCGAAAGAACCCATTGCGATGCCAGTCGCTACGCCGCAGGCAGCTCGGATTCCGTCAGAACCCTGGCCTCGGGCTCCAGCATGACGGGAATGCCGTCGCGCACCGGAAACGCAAGCCGATCGGCACGGCAAATGAGTTCGGTCTTGTCGGCGTTGACCTGCAGGCGTCCCTTGCACACCGGGCACACAAGGATATCGAGGAGTCTGGTTTCCATGCGGGTATTGTAATCACCTCATCGCTGCTTGCGCCGCGAATGTTCGACGCGCTGTGCGAGCCATTGCGCGAAATCAATCACCGACAGCACGGCCTGGGCGTCAACCGCCCAGATTCGTTCATCGTCGAGCCCCTGGCATTTGACCGCATCCTTGGCCGTCACCAGGATGAGGCGCTCGGTGAGCGCCGCGAACGTCGTGCGGTCGATGGCGGCATGGTCTTCGAGCGCGAGCTCAGTCGCGGGAGCGAGGCCCGCCTCGCGCAGCGACCGAAAGAAGCGCTCGGGCACGCCGATGCCGGCTGCGGCGGCGAGGGGCTCGGCGCCGAATCGCGCGGCGAAATCAGCCGGGGAAAGGACTTCGCCGGTCTGCAGGTGACGCACGCCGAGCGGGCGCAGCTGCATGGCGACCTGCAGGGGTCGAACGCCCGCTGGCGCCGGGCGCGGCGTGGCGAGGATTTCGCCGGGATTGACTTGCGTGACCACGACATCGACTGTCCCGAGCCTGCTTGGCGGTTCGCGCAGGGGGCCTGCGGGCAGAACCATGCCATTGCCGATGCCCCGGTCGTCCTGCACGATGACTTCGACGTCACGGGCAAGATCCTGATGCTGCAGGCCATCGTCACTGACAATCACGTCGATTTCGGGCCGCGCCATCAGCAGCGCGCGGGCCGCCAGACGGCGTCGCGGGTGAACGGCGACTGCACATCCTGTCTGGCGCGCGATCAGCGCAGGTTCGTCGCCAAAGATGTCCGCGTCGAGCGTGCCTTGCCCGACGCGCGCCTGGGCGTCGATCCGCACGCCATAGCCACGGCTGATCACGCCCGGGCGCAAGCCATGCGCGGTGAGCGCCTGCACGATCGTCATCACGACGGGTGTCTTGCCGGTTCCCCCCACGTAAAGGTTTCCCACCACCACGACCGGGACCGGTGCGCGGTAGGCGCCTCGCCCGGTACCGGCCGGCGCGCGGCACGAAAGCAGCGCGCGCGCGATCAGGGAGACCGGCGACAGCAGCAGCGCGAACCATCCTGTTTTGCGCCACTGGCGGTGCAGCCAGCGGCTCACGCGCACCCGTGTCTGCGCCGAGATCAATTGCCGGCCTGCGTTGCGAACTGCACGCGCGCAAGTCCTGCGTCACGGGCCGCCTGCATGGCTGCAATGACGAACTGGTGGGCGGCCATCGCGTCGGCGTAGATCACCACGACCGGGTCGGTTTGCCGTGCGGCGGCTTGCCGCAGCGCCTGCGCAAGGCCGGATGCTGCGGTCATGTCGACGACCTCGTTGCCAACGGCGTAGCGCCCGTCCTGGCTGACGGCCAGTTCGATGGTCGCCGGGGTGACCACCTCCGCGCTGGCCTGGGGCAGCACCACCGCGATGGCGCGTTGCCGCGTGAATGTTGTTGTGGCTGCCAGGAAGATCAGCACCACGAGCAGGACATCGATCAGGGGGATCAGATTGATGTCAAGGCCATCTGAGTCGGCGCGCGGGCGAAATCGCATCGGCTTAGCCCCGGACGCGCTGCGCGACCTGTCGGGCGATCTGTTCCATGCGCAGCAGCAAGCCATCGACTCGCGTGCGGTAAAGGCGATGCGCGATCATGGCCGGGATGGCGATGAGGATCCCGAATGCGGTGTTGTAGAGCGCGACCGAGATTCCATGCGCCATTTGCGTTGGATCCGAGCCGTCGGGCCGGTAGACCGCGAAAATTTCGATCATGCCGATCACGGTGCCAAAAAGGCCCAGCAGTGGGGCGATCGTGGCAACGGTGGCCAGTGCGGGCAGGAAGCGCTGCAACGCGTAGGCCACATCCTGACCTGTATCCTCGACCGCCTGGCGCATGTCGGCTTCGGGGCGGTGGCGGGTTCGGAGCACTTCGGCCAGGATTTCACCGAGTGGGGAGCTGGCTGCCAGTTTTTCGATGGCTGCGGGGGTGTCTTCGCCAGCCCGAACCATTTGCTGGACCTGCGCGGCGAGCTCCGGCGGAATGACGCGGGTCGATCGCAGGCTCAGGGCGCGTTCGACGATCAGCGCCAGGCCGACCACGGAAAGCGCTAAAAGGAGCCAGATTGGCCAGCCGGCCTGGGCAACGATCGACTGCAAGGAATACCTCGATGGGGTAAAAACGACGTTTGAGACACCCGCATCGTACGGTTGCGCACGCGCGCTTGGCAAGTTCCCTGCGGAAACGGCAATTTATCCACAGAAGTTGTGGATAATTATGTGTGTATCTTTGTGAAGGCTCAAAAAACAAGGCGTTGATCTGCTTGCTCAAATATTGAGCAGCATATCGCTCGTTTCAAAAATACGCTTAAAAATCAATTGGTTACGGTTTGTTTTTCAACAAGAATTTTTATATTCCGATAAAATGTTTGCCAATTCGGTACTTGCACCGGGTTTTGGGCATCTGTGGACATATATTCGGCGGAAAGCCTGATGACAACTGAGTTTCAAGTCAAAATCGGCCACGGAGCCACTGAAATCCTGACGGTTTCCCAACTGAATAAGGCGGTAAGCCGTTTATTTGACGAAAACCTCGCCCCTGGCTGGGTACGCGGGGAAATTTCCAACTTCACCGCAGCAACTTCGGGCCACTGGTACTTCACGCTGAAGGACGAGGCCGCGTCCGTTCGGGCTGTCATGTTCCGTGGCCGCGCCCTGACCACCGGATTTCTCCCGCGTCCGGGCGATTCGGTCGAGGTGAGGGCGCGCGTCACGCTTTACGAGGCGAGGGGCGAGTACCAGATCCAGGTCGAGCAGATGCGCCGCTCGGGGCTGGGTTCGTTGTATGAGGCTTTCCTGGCCCTGAAGTCCCGCCTGGCCGCCGAAGGCCTGTTCGACTCGGCGGGTAAACGGGAAATCACGCGTCATCCGAGGGCGGTGGGCGTGATTACGTCACTATCGGCCGCCGCGCTGCGCGACGTGCTGACCGCAATATCGCGCCGGGCGCCCCATGTGCCGGTGATCGTCTACCCCGCACAGGTGCAGGGCGCGGAGGCACCGCTGCAACTGCGCCAGGCGCTGGCCATTGCCAACGAGCGTCGCGAAGTCGATACGCTGCTGCTGGTTCGCGGTGGCGGCAGCATCGAGGATCTCTGGGCGTTCAATGACGAGTCGCTGGCACGCGACATTGCGGCCAGCGTGATTCCCGTGGTGTCCGGTGTCGGCCACGAGACGGACTTCACGATCGCGGATTTCGTCGCGGACCTGCGCGCGCCCACCCCCACGGCGGCAGCCGAACTGGTGTGCGCGACACGCAAGGAATTGCTCGAGCGCGTTGAGCGGGCAGCGCTGACGCTGGTGTCCCTGCAGCAGCGGCGGCTTGAGCGCCTGGCACAGCGCGTGGACCGGGCAGCCGCTGGCGTGATCGCGCCAGGTGACCGTCTGGCGCACCAGGCCGAGCGCGTGCGCGGCCTGGCATTTCGTCTGGCGGGGGCGATGCGCTCTGCGGTGCAGTCCGGGCAGTCCCGCCACGCGGGCCTGCGTGCACGCCTGGCCGGGCAACTCCCGGACGTTAGTGCGCAGCATTACCGGGTCGAGCGCGCGGCGACGTCCATATCGGTGACGCACGCCCATGCACTGGCCCGCTTGCGCCAGCGAATTGGCCAGGCAGAATCCCAATTGCGCGCGCTCAGTCCTGAAAACACTCTGGCGCGAGGCTATGCGATTGCGCGGCTGCCCGACGGGCGCGTGGTGCGCGACGCAGGCGCGCTTGGACCAGGCGATGCCCTGACGGTGACGCTATCGCGCGGCGAGGTCGATTCCACGGTCGTGCGCACGCGCGTTGCGCAATCCTGAGATCCGGTTTAACCCTGAACCCGGCATGGGTAGGGAGCACACCGGGGTCGGCTTCGCTACAATGTGCTGTGATGTATCCCCACCCTACCGACCAACGAGGAATTTGCAGCAATGGCCCACACGCTCCCCGCTTTGCCCTATGCCCTGGATGCCCTGGCTCCGACGATTTCCAAGGAAACGCTCGAATTTCACTACGGCAAGCATCACCAGACGTACGTGACGAACCTGAACAACCTGATCGCTGGCACCGAGTTCGAATCAGCCTCGCTGGAAGATATCGTCAAGAAGTCCTCCGGTGGCGTGTTCAACAACTCGGCACAAGTCTGGAACCACACGTTTTACTGGAACAGCATGGCGCCCAACGCGGGTGGCGAGCCCACCGGCAAACTGGCTGACGCCATCAATGCAAAGTGGGGTTCGGTTGCTGCCTTCAAGGAAGCGTTCAACAAATCGGCCGCCGGCAATTTCGGTTCGGGCTGGACCTGGCTCGTCAAGAAGCCGGATGGTTCGCTTGACATCGTCAACACCAGCAACGCCGCCACGCCCCTGACCACGGCCGATGTTCCGCTGCTGACCTGTGACGTGTGGGAGCATGCCTACTACATCGACTACCGCAATGCGCGCCCGAAGTACCTGGAAAGCTTCTGGACCTTGGCGAACTGGGCCTTTGCCGCCAAAAACCTGGGTTAATGTCACCCATCCCTACAAGCCGGCGCGATGCGCCGGTTTTTTTTCGCCTTGCCCCTTACGCGGAAATTCCCACTTGCCCCTTAAGTCGAACTCCCCCCTTGCCCTTTGCGTGGAACCTCCCAGGTGTGACTTATGGCCTTGCTCTTTGCGGGCCGGGCGCGGCATGCCCCTGCCGGGCGAATTGCGCCGCCGAGGATTGCGCCAGGACCGCCGGGGAACAAGGCGACCGAACAGGTCGCCGCCCGGCGGGACCAGCAACCGCAGGGTAGTCCGCGAAGCGGACCGG
>CAITPF010000018.1 GCA_903894155.1 uncultured beta proteobacterium | reverse complement strand
GTACAACGACTCGAGCGAGGCAATTGGCGTGCTGGTCGATTCGCGCATCGCCGCAAGCGCGCGCGGGTCATACACATCCAGCTCGAGCCACATCAGATTGAAGGGCTCAAGCGCACGTGCAATGCGCCGCACGCCTTCGATCCGGAAATTGAAATTCAGATCCAGGAGCAAGTCGGTTTGCGGGCCTGCGCCCTCCCGGAAGGCCGCGAGCAAATCCACCAGCCCGGCAAGCGCTGCACCTTCGAGGTTGCGCTCCGGGTGCCCCGCGCCGGTGCCAAAGCCAGGCCGGTAATTAAACGCCTGGCCGCCCTCAAACAACAGCACGTTGGTCTTGAGCGCCTTGAAGCCCTTGGCCTGCACTTCTTTGCCGAGGTTAACGATATCGTCCATCGAGCGCAGCTGCGGTGTGCCGAACAGATCGGGGTAGCGCGTGCGCAGCGTGCCGCACTGCGACCAGTAGAGCGGCAGGCGATCGTGGAACGCGCCGCCGAAAAGATCGCTTACCGGGATACCGAGCGCCTTGGCCTTGAGGTCGATGCAGGCGTTTTCAATCGCCGCGATCGCCTGGGCCACCATGCCACCTGCCACGTTGCGAGAAGTCGCATACAGCCGGGCGCAGATCGCATTGATGCGGCGCGGATCCTCACCGATCACGCCTTGCGCCATTTTGCGAATCACTGCGGCGAGGCCAGGGGTGGCCGGGCCTTCCTGGAACTCTGACCACCCGACCAGGCCCTCGTCGGTCGTGATCTTCAGGAAGGACAGTGTGCGCCAGCCGCCGTCCGCGTGCAAATCCTCGATGGCAGTGATTTTCATGGCGTTTGCGTTTGCGTTTGCGTTTGCGTTTGCGTTTGCGCGCGAGCCTGAGCTTTAAGCGCGCTCGTTCTTGACGACGTTGCGCAGCGTGCCCACCTTGCCAACGGTGATTTCGATCACGTCGCCGTCCTTCATCCAGACCGGCGGCTTGCGCTTGGCGCCGACGCCGCCCGGGGTGCCGGTGACAATGACGTCGCCGGGCTCAAGCACCGTGAAGGTCGAGATGTAGGCGATCTGCGCGGGGATCGATGTGATCATCATGTCGACGCTCGCGTTCTGCATGACGGTGCCGTTCAACGTGGTGGTGAGCGTCATGACCTTGGGATCGGGGATTTCGTCGGTCGTGACGATCCACGGGCCAAAGCCGCCGGTGCCGACGTAGTTCTTGCCGGGCATGAACTGGCTGGTGTGATATTGCCAATCGCGCACACTGCCGTCGTTGTAGCAGGAGTACCCGGCCACATGCGAAAGCGCATCGGCTTCCTGGATGCGCCGCCCGCCCTTGCCGATCACGACAGCCACTTCGCCTTCATAGTCGAGCTGGTCGGATTCCAGGGGCTTGAGCAATGGTGCAAGGTGGCCGATCTGGCTCGCGGCAAAGCGCGGGAAGAGCGCGGGATTTTCGGTAAGCTGGCGGCCGGTCTCGGCGACGTGATCCAGGTAGTTCAGGCCCACGCAGATAATCTTGCCGGGATCGGGAATCGGGGGCAGCAACTGGGTGCCTTCAAGCGGCAGATCGGCGGGCAAGGATCCCAGCAGCGCAGAGACGACAGGCAGCGCGCCAGCGGCAAGCAGCTCACGCAGGCTCTTGAAACCGGTATGTTTGGTCAGATCAATGATGCCATCGCCCTTGACCACGCCAAAGGCTGCACGTCCGTCGACCTTAAATGAAACTAACCGCATTGTTTTGCTCCCCAGATTTTGTGCGCACACGCGCGGGCTTCGTTGCCGGATCGACGACTGGCCGACCAACGACGGGTCGACCGGTGACTGCATGATCGGCAATTGCCCGACGACTTTAACTGCTGGTTTTCGGTCGCGTCAACGAAAATCGATTTTATTTATAAAAAATCGATTTTTATTGACGCATGGAATTCCGCGTCAGTATCATCACCCCACACTTCCATGGTAAGCCCGCATGCAACGAACCCCCAGTCTGCCCGAAGAACCTGACCGCCTCGGTGCCAGGTCACTGACCTCGGCGGTCTTTGCAAGCCTGAAGGCGGAAATCCTCGCCTGCACGCTGGCACCCGACGAAAAGCTCCATATCGGCAATCTCGCCAAGCGCTTTAATGTCAGCATCGCGGCCGTGCGCGAGGCGCTCTCACGGCTGGTGGCCGATGGGCTGGTGGTGGCCAGGGATCAGCAGGGGTTTCGCGTGAGCCCCGCGTCGATCGGGGATCTGAGCGATCTGACGCAAACGCGCATCGAAATCGAATGCCTGGCCTTGCGCCGTGCGATTGAGCGCGGTGGCGCGGATTGGGCCGAACAAGTGGAATCGGCGTGGCGTGCCATGCTGGATCACCGTCCGGGCGACGATGAATGGCCGGCGCTGCATGAGCGGTTTCATGTCACCCTGATCAGTGCGTGCGGGCTGGACTGGCTGATGCGCTTTCGCAGCGTGCTCTTTGAGCAAACCGAGCGATACCGGGCGCTTTCGCGCACACGCGCGACCCCGACACGCGACATCCACGTTGAACACCATGCGATCGTCGAGGCGACGCTGGCGCGCGACGCGGATAAAGCCACCGAGCTGCTGACGGCGCATTTCGCGCGCACACGCGACCTGGCGATCAAAAACTATACCAATCACGGGGACACCTCACGATGACGCAAGTATTGCTGCTGTTGAACATGCCCGAGAAGCTGCGCAACGCGTTTCACAGCGTGCTTTCGGCTGGCTTTCCGCAAGTCACCTTTCACGTGGCCGAGAATGCCGAGCGCGCGGATCCGTTCCTCGAGGAATCGGAAGTCCTGATGACGCACGGGCCTTACCTTTCGACCCGGGCGGATCACATTCTGGGCAATATGCCTCGCCTGCGCTGGGTTCAGGGCACGGGCACCGGCATGGACAACATCATCGATCGCCCTGCACTACCCGCCGAAGCGCTGGTGACGAACATGCGCGGCGCACACGGCCCGCAGATGTCGGAGGCCGCGATCGGGTCGATGATCGCGCTTTCGCGCCGCATTCCGCACAGCGTCCGCAATCAGGACAAGCATGTCTGGGAGCGCTGGCTTCCCGGCATCATCCACGGCAAGACGGTCGGGATCCTGGGGGTTGGCGTGATCGCCGAGGCCCTGGCGCCGCGGTGCAAGGCGCTCGGTATGCAGGTAATCGGCATCAGTTCGACGGTGCGCGAGACTGCAGGATTTGACAGGATGGTCCCCATGACCGATCTGCTCAAGGTCGTCGGCGAGCTCGATCATCTGGTGCTGTTGACGCCACTCACGGACGCGACACGCAACATCGTCAATGCCGAAGTTCTCGCTGCCATGAAGCCAGGCAGTTATGTGATCAACCTGGCGCGCGGCGGCGTGCTCGACGAATCGGCATTGATTGCGGCGCTCAGATCCGGCCATCTCGCTGGCGCGGCGCTCGATGTCTTTTCCAAAGAGCCGCTTCCACCGGAGCACGAGCTCTGGACCATGGAAAAGATCATCATGACCTGCCATATGGGCGGGCTGACGGATGATTACCACCTGATGGCGCTGCCCATCATCGAGCGCAACCTCACCCACTATCTGGCGGGCGAGTACGACAAGCTGGTCAATATCGTGCGCCTTCCCGGGTGGGCGCAGGGCAAGGCATGACGGACGCCGTACCGCGTCAGGCGCACGGCGATCCCGTGATCGGGATGGCGGATGTGAGCGTGACGCTCGGCGGGCGGGCGATCATCGAGAGCCTGAGCCTTAAGGTCGACGCCGGCGAATTTGTTTGTCTTGTCGGCCCTTCCGGATCGGGCAAGACGACGATTCTTCGGTTGGTGGCCGGCCTGATTCTGCCGGCAAGCGGTCAGGTCACGTACCGGCAATCACCCGTCACGGCGCCCAGCAGCGACATCGCCTTTGTCTTCCAGGATTACACGAAGGCCTTGCTGCCCTGGCGCACGGCCGCGCAGAACGTTGCTCTCGCGCTGGAGGCACGCAAGTACCCGCGTCACGCGCGTGCGCAGTTCATCGAACAACTCTTGCACAAAGTCGGGCTCGCGGACCACGCCACAAAATATCCCGCCGAGATGTCGGGCGGCATGCAGCAGCGCCTGCAAATTGCCCGGTGTCTGGCGCAGGAGCCGAGCGTGATGCTGATGGACGAGCCCTTCGGCGCGCTCGATGCCATGACGCGGCAATCGCTGCAAGACGAAGTGCTCTCGATCGTCGCATCGACCGGGACCTCGGTGCTGTTCGTGACGCACGATCTTGAAGAAGCCATCTATCTGGGCGACCGGGTGATCGGGTTGCTGGCCGACCCCGGCCGGTTAGGGATGGAAATCGCGGTTGAGCTACCCCGCCCCCGGGATCAGCTCACCACACGCGAGCAGCCTGAATTCCTGAGGTTGCGACGCCAACTGTTTGACTTCATCCAGGACGCCGAGCGTGGCCGGCAACATTAAAGCTGGCGGCGTGCAGCGGCTGTGGGGGCTGCTGATCCCCGCTGTCGCCTTGCTCGCATGGGAGACCGCGTTCTGGTCGACGAATGTTCAGAGCGATACGCTGGCGCCGCCAAGCGCCGTCGTAGCGACGCTGATCGGGGCATTGCTCGACGGGACACTGGTCGCCTCGACACGCGACACGCTGCTCTCTGTGCTCGGCGGGCTCGCGACGGGTGGTGCGATCGGCCTGGTGATGGGCACACTGCTGGGTGCACTGCCCCGCATGGACAAACTCTTCGTGTTTCCGCTGGAAATCATCCGGCCGATTCCCTCGGTCGCGCTCATTCCTGTTGTCATGATCATTGCCGGCTTTGGCTACGCGATGGAAATCTCGATCGTGAGCTTCGCCTGCATCTGGCCGGTGCTGATGACGACGCGCGCCGCGATCGCCGAGGTCGAGCCACGGCTCGTTGAAGTCGCGCGGGTGCTTGGGCTGGGTTTCTTTCAGCGCGCCGCCAAAATTCTGATCCCGGCCGCGCTGCCGCGGATATTTGTCGGGTTCCGGCTAGGCGCGGGCATTGCGCTGATCGTGGCCGTGACAGTCGAAATCGCCGCCAATCCAATTGGCCTGGGCTACGCGATCATGATGGCGCAGCAGGCGCTCAAGCCCGCCCTGATGCTGGCGATCCTGTTGTGGATCGGTATCCTGGGCTTTGTGCTGAACAAGGCGCTTATCCTGACGCAGCAGCGCTTTTATGGCTATGCAGACCTGACGGGAGCCCCGACGTGATGGCCCGACTTGCGGGAGGCGCGACGAAGTCCCGGCAGGCGTGGAGTACGACGCAATCCCGACTTGCCTGGGGCGCGACGATATCCCGTCTGGCCTGGGGCGCGGCGAGCATCACGTTCGGGATCGCGCTGATCCTGGTCTGGCAACTGATCGCCGATCTCAAGCTTGTGTCGCCGGTGTTCCTGCCGTCGCCCCTGCGCACCTGGCAAGCCTTCGAACGGGCGCTTTCTTCCGGGGATCTGGGCGGCAGGATTTATGCAACCGTGTGGCGCATGCTGGTCGGCTGGGCCTTTGCGTCGGTGGTCGGCATCACGCTGGGAAGCCTGATTGGCAGTTCGGCAATTTTGCGGCGCTTGCTCACCCCGACGCTCGAGTTTCTGCGGCCCCTGCCGGCATCGGCCACGATCCCGGTCTTCATTGTGCTGTTCGGGCTGAACAACTCGATGGTGTTTGCGGTGATCGCCTTCGGTGCGCTCTGGCCGATGCTGCTCGCGACCATCAATGGCTTCGCATCGGTCGAACCCAGGCTTTATGAAGTCGCCCGCGTGCTGCACCTTTCGCGCCTGGCGGTGATCCTGAAGATCGCGTTGCCGAGCGCACTGCGCGAGATCATGCCCGGGCTGAAGCTCAGCCTGACAGTTGCGCTGATCCTGACGGTGGTCTGCGAGATGCTGGTCGGAGTCAATGGGCTGGGCAGTTGGGCGCTGATTTCGGCGCGAGCTTTCAGGACCGCCGACCTGTATGTCGGCGTCATCCTCTTCGGATTGATCGGCTACGTCGGCTCGACCATGCTGTCACTGCTCTCGCGGCGCTTGCTGCCGCAGGAGCAGTAATCGCGCGAGGATCACTCGGCGGTGTCGCAGGCGGGGTGTTACCCGCCTGCAGTCAGGCTAGTGATCGAACAGCTCGATCTACTGCTGACTCAGCCGCTTGCCGAACGACACCGCATACGCGGGCGAGCGGAACAGCAGGATCGGATCTTCGGTCGGGCCGATGCCCTCGACCATCACCAGCGGATCGAAGTTGATGGGCTCGCACGCAGCGCCTGGTTGCGGCATCGCCTTGCTGATCGACAGCGTGCCTGCCTTGAATTCCTTGCGACCTTCGGGCCAGAACAGCGTGGGGTTGTTATCCGGATCACCCGCCTCGCCGATCGTCACGATCATGTCCCACTTCGCGGGGCCCTGGCCCGTGCGTGCGATGAGCTTGTCTTCCAGGAAATTGGCGGGCGCCGCTTTCATCTCATCGTCGGTCAGCGTCTTGACGCCATCCTGCGGCACGAAGCGCCACTTGACGAGCGTCGTCTTGCCCTGCGCGTCGGTGAACTTGAACGCATGGATGCCGAAGAAGGCCGCGTTGGCGTAGCTCTGCGGCGGGTTATTGGCGGCGAGGTACTTACCCAACGGCGCAGCATCGGGATGGCTGGCGCGGAAGGCATCGATCTTGGCCTGGTCAGGCTTGCCGGTGGCGGGGTCAGGCTTTTGCGCAACCAGCGCGTCGTAGAACGTCTGTGGCACCGAGGCGCTGAACACCGGCACGTTGAGCATCGTCATGTGCTGCAGCCTGCCGTCGGGCATCTTGAACTCCAGTGCCATGCCGCGCGGGCTGCGCGCCGCGTCGGGTGCCTTGGCGTTACCACCCGCGAGCGAAAACCGCGCCGTCACGGGGATCGTCTGGCCGGAGAACAGGCCCGCCTTGCTGAGGACCTGCGCCTCCTTGGTGCCGACGAATTCGCCCACGGCACAGGTGCCCTTCGTGTGGTTGCGACGCTGTCCGGGGATCACGCCGAACACGTCCTGGATGGCATCCACGACCTGCGGCGCGTTGACGGGCTTGGCAGCCGGCGCCTGCTGCGCCTGGGCTGGCAGCGCCAGAAATCCGGCTGCGGCGAGCAGCGAGGCCAGTGCGTGCAGGGTAAACGTGGTGGGCTTCATCGGGCGGATCCTTGGTGAGTTGAACGACGCCATTTTGGGCGAGACAGGGCGCCGTGTGGCCGCATACCCCTACTTTCAATAAGGACACTGCCCGCCAGCGCGCGAGCACGCGCTGAAAAAGTCGCTGTCATATGAACGCTCCCTCCGCCTAAAGGTTCGCAAGGCGAACCAGTCGGACCAGCGAGGGGAATGCGCGGGCAGATGTTTCGTTGGCTGCCGCAGACGAAGCTCGTCGGGGAACCTGAGGCTTCCTGGTGTTCCCTCAGGCTCCCCGAGGTTATCTGAGGCTAGCTGAGGCTCCCCGAGGTTATCTCTAAGGCTACCTGAGGCTCCCTGAGGCTCCCTGAGGCTACCTGTGGCGACCAGGGGCCTACTGCGGCTGGATATCGGCCGCCTTGATCACTTTTTCCCAGTACGCGGCCTGGCTCACCATATATTCCTTCAACTGATCGGGCGATCCGCCAACGTATTCAATATTCAGACCCGCAAGCTTTTTTTGCACGGCCTGCTGGTTGAATATTTTGATGATCTCGGCGTTGAGCTTATCGACGATTGGGCGCGGCGTGCCTGCGGGCGCGAGAATCGCCCACCATTCATCATTGACGACGCCGGGGTATCCGGATTCAACCAGCGTGGGAACGTTTTCATATCCGGGCTGCCGCTTTGCGCTTGCGACCGCGATCGGGATGACCGAGCCGTCACGCAATTGCGGTGTCACTGTGTAAATGGCTGAGGTCACCACTTTGACATGACCGCCGAGCAGATCGGTGAGCGCAGGCGCCCCGCCCTTGTATGGGATATGGCGCAGGTTGACATTGGCCTGCTGCTTGAAGAGCTCGGTCGTGAGATGCACGGCGCTGCCGATGCCCGAGGTGCCATAGCCCACACCGCCCGGTTGCGCATTCACCCAGGCAATGAACTCCGGCACCGTGCGCGCCGGAACCGAAGGATTGACGACGATGACCAGCGGCGTGCGCGCCAACAGGATCACGGGCGTGAAATCCTTGATCGGATCAAAAGGAACCTGCTTGAGCAGGTTTTTGAGGACCACGTGGCTGCTGATCACGTTGACAAGCGTGTAGCCGTCGGGGGCGGCACGCGCGACAAGTTCAGTGCCGATCATCCCGGTGGACCCCGGACGGTTCTCCACGAGCACGGGTTGGCCCCAGTCAGCGGACATGTGCTCGCTGATGATGCGAGACAGGATGTCGGTCGTCGCGCCCGGTGCAAACGGGGTCACCAGCCGGATGGGATGCGACGGAAACGAGCGCTCGGCCGGCGTTGGAGACGGAGTCGGAGCAGTGGTTGTCGTTTGAGTCTGCGCTGGAGTTTGTATTTGCGCCTGCGCCAGGGCTGTCAACCCAAACGCCAGCACCGCGCACAACCCTCGCAGCATGATGCAAGTTGCTTTCATGACGTGTCTCCGTCGGTACTTCAGCGCCCTTCTGGGAGGGCTGCGGGGATACTGCCCGGCCAACTTACAATGGGGAAGCGGCAGTGTCAATGAATTGTCAGTGCCGCGCGCGCGTGGGACCCGGGGCAAGTCGTGACGCCCGGTGCGGCATGCGCGAAGAGGACAGGTGACAACATGGCCAGGCAAGTGGATTTCGTGGTGATCGGTGGCGGCCTCGCAGGCGCCACATGCGCGGAGACCCTGCGCGCCGAGGGTGCGACAGGCAGTATCCTGCTGATCGGCGAGGAGTCTGCCCTGCCGTATCAGCGCCCTCCTCTGTCGAAAACGTTTATCACCAGCGCACAGGAGACGCCACCGCGGCCCGTCATTTCCGAGGCACGGTTTCAGGAACTCGGGATCGAGGTTGTCCTGGGCGCCCATGTCTTATCCGTCGATGCGCGCAAGCATCTGGTGACGATAGGCGCGAACCCAGGCGCGGCTGCCACCCAGGCATCGCCGCGTGTGGTCAAACACAGGGAAGGCCACGCGTCGAAACACGCGTCAGAAGACGATCCAACGCGCGCCCCGGATCGCACTGCCGATCAAATTCGCTTCGGCCACCTGCTGATCGCGACTGGCGCATCCCCCATCCGCCTATCGATCCCCGGGGCTGACTTGTCCGGCGTGCATTACCTGCGGTCGATTCACGATGCGCACACGCTGCGCGAAGACGCCTTGACCGCAAAGCGTGCCGTCGTGATCGGCGCGAGCTTTGTCGGCGTTGAGGTCGCCGCCTCCCTGTGCGAGCGCGGCATTGCGGTCACCATCGTCGAGGAGCGCGCGAGCGTGCTCGGCAAGATGAAGACCCCGTCTCTGTCGAATTTTTTCAAATCCGTCCTTGAGCGCCACGGCGTCGAGGTAGTGCTGCATGACACCCCGCTTTCATTTGCAGGCGGCGACCGCGTGACGTCGGTGGTGACGCATGGTGGCCGAACGCTGCCCTGCGACATGGTCGTCGTGGGGATTGGTGTCACGCCTGACACGGCTTTCCTGCATGGCAGTGGCATCACCGTGAACCACGGCGTGATGGTCGACCGCTTCCTGCAGACCAACCATCGCGGGATCTATGCCGCGGGCGATGTGGCAAACTTTTTCGATCCGGTCTTCAACGAGCAGCACCGCATCGAGCACTGGGATAACGCCATACGACAGGGCCGGCTCGCCGCGCGCAACATGCTGGGGCGGCGCGAGCCCTACGACGCGGTGAGCTACTTTTTCAGCCACGTGTTCGAGCTGAACTTCAACCTGCTCGGTCGCATCGAGGAGCCCTACGAGAAGATCGACCGTGGTTCGCTCGAATCGGGCTCCTTCGCCTCGTTCTACCTGCGCAACGACGTGCCGCGCGCGCTGTTTTCGCTGGGCCGGCCCTCGGAAGAGACCAAGATCGTCGAGCAACTGATCCGCAACCGCACCAACATCCGCGACCAGAAGGCACACCTGGCGGATCCTGCCTTCAAGCTGTCCTCCATCCCGAGCCAGACGGTGCTGATCCTGCAAGGGGGCGGAGCCTACGGTGCCTTTGAATATGGCGCGGTCAAGGCGCTGGTCGAGTCCGGCGTGCGGCCCGCCATCGTGTCCGGCGTGTCGATCGGCGCCTTCAATGGCGCGGTGATCGCGGGCAACCCGGATCATCCGGTCGAGGCGCTCGAAGGGTTCTGGGCGGATCTCGCGACGATTTCGCCGATCATCCCTGACGAACACCTTCGGCGCTCTGTCGCATCCAGCCAGATCGCGATGTTCGGCGTGCCGAATTTTTTCACCCCGCGCTGGCTGATGCCCACGTTCAGCTTCGGCCAGATGCCGCAGCACTGGTCCAGCCTCTACGACATGTCGCCCGCGCGCGCCCTGCTCACAAAGTACGTGGATTTCGATCGGCTGGCCAAGAGCCCCATCAGGCTGCTTGTGAGCGCCGTGGATATCGAAACGAGCGAACTGGTCATTTTCGACAGCTACGCGGGAAAGCTCACGCCCGAACATATCCTTGCCAGCGGCAGCCTGCCGCCAGCATTCCAGTGGACGACCATCAAAGGGCGCCATTACTGGGATGGCGGCATCGTGAGCAACTCGCCGCTTGAGATCGTGATCGAACGCTGCGGGGCAACGGGCAAGCAGGTCTATGTGATCGATCTATTCCCCGGCAAGCGCACGCACCTGCCGGAAAACCTGATGGAAGTCATGACCCGGCGCGACGAGATTCTCTATTCAGAGCGCATTCGCAGCGACACGCGCACCGAGCGCACGTTGCGCGATTTTCGCAAACTGGTCGAGGACATTCAGGGCGATCTGCCGCTGCAGACAGCGCGCCGGCTGCGCAGCAACCCGCTCTATATCCAGCTGATGGGTGAGGACGCCCCGATGCAGATCACCCGGATCGTGCGCGAGAATAGCGACGAGGACGGCGGTTCGCGCGACTACGACTTTTCAGCTTCGACGCTGCAGCAGTTGGTCGAATCCGGCTACGCGATGGCGCGCAAGGCGATCGGGAAATGAATTCACAACCTATTGACGCACGCACATCATGAGCCTGGTCCAACCGCTGCCTGAAGGCCCGCTCGACATCGTCGGCGATATCCATGGTGAATTCGATGCGCTGGTGAGCCTGCTCGGGCACCTGGGCTACGACCGCGACGGCAACCACCCCGCCGGGCGGCGCGTCGTTTTCCTTGGGGATTTCGTCGACCGGGGACCCGACAGCATCGCGGTGCTGGAGCTTGCGCGCCGCTGGATCGGCGCCGGGCGCGCCCTGGCCGTACTGGGCAACCACGAGGTCAACCTGCTGCGCGAGGATGCCAAGGATGGCTCCGGGTGGTTTTTCGATGAGCGCCTTGATCGGGATTTGAGGAAATACACTTTCGCGCGACGCCCGCAACCACACGAGCGCACCTGGATCATCGAGTTTCTCTCGGGCCTGCCCGTGGCGCTGGAGCGCGACGACCTTCGCGTGGTGCACGCGGTCTGGAACGACACCCTGGTTGACCGGGCGCGCACGGTGCCTGCGTGCCACGTGCGCGCGCAATACGACGCCTGGGAAGAGATCGCGTTGCGCGAGGCGACAGCCGGAGATCTGCGGCGACGGCTCGACGAGGAATCCGGCCTCTGGACGCACGACCTGGAGGACCCGCAGCGCCAGCCGCCGTTTCTGCCGGCGCTTGCCGAGCTTGAGTACAGCAAGCAGATGACCAATCCGCTCAAGGTCATGACCTCGGGTGCGGAAGCGATCATCGATCCGGGCGTCGCCCAACCCTTCTATTCCGGCGGCAAGTGGCGCTTCGTGCGCCGGCTGGGCTGGTGGGACGAGTATGCCGATGATGTCCCGGTGATCGTGGGGCACTACTGGCGCACGGTGCGCAGGCGCACGGTGCCCCCTGAAGGATCTTTCAACCAGGATCTGTTCAGCGAACTCAGCCCGAACGAATGGCATGGGCTGCGTGGCAATGTTTTTTGCGTGGACTTCTCGGTGGGCGCCAAATGGAAGGAACGCAGCGACGGCGTCACGACCGGCACCAACGCGCGCCTGGCCGCGCTGCGCTGGCCCGAGCGCACGCTGATGTTCGATGACGGGCATGCGCAGGCGACCGAGGGTTTTCTCGTCGCGTGCGAGCCGCGCGGCTGAGCGAGGGGCGGGAATGACGTCGCGCGCAAGTCCAGGCTTTCCTCTGAACCTCGTGCAGGCCGCAAACGCACTGCGCTCGGGCGCCCTGGAATCCGTTGGTCTGGTGCGTGACTGCCTGGCGATCATTGCAACACGCGAGCCTGCCGTCGGCGCATGGGCAAGCCTCGCGCCGGAGGATGCATTAGCCCGCGCAGCGGCGATCGACGCGGTCAATGTCATCGAAGCATTCAATAAGGATGATGCAAACGCATCCATTGGCGCAGGCGATGCCGTCGCTGCGCCGGGCCTGGGCCCGGGCAGTTTGAGTCGCGCAGAATACGATTGCAGTCCCCTGCGCGGGATCCCCATCGCCGTCAAAGACATTATCGATGTGCAGGGCATGGTCACGGGATGCAACTCGCCGATCTATGCCACGCATCGCGCCAGTTGCGACGCAACGATCGTTGCTCGCGCACGAGCGGCCGGCGCCATCGTGCTCGGCAAAACGACCACCCAGGAATTCGCGACGCGCGGCAACATGCCGGCCACGCGCAACCCGTATTCCACGGATCACACGCCGGGGGGATCCTCGAGTGGCTCGGCGGCGGCGGTCGCCGCTGGCATGGTGCCGCTTGCGCTCAGCACGCAAACAGCCGGGTCAATTGTCCGGCCGGCTTCCTATTGCGGAATTGTGGGCTTTAAACCCTCCTTTGGCTGGATGCCATTGGACGGGGTTAAGACCATTGCCCCGTCGCTCGACACCCTCGGCCTGCACACGCGTACCGTGACGGACGCCTGGCTTGCCTACGCAGCCCTGAAGGGCGAAGAACCAAACCCCGCAGTGGATGCCCTGGTCGGCACGCCCTTGACCGTTGGCATCGTGCGCGATCCCTACTGGGCACTGGCGGAGCCCGCGACGATGCGGGCGATGGAACTGGCGGCAACCTGGCTGCGCGCGGCAGGATTGCGCGTCATCGATCTGGCTTTGCCGGCCGGATTCGAACGCCTGGGCTTCGCGCTCGATACGATCAGCGACGCCGAGGCATGCGCCTCGCTAGCCACGGAGTGGCAATCCCATCGCGCGCAGCTTTCCAATGGAGTTCAGAGCAAGATCGCCCGCGGATTGGAGTTGCCACAAGCCGCTGTGGCCGAAGCGTACGAACTTGCGCGACAAGGGCGCGCGCGGTGCGATCAGCTTTTCGGGTCATGCGATTTCGTGCTTACGCCGAGCGCGCCAGGCTACGCGCCGCTGTTGTCGGCCGGCGATCCAGGGGATTCGTCCTTTAGCAAACTCTGGACGATTCTG
>CAITPF010000017.1 GCA_903894155.1 uncultured beta proteobacterium | reverse complement strand
GCATGGCAGAACCCTTATTGTCGTTTGGTTGACGCAGAGTATGAACTTATCATGACTGTCAGGCCTTCGACCAGAATTAATACCCAATTTCAAACAGCCGCAGCGCCTGGTCGTCATTTGACAGCAGTTGCCGACCAGGGGATCGCCGGAAAGAAGCCAACCCGCTCAAAATGCGCAGCGTGACACAAAGCTGGACGCTTCGCCCGGTGGCGGCACACTTGACCCCATCGGCCATGGCCGACATGAACGCGCGCCGGCGATCAGGCACGTTGCCAAGTAACGCGAATGCTTATCATTTATAATTAGCAGAGTTTCCCGCTTGCTTTAGCCGACAGTACCGATGCGCTCAACCTTCCCCCCACTCACAATCTGGTCGCTGGACGATCCGATCACCACTGGCGTTGCGATCCTCCTGATTACGATGTCCATCACGACCTGGATTCTCATTGCGCTAAAAACGGTAAATCTGATTTGGCAGCGCAGACTCGCAAGCAAGGTTGAAGGTTTCTGGCACAGCACCAATCTGGAACACGGCCTGATTCAACTGGGGCCATCGAGCAACAACCCCTTCTACCTCCTGGCATCCCGGGGGCACGAAGCAGTGGTTCATATCCGGCAGAGTCACTGCGCGAGCAGACAGGCTGAACAACCGCAATTGCATGATCGACTGGATTTCAGCGACTGGGTTACGCGTGGCCTGCATCAATCGATTGACATCAGTGCATCGAGTCTCCAGTCCGGCATGGCAGTGCTTGGGTCGATCGGTTCCACAGCTCCGTTCATTGGATTATTCGGAACAGTGTGGGGCATTTATCACGCCCTGATCGGCATCAGCAGCAGCGGCCAGACCTCGATCGAACTTGTCGCGGGTCCCATTGGCGAGGCATTGATCATGACCGCACTCGGCCTGGGCGTCGCGATACCCGCCGTTCTCGGATACAACACCCTGAACCGAGCCAACAAAACCGTCCTGTCGCAGCTCAAGCGGTTCGCTCACGATCTTCACGCATACTTTGTCACGGGGACGCGCGTCGACAACAAATCACATAAAAAGGGCTGATCATGGCGTTCTCCTGTCAAGAGGAATCCGACGAGGGCATGAACGAGATCAACATGACGCCGCTCGTTGATGTCATGCTGGTGCTTCTCATTATTTTTATTGTGACCATTCCGGTTGTGAAGCACGCAGTACATCTTGACTTGCCAAGGGTCAGCAGCAAGCCGCTGACCGTCGCGCCAGAAGCTTTGCGGCTATCCGTCACTGAAGACGGTGACTACTTCATGAACAGCATCCATGTCAGTGACTCCGAACTCCTGCTCAATCTCCAGCATCGCGCCGCAGGAGGAAGCTTGCCGAACGTCGAAATTCAGGGCGATAAAAATGCTCGCTACGAGCGCATCGCCTTCCTGTTGTCCCTGGTACAAAAATCCGGCTTGAACCGAATCGGATTCGTCACCCAGAGCGCATTGCCGGACAGATAGCGCGCGCAGCCGACTCCTTCATGGCTTCACGACAAAGTTAAAGGGAAGATCGGCTGACGCGCTGATCGCGAT
>CAITPF010000016.1 GCA_903894155.1 uncultured beta proteobacterium | reverse complement strand
CGCAGCGCATCGCGGCCGCATCACGCTCGGGGTGCTCGCCCGAAATGACGATCTGATCATTCGTCGCAATGTGACCTTGCCCGAGCCATTGCCGCAGGCAGGGATGGTCGAGCCAGACAGCGCGGTTGCCCGTTTGTTTTATAGCGCTCCATTGTGCCTTGACCCCGGCCGACGTGATGGCCGAGCAAAGCACCCGGCCTCGCGGCGCGAGGCTGTAGATGTTGCTTTCACCGGTGGGCCCCGGCAGAGACTGCTCTCTTGGCCAGCCCGACTGCTCGCAGGCCCAGGCGGGCAATCTGTTGGGGCGCGTGGCGAGCAGTCGCCCAAGATAGAGCGGCCCGCCCGCCTTCGGCCCGGTGCCCGACAGGCCTCCCCCGCCAAAGGGCTGGACGCCGACCACCGCGCCCACCATGTTGCGGTTCACATAGACATTGCCCGCGCGCGTTCGCTCGGCAAGCTGTCCGATGGTTTCGTCGATGCGGCTGTGCACCCCGAAGGTCAGGGCGTATCCCGTCGCGTTGATTGCATCGACCAGTGCACCCACGTGCTCCCTGCGGTAGCGAATCACGTGCAATACCGGTCCGAAGACCTCGCCGCCTATCGCGTCAACCGAATCGATTTCGATCAGGGTTGGCACGACAAACGTTCCATGCTGGCACGAGGATGATCGCGGCGACTGCGTCACGGGCCTGCCTGCGCGTCGCATGTTCTCGATGTGCTCCAGCAGACGCTGACGTGCAGTCTCGTCGATGACGGGCCCGATGTCGGTCGACAGGCGATCGGGATTTCCGACCTGCAGTTCCCGCATCGCCCCGCGCAACATCTCGAGGACACGGTCCGCAGATTCCTCCTGCAGACAGAGCAGCCGGAGGGCCGAGCAACGCTGGCCCGCGGAGTCGAAGGCTGACACGAGTGCGTCGGCCACCACTTGTTCGGCGAGCGCCGAAGAGTCGACCACCATGGCGTTGAGTCCACCGGTTTCGGCGATCAACGTGACCGGGTTGCCACAGGCGTCGAGCCGGCCGCTGATCTGGCGGTTGATCGTCCGGGCGACTTCGGTCGACCCCGTAAAGATCACCGCCTGTACATGGTGCGAGGCGGCAAGCGCCGCACCGATCGTTTCACCGTCGCCTGGCAGTAACTGGAGCGCACCGGCAGGCACACCGGCTTCATGCAGGATCCTGACGGCAGCCGCAGCCACCAGGGGCGTTTGTTCGGCCGGCTTGGCCAGCACCGTATTGCCCGCCGCGAGCGCTGCGGCGATTTGCCCGGTGAAGATGGCGAGCGGGAAGTTCCAGGGGCTGATGCAGGCAACCACGCCGAGCGCCCGGTCCGTATCGTTGGACAGCGATTGTGCCGCTTGTGCACCATAGAAGCGCAGGAAATCCACGGCCTCCCTGATTTCACCGACCGCGTTCGGGAAGGTTTTACCGGCTTCACGGATCAGCAACCCCACGAGTGGTTGCTGGGCCGCCTCAAGGCCGTCGGCTGCCCGCAGCAGGCACTGCGCACGCTCCGAGGGCGGCGTCGACTGCCATATCGGGGCCGACGATTCGGCCTGGGCAATCGCAACACGCACGTCGCTGGCATCTGACGCCATCACGAACCCGATCCGATCGCGGTGGTCGGCCGGATTCAGCAGTGCGAGGGCGCGTGTTTCGTCCCAGGGGCGCTGGGGTCCGGCGAGCATGGGCGCGGCGCGCCAGTCGGTTCGCACGCCTTGTAACAGCGCTCCGGTGAGCGACGCCAGGCGCTGTTCGTTGCAAAGATCCAGCCCCGCCGAATTGAGCCGCCCGCCCTCCGAGGTTTCGTTCAATAGCTCCCGCGGAAGCGGTATCCGATCATGAGGGCGACCGATCGGGTCGATCAGCAATGCCGCTTCGGCCGGATTGGCGATCAGGTCCTCGGTCGGGATGGCGGGATCGTTGATCTGATTGACGAACGATGTGTTGGAGCCATTTTCGAGCAATCGTCTCACCAGGTACGCCAGCAGCGTTTCGTGGGTTCCGACCGGCGCGTAAATCCGGCATGGACGCGCGAGTTTTCCCTGCGCGACCGGTCCCGTCACTTCTTCATAGAGCGGCTCGCCCATCCCGTGAAGGCACTGGAACTCGTACTGCTCCGGATAGAAGTCGGGACCGGCCATCTCGTAGATGGCCGCGACACAATAGGCGTTGTGCGTCGCGAACTGCGGGTACACGGCCTGCGGCGCCGCGAGCAGGCGACGCGCGCATGCCAGGTAGGACACGTCTGTGTAGACCTTGCGCGTGAAGACGGGATAGCCTTCCAGTCCATCGACTTGCGCGTGCTTGATCTCGCTGTCCCAATAGGCGCCTTTGACCAGACGCACCATCAGGCGACGCCCGCTTCGGCGCGCGAGATCCACCAGATAATCGATGACGCCCGGCGCCCGCTTCTGATAGGCCTGCACGACGAAGCCGATGCCGTTCCAGTCGCCGAGTCCGGGATCCAGGCATAGCGCCTCGAGCAAATCGAGCGAAAGCTCAAGCCGGTCGGATTCCTCGGCGTCGATGTTCAGTCCGATCTCATAGTGCCGCGCAAGCCGGCAAAGTTCGGTGAGATCACGCAGCAGTTCGCCCATGACCCGGTCGCGCTGCGCGCGCGCGTATCGCGGGTGCAGGGCCGAGAGCTTGACCGAGATCCCCGCTCCGGCATAGATACCCTTGCGCGCCGAAGCCTTGCCGATGGCGTGGATTGCCTGCTCGTATAGCTTGAAGTAGCGGTGCGCATCCTCGCGCGTGGTGGCGGCCTCGCCGAGCATGTCGTACGAATAGCGGAAGCCGCGTGCCTGCAGGGCTGCGCTGTTTGCCAGCGCCTCGGCGATGGTTTGCCCTGTGACGAACTGTTCGCCCATCATCCGCATCGCCATATTCACGCCCTGGCGAATCACCGGCTCGCCGCCCTTGCCGATCAGGCGCGTCACTGCACGTGAGAGCCGTTTTTCGCTGCTGGCCGACACCAGTTCGCCGGTCAGCACGAGCCCCCACGTCGCCGCATTCACGAACAGCGAGGGCGAGGCGCCCAGGTGGGATTTCCAGTCACCTTTTGAAATCTTGTCCCGGATCAGCGCGTCGCGCGTCGATCGGTCTGGAATGCGCAGCAGGGCCTCGGCCAGACACATCAGGGCCACGCCCTCCTGAGTCGATAGCGAGAACTCCTGGATCAGCGCTTCCACGCCAGTTCCCTTCTTCTTGGCGCGCAGTGCGCGCACCAGGCGCAGCGCAAGCGCAGCCGTCTGCGGTTCAGCATCGTGGCGCGCCTGCGCGATCAGCGCCGGCACACACTCGGGCTCTGGACGCCGCCATGCGGAAGTGATTGCAGCACGCAGCACGGTCTGCGGCTGGACATCCTGACAGAAGTCGAAGAAGGGGACCGCGTCAAACGCGTCCCCGGATTGCGGGCGCGCATCGCGATCGTCGAACCCGCTGGTCGGGGCGAAGTCGGCAAGCCGTTCGCCGCGCTCGATGCGCTCGATCGCACCGAGCAGCGCCTGTTTGTGCAGCCAGTGCGGCGTGCAGCCGAGCCGATCGGCCGCCCGTCTCAGCCGCTCGCGCAGCGATTCGTCAACCTTGACGCCCAGTGTGGTTCCCGCCATCCCGATTCCCGTCCCTGTCGTCCCGGCGCCCGTTCAGGAAGCCATGGTGCGCACGTAGCGCCGGTGGATTAGCCAGTTCGAGGCAAGCGCCATGCAGAGCGTCGCCACGATCAGAATTCCCGCCAGGGCTGCGCCAAACGGCCAGTTCGATGCCCGGGCAATCTGCTGGTAGAGTGCCGGCGCCATCATCGTGATTCCGCTTCCGCCGAGCAGGACAGGCGTCGCATAGGCGTTCATGCACAGGATGAAGACCAGCATCGTGCCTGCTGCGACCCCGGGCAGGACAATGGGCAGGGTGATGCGCCAGAACGTGGTCGCGGATCCCGCGCCAAGGTTGCGTGCCGCTTCTTCTATCGAGAAGTCGACGCCTTCAAGCACGCTCTGCAGCGTCAGGATCATGTAGGGCATGACAACTGCGGTCGTGCCGATTACGACGGCGAGCGGCGTGTAAAGCAGCTTCAGCGGTTGCTCGATGACACCCAGGTGCATGAGCACCGCATTGACGAACCCGGCGTTGCCGAGCACGACCATCCAGCCGGCGGCTCGCACGACGTTGCCCACGAGCAGCGGGAACACCAGCAGGATAATGAGAAGGCTCTTGTGGCGCGTGCGCGTGCGCGCCAGGAAGTACGCAACCGGAAACCCGAGCACCAGGGCCAGGACCGTACAGAGGGCAGCCACCATGAAGGTGTCCGCGAACACGGCGCGGTAGTAGCGATCGGAGAAGAACTTGACATAGTTCTCCAGCGTGAAGCCCGCCTTCATCATTTGCACGGGATCGTACTGGTTGAAACTGTATCGCAGCATCATGACCAGCGGAACCATCATGATCACGAGAACCACCAGCGAGGCCGGGAAGGCAAGCGCGGCGCCCAGCATGCCGCGTTTACCTCCGGATTGCGCTTGGGCGTCCATGACGGCCTCTCATTCCGAAAAGAGCACGCAGTCACGGCTCTCGAACACCGCAAAGGCATGTTGGCCTGGCGCGAGCGCCAGTTTTCGCCACGCCCCGGTGTTCGGCAGCTGACACAGCAGCCGCAAACCGCCCGGTCCGTCGAGCCGCACGTTGACATGCGGCCCAAGGAAGGCGATCGCCTCCACGATGACGGGCACCGCGTTGCCGTTTCCCGCCACGGTCGAGAGCGCGATGCGCTCGGGCCTGACCCCGACGCGCGTGGCCGAGATTTTCTCTGAACTGACGGCAAGTAGCGGGCCGGCCTCGGTCTCGAATTGCCCCGGCCGGATCAGCCGGCCGGAGAAGAAATTCATCTTGCCCAGAAAGTCGGCCACGAAAAGGCTCTCGGGGCGCTCGTAGAGGTCGTCCGGCGTTCCGACTTGCCGCACGATTCCGTCCTGCATGATGGCCATGCGATCCGACATCGCGAGCGCTTCCTCCTGGTCGTGCGTCACGAATATCGTCGTCAGACCCAGCCGGCGCTGAAGCGCCCGGATTTCCTCGCGAACCTCCAGGCGCAGTTTCGCATCGAGGTTCGACAGGGGTTCGTCCAGCAGAAACACCGTTGGTTCGATTGCCAGCGCACGCGCGATCGCGACGCGCTGCTGCTGACCGCCGGAGAGCTGCCGGGGATAGCGCTCGCCAAGCGATGCCATGCGCACCATGTCAAGCGCCTCCCGGACCCGGCGACCGCGCTCTGCTGCCGGAACTTTGTGCATTTCAAGCCCGAACGACACGTTCTGGGATACGGTCATGTGGGGGAAGAGCGCATAGCGCTGAAACACCATGCCGGTGTTGCGCCGGTGCGCAGGAAACCGCGTGACATCCACGTCATCGAACAGCACCCGACCTTCGGTGGGTTCGATGAAGCCGGCGATCATGCGCAGCGTGGTCGTCTTGCCGCATCCGCTCGGACCAAGGAAGGAAACCAGTTCGCCATCGGCGATGTCGAGCGTGAAGTTTGCGACGGCGGGCGTCGCGCCGTAGCTTTTTCCGAGGTTTTCCAGGTAGACGCGTGCCATGGCTACACGACCTGGCTCAGTTTGACGAAGCGGTCAGTGATCAGCATGATGATGCCCAGCAACAGGATCTGAACCGAGGAAACCGCTGCAATCGTGGGGTCGAGGTTGAACTCGAGATACTGCATGATCGCGATCGGCAGCGTCGTTTTTCCCGGGCCCACCAGCGAAAGGGATAGCTCCAGGTTTTCGAACGAAACAATGAAACTGAACAGTGCGGCGGCAACGATCGCCGGACGCAGAATCGGCAGGATGACCCGCCAAAACGCCTTCGGGCCGCTCGCGCCGAGGTTGCGGGCCGCTTCTTCCATGGAGGAGTCCAGGCCCTGCATGCTGGCCGAGACCAGGCGCACCGTCCAGGGGATGGTCAGGCACACGTGCGCAATCACGAGTCCACCGAAGGTTCCGACGATATCCTCGTCCAGGATATTTTCGGCCTGCAGGTAAAAGAGATAGATGGCGATGCCGGCCACGATCCCGGGCATGAGCAATGGGGAAAGCAGCAGGGTGTTGACCCACTTGCCTGCCTTGAATCCATAACGCGCGATGCCCAGTGCGGCGAGCACGCCCAGCCCGACGCCGATGAACGCCGAGAGCGAGGCGACCTGCAGGCTAAAGATGAAGCCGTTGACGAATGCCTGGTTTTCCCAGGCGTGGAGATACCACGACAGCGTGTAGCCCGACGGCGGGAAGTAAAGGATCGCGTCCTTGAAAAAACTGAGCCAGACGACAAAGACCAGCGGGCAGAGCATGATCGCGTACATCAGCGCGACAAAAGCCCTCAACGTCCATTGGCCCGGGTGCAGGCGACTGGCGAGTAATATGCCCGTTGGCATCGTGGCGCTCCAAGGCGAGGGCGTGAGCCTCTATCCTAAGGCGGTTGTACCTTTTGGTTTATCAGGGTTAACCCTTAATTTTCGATCCTTTGCAGATCAATGAGTCGTTCGCAGTCGCTTTTTGCCATCCACCTCGTCGCCATTTGCTTCGGCATCTGCGGCATTCTGGGCGAGTTGATCCAGGCGGACGCAACCATCATCACATGGGGGCGGTCGCTGTTTGCCGTGATGACGCTCGCGGTGTTCAGCCGCGTGGCGGGGGTGAGCCGCGGCGCAGGCGTGGGGGTCGCCTCGCGCTGGCGAGCGCTGCTGCTGTCGGGGGCGATGCTCGCAGTGCACTGGGTGACGTTTTTCGTCTCCGTCAAAGTTGGCGGTATCGCGGTGGCCACTCTTGGCTTCGCGAGTTTTCCGGCTTTCATCACCTTCGTCGAATGGGCACTGTTGCGCGAGCGCGTCTCCCGGGCCGAATGGTTGCGCCTGGCGGTTGTCAGCGCGGGCCTGGTGCTGGTCACTCCATCCTTTTCACTGGCGGATCGCGGCACCGAAGGGCTCCTTTGGGGGTTGTTGTCCGGCGCGACGTTCGGCATGCTCGCCGTCATCAATCGGCGTTCGCTCTCTGGCATGGATGCTTTTCGGGTCGCCGGTGCACAGAACGTCATCGTGTTCGTATTGCTCAGCGGTTGGGTCATGCCGCATCTGGGGGAGGTCACCGTGGCCAGTTGGCTCTGGATCCTGGTCCTGGGCGTCGTCTGTACGGGTCTGGCGCACTGGCTTTTCGTGTCGAGCCTGCGCCAATTGCCCGCGCGCACTGCGGGTCTGGTCGTATCGCTGGAGCCCGTCTATGCGATCGCCTTTGCCTGGCTGCTCTTCGGGCAGGAGCCCTCCCTGCGCACCGTGATCGGCGGCGCTTTGATGATCGGGGCGATCTTCAGCGCCAGCCTGGCCATCAAGAATGCCCCATGAGGGGGCGTGTTGGACGCTATGATAACGGTATGCCCCACACGACAATGACCGCATGAACTCAGACGACACTTTTGCCGGATCAGGCACTGCGGCCCGGAACCCGAACCCGGGGCTGCCTCGACGCGACCTCTCGCGTGCCATGGTGAGTTGCGTGGTGCCCGCCTTCAATGAACATGACAACCTGACGTTGCTGCTGCCGGACTTGCAATCGGTTCTCGTGCGTACTGGCGCCAGCTGGGAGGTCATTGTCGTGGATGATGGCAGCCGCGACGCGACCTGCGCCCTGATGGCTGCGTGGGTCGGCAACCCCGGCTTTCGCTATGTTCAGCTCACCCGCAATTTTGGCAAGGAGCCGGCCATTACCGCGGGACTGGAGGCAGCGCAGGGGGAGGTCGTCATTTTGATGGATGCCGATCTCCAGCACCCGACCGATCTGATCCCCACCATGCTCGCGCGATGGGAGGCTGGCGTCGATATGGTGTATGCCGTGCGCGAAAATCGGGACGATGAGTCCTGGAGCAAGCGGCTGGGAACACGTTTGTTCTACTCCTTGCTCACCGGGCCGCGCGGCGTGCAGGTACCTCAGGATGCCGGCGACTTCAGGCTCATGGATCGCGCAGTGGTCAATGCGCTCATGCAATTGCCAGAGCGCAACCGGTTCATGAAAGGCCTGTACGCCTGGGTGGGTTATCAATCCGAGGCGCTGACGTTCAAGCCTGCCAATCGCCAGCACGGCAGTTCGCACTTCAGCGCCATCCGGTTGCTGGGGCTGGCCCTGGCCGGCCTCACTGCCTTCACGACATGGCCGTTGCGTGCGGTCAGCCTGACCGGGTTCGTGATTTCAATCTGTTCGTTCGCCTACGGTCTCTACATCGTCGGCGAATACCTGCTCTACGAGAATCCGGTAAGTGGCTGGCCGACCATCGTCACGATTTTGCTGTTCTTCTCGGGTATTAATCTGATTTCGGTCGGCATCGTGGGTGAATATATCGCCCGCATCTTCGACGAGGTCAAAGGGCGGCCGCTGTATCTGGTTCGGCAATCGCTGGGCACCGCGCACCGCCCGCACGGCGGGGCTCAGGATGCCGCAGGCCTGAACGCCCAGAGCCGGCTCAACACGAACGTCAGTACCGCCACGCCCACCAGCACCAGGAACAGCAGGACGTCGTAACGCATGGTCGTGGCGTGCAACAGCCAGGCGTACGAGGCTTCGTTGATGCCGAATCCGATGGCCGACACCACGAAGAACCGGGTTGCCGCGGGCCACAAGCTCGTTTTCTGGTAGCGAAACGTCAGGTGATAATGGCCGCTGAACGACACGGTGAAGGCAACCAGCCATCCGGCGAGGTTGGCGACCAACGGCGGCACCGAAAAGCCGGCCACGATGGCAACCACCACCAGCCAATGTGTCAGCGAGGCCGCGCAGCCGACGGCAATGAACCAACCAACCTGATGTACGACACGACGCATGCAATCACAGCCCGAAAATAGCCCGACGCAAGATGCGCTCCAGGCGGCTCGCATCGTCGTCTGCGCCGACGACTACGGTATCGAGCCCGGCGTGGACGCAGGCATTGTAGAGCTTGCCGCAGCAGGTCGACTCAGCGCGGTCAGTTGTCTGACCGGCTCGCCCGGTTTCGCCGCGCGCGCGCGCGATCTGGTCGGCCTTGACGTCGACCTGGGCTTGCACCTGAACTTTACCGAGTCCCTGGGGGGTGCGGGGGTTTACCGATCGCACCCCGTGCTGGTGGCGTTGGCATACACCCGACGGCTGAAGTCAACAGGCGTGCGCGCCCAGATCATGGATCAGCTTGACCGGTTCGAGCAGCATGCCGGCCGGGCCCCGGATTTTGTCGACGGGCACCTGCATGTCCATCAGTTGCCGGTCATCCGAGACCAATTGATCGATGTCGTCCTGTCCCGGTATGCGGTGAGCCCGCCGTGGCTGCGCGATACGGTGCCGGGCGAGCTCGACCGATCACTGCCCTTCATGCAGCGGTTCAAGCCGCAAGTGATCGCGGCTCTTGGCGGCCCCGCAATGGCAGCGCGTGCGCGCCTTTCAGGCCTGAAATGCAACCTGGGGTTTTTCGGATCCTACGATTTTGATCGCCCGCATCCACCGTATCCGGTACTGCTTGAGGCCTGGTTGCGCCATGCAACCGACGGGTCCTTGCTGATGACGCATCCCGCGCGCAGTTTTGCGGGCGGCGTGGCGTTCGGGCAGGATCGCCTCGTTGAATTCGCAACGCTCGGCGGCGATATTTTCACCGAGTTGCTGGAGCGCTTTCGCCTCAGGATTTGCCGCGGATCCTCGATGCTCTAGGCTGGCTTCGTGTGGTCGGCGTGCGGTGTCGCCGCCTGGGCTGCCTGTGCAGCGTCGGTCGGCAGCACGACAGTCACCGGGTTGACGGCCGGTTCGGGCACGGCAGGGTTGCTGCCATAGAATTTCACGCCAAGCTCCACGCGATCGCGCCCTTGCCCGCGCCGGTAGCGATTGGTATCGCGCAGCGAATAGACGCAACCGCAATATTCCTGCTGGTAAAAGTGCTCCCGCTTGCTGATCTCGATCATGCGCGCCGAGCCGCCCTGCTTGCGCCAGTTGTAGGTCCAGTAAACCAGCTTGTCATAACGGCCTGCCGCGCGCTCGCCGCAACCGTTGATCTGGTTCATGTCTTTCCAGCGCGAAATGCCGAGCGAGCTTGTGATCGTGTCGTAGCCGTGCTCGTGGGCGTACAGTGCGGTGCGCTCAAAGCGCATGTCAAAGCAGGCGGTGCAGCGCTCACCACGCTCCGGCGCATCTTCCAGCCCCTTGACGCGTTCGAACCAGTGATCGACATCGTAGTCGGCATCGATGAACCGGATGCCATGGGCCTGTGCAAAGCGGATGTTTTCGTTTTTGCGGATTTCGTATTCGCTGACCGGATGGATATTGGGGTTGTAAAAGAAGATGTCGTAGTCGATGCCGGCGACGAGCATGGCCTCCATGACTTCACCCGAGCACGGCGCGCAGCAGGAGTGCAGCAGCACTTTCGAGCGGCCTTCGGGCAACGACAGAAATGGGCGCAACGGATCTTTCATCTTTCGGGGATCAGTAGGGGGGTGAGCGGTCTTGCGCGTATTTTAGCCGCCGGCCGGCGCGGCGCACAGCCCGCGCCTCGATCCGGCTTCTCTTCGTTGATCGACCGGCCAAAGGGGCCTCACAGCGTAATGCCCACGGGTCAGGCCGGGGGTCACGACCCGAGCACCGAGGCCCAAAGTTCCCGAACCGTCGCGCGCTCCTGGGCAAGTTCCGTCTGGGGCACGCGCGCCTTGTCGAGGCCTTGCAATCGTACTTCGTGCTGCCGACGGCGCAGGTTGCGATAAGCATCGCCCGCGCGTCGGGCAAGATCCATGTCGATCAGTCCAGCCTCGCCGCACAGCCGCAACAAGGCAATGTTCCCCAGATTCCCGATCAATACCGGGTTGCTGCCAGAGTAGCGAAGCACCAGATACTGGGTCACGAATTCCAGGTCCACCATGCCGCCGGGATCGTGCTTGATATCGAAGTCCCCGGACTTGTTGAGGTGCCCGGCGGTCATTTTAAGTCGCATGGCGCACACGTCGTCCCGCAGTTTGTCCGGGTCCCTCGGCAAAGTCAGGATTCGCCTGCGAACCTGCTCGAAGAGTGCTCCGACGCGCGCGTCGCCAGCAGCGAAGCGGGCCCGTGTCAGCGCCTGGTGCTCCCAGGGCCAGGCGTGCGTGAGTTGATACTGCTCAAAAGCCTCGATCGACTGTGCCAGCAGGCCGGCGTCGCCGTCCGGGCGCAACCGCAGGTCGACCTCGTAGAGGCGGCCCGATGAGGTCATCGTGGAGAGCCAGGATGACATGCGTCTGCCGTGCTTCGCATAGAGTTCGCCCGCGTCTTCGCGGTCATCATCATAGACAAACACGATGTCCAGGTCTGAGGAATAGCCGACTTCCTTTCCTCCGAGTCGCCCATACGCGATCACCGCCATGCGCGGTGGCGCAACGGGTTCGTTGTCTTCGCGTCGCACGACAAGTGGCCAGGTGCGGTGCATGGTTTCGGTCAGCAGCATGTCCGCCAGCCAGGATAGCTGGTCAGCCAGCGCTTCCACGGTCAGCGCCCCCTCGAGATCCTGGGCGAGCAACTGGAAACTCAGCTGTTTTTGCAGGTCGCGCATCAGGTTCATCTGCTGCTCGATGTCCGGCGAGCCATCCGGCAGCAGGCAGGCGTCGAGATCCGCGCGCAGGCTGCTCCCGATGCGTTCGAAATCGAGTGGCTCCATCAGAAGGTGCCAGGAGATCAGACTGTCCAGCAGGATGGGGTGCTGAATCAGGTAATCCGCTGCGCGAGGACTCGCGGCCATCAGGCGGGCGATCCGCACCATCGTCTCGGGAAATTCCGCGAGCAACGCGAGATAGGCGCTGCGTTGCGCGATGGCTTCAAGCAGGTCCAGCATTCGAAACGCTGCGGTCAAGGGGTGCCTGGTCTGGAGGGCAGCCTCCAGTGCATGCGGCAGGATCGATTCGACTCGGTTGCGGCTGTTGGTCGAAAGCGCCCGGATTCGGTGGCTCTCGAGGAAGGTTTCGACCCGCGAACTGAGTTCGCCGGCTTCGTCTTCAAAGAGCGCCATGTTCACGGTCAGTTCGTTCCACGCATCGGTGGCGCTTTGCGCGCGAATCGGCCTGGCAGGCGTTGCCCTGCCGACGACTTTGATCGTCGTGGCTTCGTCTGCGGTTTCGCCCATTCCGGCCAGACGGAATGCATCGCGGAAGCTTTCTTCGACGTAGGCGCGGTGCCCGGCGAGTGTCTCCTCGAATTGTGACGCCGATAATTGCATCGCCTGCGCAAGCGCTGCGCGGCGCTCGGGCTCCTGGGGCAGCAGGTGCGTCTGGGCATCGTCGAAATACTGCAGCACGTGTTCGGTCTTGCGCAGAAACCGATAGGCCGCCTCAAGACGCTCGGCCGTGATCGCAGGGATGATGTTGGCGCTCACCTGGGCCTGGAGTGCGGGCAGCAGCCCGCGCTGGCGCAAGCCCGGCATGCGCCCGCCCTTGATCAGTTGCGTCAGCTGGACGACGAACTCGATTTCCCGGATGCCGCCCTCGCCGAGCTTGATGTTGCGCTGGCCTTCGAAACCCGGGCGGGCGAGCGCCTTGCGCTGCCAGTCCTGACGAATGCGCTCCCGCAGGGAGCGCAACGCGGCGAGTGCGTCGAAGTCGAAGTATTTTCGGTAGACGAACGGCAGCCGCATGCTTTCAAGCAGTTGCACGTCAGGCCCCGAGTCACTGTCCGCAAAGGCGCGCGCGGGCAGGGTGCGTGCCTTGAGCCATGCGTAGCGCTCCCATTCGCGTCCCTGGGTGAACAGATATTGCTCAAAAGCGTCCAGGCTCCATGCCAGCGGCCCCGAGTCGCCGTCGGGACGCAGTCGAAGGTCCGTGCGGAACACCTGACCCTGGGCATCGGCTTCGGACAGCGCGGGCATCATGCGCTGGGTGACCTTGCCGTAATACTCGTGATGGCTGATGGGCCGGGCGCCATCGGTTTCGCCTTCGTCGCCGTACAACATGATCAGGTCGATGTCAGACGAGACGTTGAGTTCGCTGCCGCCCAGTTTGCCCATGCCGATGATGATCATCTCCTGTGGCCGGCCTGTCGCTGCCTCGCGTGGAACGCCATGCAACGGGGCCAGGTCTTGTACGACGCTGCGGTAGGCCTGTTCGACGGCCAGGTCGGCCAGCGCGGTCATTGCGCCCGTGACTTCCTCAAGGCTCGCGTCTCCATGGATGTCGCGTACCATCGCCACGAAAAACGTCCTGCGTCGCAACTGGCGAAGCACGGAACGGCACTGCGCCAGTTCGAGCGTGGCCGATTGCGAAGGCACGCCTGCAAGTTCCAGGAACCAGTCCGAAAGGCGTTCGGGCGACAGCGGGAGCGCGGCGGCGTCAAGCAGCCAGTCGGCGAAATCCGGCATGCCCATCAATTGACGCTGAAGTGCGCCTGACCAGGCCAGCGCGGGCGATAATCTCGATTCAATCATGGGTGGATGCAAGTGGTGAGACCCTATTTGCCAGAATAGGGCAATTCTTGAAACAATATCTAAGCATAATGTCACCTTTTTCAACGCCACTGTCTTGCGAAATCTAAAAATCCTCCTGCGCTGGATTCTGTGGGCCCTGCTCGGGGTCTTCTTCGTCGCGTCGTGTGCGACGCTGGTCGTGCGATATGCCGTGCTCCCCAATATCAACGACTGGCGGGGCACGATCGAGACGAATCTGTCGAGTTCTCTTGACCTGGATGTCAAAATCGAGTCGGTGACCGCCAACTGGTCTGGCCTGAACCCGAAGCTCAATGTCCGCGGCCTGACGGTTTCGGATACTTCCGGCAAAACGCTTCTCGACATCCCCAACGCGTTTGCAGCGGTGTCCTGGCGCAGCCTCCTGGCCGGCGACTTGCGCCTCTCGCGACTGGAGCTGGATGGTTTGGTCGTGTCCGCGACGCGTCTGGCCGACGGTCGCCTTTCGGTCGCGGGCCGCGTGCTGGATCCTGCCAAACAGGAGCGTCTGGAGATCAGCAGCAGTGCCCTGGCCGTGCGCTGGCTCCTTGACCAGGGGGCCATTGTCTCCCGGGCTTCGACGCTTCGCTGGAACGACGAGCTGCGCAAGGCTCCCGAACTGATACTCACCGATGTCAACGTCGAGCTTTCCAACGGCTTGTTCAGCCACCAACTCGCGATCCGGGCTAACGTACCGCCCGAGGTCGGCAAGTCGTTCGAGCTGGCGGTCCGCGCGAACCACATGCTTCAAAGGCTCGGGAGCAAGGCGAACCGCGACGCCGAGGTCTATTTCGAGATGGAGGACATCAATCCTCAGGCGCTGAGTGCCTGGATCGACATCCCCGAGGCGTCCGGGCGGTACGCCGCGCGTGCCTGGATCGATGTGCAAAAGGGCCGTTTCGGGCAAGCGGTCGTCGACATCGCCGCACGCGGGATCGGGTTGCCGATCACCGGAGCGCTCGCGAAAATCAATCTGGCCCCCGAAGCGCCCGGCCTTGCCAATGGCGCAACCCCAGCGACCGAGGCCGCAGCCATCGAAGCGTCTGCGCCGATCGCCTTTTTCGCCGACGATGCCCAGATCCGTCTGACCGGGTGGCTTTCGGATATCCTGCCCGAAGCCAGGCTGGCCATGTTCGCCCGAAGTCCTGACGCGAAGGGCGTCGGCGTCACGCTGCATGCGAGCGGTGCGCAAGTCAACAGCTCTTACTTCGAACCCAATCTGATGCCACTTGGACGCGTTGACTTGGCGGCCCAGGTCGGCCGTGGCGCCGGGGATAAGCTGTCGCTCAAGGTGTCTCGCTTCACTCTGAATGGGCCAAGCGCCCAGCTCAGCCTGGATGGCAGTTGGCAGACTGGCGGCGATTCCGACGCAGGTATCCTCGATTTGCGAGGAACGCTCGCGCAAATCCCTGTCGATCTGCTTCACCGCTATCTGCCCAATGCGATGCCAGCTGAAACGCGGACCTGGCTGCGCAACGCGCTGCTGCAGGGCAGGGCGGCCGACGT
>CAITPF010000015.1 GCA_903894155.1 uncultured beta proteobacterium | reverse complement strand
GTCGCGGCAATGCCTGACGAACGGCGCGAGGATCTCAAGGCGCGGTTGCGCGCGAGGCTACGACCAGACGCGACCGGGCAGATCACGATCGTTGGACGCGCCAACGCGGTGAGCGGCAAGGTACCCGCCTGATGAATGGCGAGACAGACTTCATCCTTTAGGACGATGAGGATGTCGATCTGCGCGACATTCCTAGCCTTTCAGAGCGACATTCCTAGCCTTTCAGGGCGAGCAGGGATGCCCGCGTTCAATCCGTCTTGACGTCCAGCGTTTTGACCAACCCGGCCCAGAATTTTTCGTCCCCGGTCAGAAACTGCGCGAATTGCGCTGGCGATTCCGATAACGACACGTCGGTTCCTTCACGGGCGAGCGCCGCCTTTACGCTCGGCTGTTGCATCGCGGTGCGCGTTGCCTCGAAGATGGTCTGCACGATGGCGGGCGGTGTTCCCGCCGGCACGAAGAATCCATACCAGAACTCAATGGCGTAGTCGGGCAATCCCGCCTCGCGCATTCCGGGAAGCCCGGGCGCCAGGGGCGAGCCCTCTGGCGCCGAGACCGCCAATCCGCGCAGCCGGCCGGCCTGGACCATCGGAAGCACAGAGGGCGGCGTGCCGAAAGTCAGCTGCGTATCGCCGGCAATCACCGACTGAATCGCGGGCGAGCCGCCACGAAACGGGATGTGCGTCATCTTGACCCCGGCGACCTGCTCAAACAGCGATGCGCCCAGGTGGGGCGCCGACCCATTGCCCGAGGTCGCGTAGTTCAGTGCCCCCGGGGCCGCTTTGGCCTTTGCGATGAGTTCCTGGACTGAGTTGATGCCGGTTCCCGGGTAAACCGCGAGCACAAGTGGCGAGGTCGTGATCTTGGTCACGGGTTGCAGGTCGCTGGCCTTGTAACCGAGTTTCGGATTGAGCGCGGGGTTCACCGAGATGCTGCTCGGGCTTGCGATGAGCAGGGTATAGCCATCCGGTGGGGCCTTGGCCGCAGCCTCTGCGGCGATACTTGACCCGGCGCCAGCCTTGTTCTCGATGATCACCGGCTGGCCGAGCGCGCGGCTCAGCGCATCGCCCACGCTGCGCGCGACGTAATCCGCGGCGCCTCCCGGGGCGAAGCCGACGATCAGTTTCACCGGCTTGGCGGGGTAGACCCCGGACTGCGCCTGCGCATTCTGTGAAAGTGTGGCCGCAATCACGGTTGCCGCGAGCCACCCAAGTTTATGCATGACGAATAATCTCCTGTCCGCCGCTTCGCGACCTCAAGCGCCGTACGCGCCTCAAGCCAGCCCGCTCAGAACAATCTTGCCCAGGTGTTGATTGGCATCCATGAACGCCTTGGCCTGCTCCATCTGCTCGAAGGGAAACACGCGGTCGACGACCGGGGTCATGTGGCCCGCATCGATCATCGGCAGGATATGCGACTTGAAGGTGGGAACAAACTCCGCGCGCTGGTCAGCCGAGCGCAATTTGTTCGATACGCCAAAGAGCGTCAGACGCTTTGCGTGCAACGCCTCGATATCGATTTCCGCCTTCAGCGTGTTGTCGACGTAGCCCACCGTTGCCAGGCGGCCTTCGAAGGCCATGCACCGGACGCATTCGGCAAAGACGGATCCGCCCACCGTGTTCACCACCAGGTTCACGCCCTTGCCGCCGGTCGCCTGCATGACGGCATCATAAAAATCGGGTTGGCGTGTGCACAGGCCGATGTCCAGACCCAGGGCCAGGAGCCGATCAAGCTTTTCCTGCGATCCCGAAGTGCCGATGACCTTGGCGCCGAGCGCCTTGGCCATGAGCAGCGAGGCCACGCCCACGCCTGAAGAAACTCCCGGAATCAGCAGCCATTGCCCGGGTTGCAGGCGACCCTGCAGCACCAGCATATCGTGCACCACAAGGAACACCAGCGGGATCGTCGAAGCTTGCTCAAAGGTCAGACGCGCAGGGGCAGGCATCGCCTCGCGCTCATCCATCAGGCCGAATTCCGCAAAGGCGCCCGGGCATCTTCCCATCACGCGATCGCCCGGTTTGAATTTGGTGACGCCCTCGCCACAGGAGACCACGACGCCCGCGGCCTCCATGCCAATTGGCTTGGGGGCCCCCGGCTTGTGCAGGCCGTGATTCAGGATGAACTCACCGCGGTTCAGGCTGGCGGCGCGCACCCGCACGAGCATTTGCCCGGGGCCGGGTATGAGCGGCTCCGTATCGCGCAGCTCGATGGTTGCCTTGTTATCCATGACCTGCATCCAGTAGGACTTCATGTCGACTTCCTTGCTTTACTTTTTGTTGGGTGAACGCCCCGCTTCAGATGACAGGGCTTGCCGCGCGCCGGCTCAATGCAACCGCAAGTTAGCAGAAAATCGCGCTTGACGTGCCGGCTTGAATGCCCCGCACCGAGGTAAGAAAAAGCGACAGGATTTCTTCCTAATTAGAAAAAATTCAGCTCGCTTGGTGTCGATCAGTTAACATTTTTCAAAATGAAGGCCAATAGCGTGTTCTTGTGTGACAAATATCACCTAACGCGATAGTAGTTAGGTCGCTGGCCCATTCGAGGGGCGAAGGACCGCCAATTCGAAAAGAAGTTGGCTACAGTGTGATGAATGTAGTCGGCAATTTGCCGAAATATCCATGGAAATCCGGATGCGCTGGAATCCATTTCAGTGGTCATCGCTTAAGACGCGAGTGACCCTCTATACGCTGGTCATTTTTGTGACCGGCGTCTGGTCGCTTGCGTTCTACGTCAGTCAGTTCCTGCGCGACGAAATGCAGCGCCAGCTGGGCGAGCACCAGCAGGCAACCGTTGCGCTGCTGGCGGACGAGATCAGCAGCGAATTCACCGATCGGTTTTCCGCGCTGGAGATGGTGGCACGCGGGTTCACTGCCGCCATGCTGGATTCGCCTGCATTGGCACAGGAATACGCTGAGCGCAACGAGCTATTACTGAAGTTCTTCAATGCAGGCTTTTTTGTCACTCGATCCAATGGCGACGCTGTTGCGGAAATCCCGTCGCTGAACAGGGTTGGCCTGAACTATCTGGATCGCGATCACATTGCGGCAGCGCTCACCGATGGAAAGTCAGTCATCGGCAAGGCGGTGATCGGCAAGCGGATCGCGGCGCCCAGTTTCGCGTTGACGGTGCCTATCCGGAATCCGCAGGGCCAGGTGATCGGTGCGATTGCCGGTGCGACAGATCTCAGCAAGCCCAACTTCCTGGATAGTTTTAACGCAAGTCGCTATGGCAAGAGCGGCGGCTATTTGATCGTGGATGCACGGCACCGGTTGTTCGTCACGGCGACCGAAAATAATCGCGCGCTTGTCATGCAACCGCTGCCGGCGCTCGGCGTCAACCGCGTGCTGGACCGCAGGCTGGAGGGGTTCGACGGACCCGAGGTCAACATCAATTCTCTGGGAAGGGAAGTCCTGACGTCGTCGGCAAGGATACCTGCCGCCGGCTGGTTTTTGATTGCCACCTTGCCGACGCAAGAAGCCTTTGCGCCAATCGCCGAGATGCAAAAACAGATGCTGCACCTGACGCTGGCGATCTCGGCGCTGATGGGTGCACTTGTGTGGCTCCTCATGTCGTGGGTCTTGCGACGTCAATTTGCACCGATGATCGCCGCGACCGGCGAATTGGATAGCATTTCGGTAACGTCCGCGCTTCCGGCGGCCTTGCCCGTTAGGCAGCGCGATGAAGTGGGTGCGCTGGTCGGCGGATTCAACCGCTTGCTGGAAGCGCTCCGAAGCCGGGAACGGGGGCTCATCGAGAGCACTGCGCGATTCCAGTCCCTTTTCGACAAGGCGAGCGACGGAATACTGATACTTTCGTCCAATGGCGATTTCATTGACCTCAACGCTGCGTTTGCACGTATGCATGGGTACACCACGCAGGAAATGCGAGGGCTGACCGGAAAGGAAATCTGCACGCCGGAAACATTGGCTGGAGGCGCCGGAAGGCGTCAACGCATTATGTCTGAGGGATCGCTCTCCTACGAGATCGAGGGCGTGCACAAGGACGGCCATGTGATTTCACTGGAAGTCTCCGCAAGCGCCGTGGTTTCGGGCGACGATACCGTGATTCAGGCTTTCTACCGCGATATCACCGAGCGAAAGCGGGCCGAGCGCGCGCTGGTCCAAAGCGAGCAATTCCTGCGGGAATCGCAGCGGGCGGCGAAGATCGGAAGCTACGTCAATCAACTGAATTCCGGGACCTTTGAATGCACAGCTGCGCTGGACGAAATTTTCGGCATCACGGCAGATTATCCGCATACGAACGACGGCTGGGTGGGGTTCATGCACCCGGATTTCATGCAACCGATGCACGATGCCCTGATGGCGTCCATTCGCGAGAAACGGCCCTTTGATTCGGAATACAAGATCATCCGCCCATGCGATGGTGTCGAACGCTGGATGCATGGGTTGGGAACCATCACGTACGACGAAAATGGCGATGCCGTCAGCCTTGTGGGAACCGTGCAGGACATTACCGAGCGCAAGAAGACAGAGGAGTCCCAGCGCATCGCGGCGACGGCCTTCGAATCCCAGCAGGGCATGTTCATCACGGATGCGCAAAAAAAAATATTGCGTGTCAACAAGGCGTTCACCACGATCACTGGCTACCAGGCCAGCGAGGCTATTGGGCGAACGCCAAAGTTTTTAAGTTCGGGACGCCATGAGGAAGACTTTTATCGGGTGATGCACAGCTCCATCGCGCAGGCCGGCGTCTGGCAGGGCGAGATCTGGAACAGGCGCAAGAATGGCACCACATACCTGCAACAACTCAGCATCACTTCCGTTGTGGATGACAAGGGACAAGTCACCAATTATGTGGCTGCGTTCAGCGATGTCACGACGCACCGCGCGGCTGAAGAGCGGATCCAGAGCCTTTCGTTTTTTGACTCGCTCACCAAGCTGCCGAACCGTCGCCTGTTCATGGATAGGCTGGAGCAGGCGCTGTTTTCAAGTGTTCGTCACCAGCGGCTTGGCGCACTCGCTTTTATCGACCTTGATGACTTCAAGTTGATCAACGACACGCTGGGGCACGTGCAGGGAGACCAACTGCTTCGGGATGTTGCGCAGCGCATCCGGGATTGCGTCGGTGAGGGCGATACCGTCGCGCGCATTGGCGGCGATGAGTTCGTCGTCCTGATCGACGATACGGGCAAGAACGCGCAGGAGTCCATCACGGTGACCGAAGCGATGTGTCGAAAAATACTCATCGCACTCGGTCACGGCTACCCGCTGGGCGGGGCGGACTACCATTGCACGGCGAGCATCGGGATCACCCTGTTTGGCGTTCGCAACGAAGCCGGTGAGGAGCCGCTCAAACGCGCCGAACTGGCGATGTACCAGGCCAAGGCCGCCGGTCGCAACACGTTGCGGTTCTTTGATCCAAAAATGCAGGATGCGGTGAGGGAGCGCGCCGAAATGGACGCTGGTTTACGGCTCGCCTTGCTGGAAAGCCAGTTCGTGCTGCACTATCAGGTTCAGGTCGATCAATCGGGCCGCACGATCGGCGTCGAGGCGTTGATCCGGTGGAACGATCCACGGCGAGGGATGATTTATCCGGGCGAATTCATTCCCCTGGCCGAGGAGACAGGCCTTATCCTGCCGCTTGGCGCCTGGGTGCTTCAGACCGCCTGCGAGCAGCTGGCGCGCTGGGCGAACGATCCTGTGATGTCGACGCTGACGTTGGCAGTCAATGTGAGCGCGCGCCAGTTCCGCCAGCCGGATTTTGTCGATCAGGTCGTCGAATGGCTCGATCGGTCCGGCGCCAGGGCCGACAGGCTCAAGCTGGAGTTGACCGAGAGCGTTCTCGTGAGTGACGCAGACGTGGTAATCGCGTCGATGAATGCGCTCAAAGGCAGGGGCGTCAGTTTCGCGCTGGACGACTTCGGGACCGGATACTCGTCGCTTTCTTACCTCAAGCGCCTTCCGCTTGATCAACTCAAGATTGACAAGGGCTTCGTGCGGGATATCCTGATCAACCCCAACGACGCCGCAATCGCCAAGACGATTATCGCTCTGGGCAATACCATGGGGTTGGCCGTCATCGCTGAAGGGGTCGAAACCCAGGCACAACGCGCGACCCTCGCCGCAATGGGATGCCAGTACTTTCAGGGCTATCTGTTTGGCCGCCCCGTTCCGGTCGAGTCGCTTGTCGCCGATCTACAGCAGTCCTGATGGCACGCCGTCGCTTCAAATTCCGGGGAATGCCCCGGGCTTAACGCCGGGCCGATGAGCGGGACTCGTCTATATTGGCAATATCACTGCACAATCGACAGCAATCTTCGGGAGGCGCAAAGATGGACCGCACCGAGCGTTTCTACAAAATCCAGTCACTGCTGAAATCCGGCGCGCCCGTGACCATGCGGCAGATGCAGGATAAGCTTGAGGTCTCGCGCGCTACGCTGAACCGCGATCTTGCCTACATGCGCGATCGGCTGAATGTTCCCATCGCGTGGGATGCCGGGCAGCATGGCTACGTGCTTGCCAGACAGCCTGGCGAGAAGGGTGCCGTCGAACTTCCCGGCGTCTGGTTCAACCAGCAGGAAATCCATTCCGTTCTGACGATGCTCGAACTGATCGCCCAACTCGAGCCGGGCGGCGTGCTGGCCTCTCAAATGGCGCCGTTCAAGTCCCGCCTGGAGGGATTGCTGCAGCAGGGTACCGGCAGTTCGGCGCAGGCGTCGTCGAGGATCCGGATATTGCCGATGGGGCAGCGCCTGGTGTCGAGCGATTACTTCCAGTTGCTTGCGCTCGCGCTGGTGAATCGCAAGCGTCTGAACATCAAGCATTATTCACGCCAGACGGGCGAGACAACCGAGCGCGAGGTTTCGCCCCAGCATCTGGTCTATTACCGGGACAACTGGTACCTCGATGCCTATTGCCATCTGCGCCGGGGGCTGCGGAGCTTTGCCGTCGACGCGATTCGCGACGCGCACGTTCTTGAGCGTGCTGCCGACGATGTGCCTGACGCCGAGTCAAGGCTGTTTTACGAAACCAGCTATGGGATTTTCAACGGAACGACAAAGAACGTGGCCCGGTTGAAATTCACGCCGTTTCGGGCGCAGTGGGTCGCCAATGAGATCTGGCATCCGGCCCAACGCAGCCAGCTCTTGCCCGACGGAAGCTATTTGCTGGAGGTTCCCTATGGGGAGGACTGGGAGCTGGTTCAGGATATCCTGAAGCAGGGGAGCGAGGTGGAGGTGCTGGCACCCGCATCGCTTCGCAAGAAGGTGATCGCATCGATATCGTCCATGCTCGCGACGTACGTACCGACGGACGCACCGACGGGCGTCTAGCCCAGCTCCTGGCGCGGCGAGCGCGGGGAGACCCTGGCTCTGATATCGATTAGCCGAATTAATAGTGGATGACCGTGCGAATGCTTTTGCCTTCGTGCAT
>CAITPF010000014.1 GCA_903894155.1 uncultured beta proteobacterium | reverse complement strand
GCAAGCCCAATTCCTGTGTGTCGCGTGCGAACATACCGCCCATGCGGATCTGGTTGGCGCGATCAATGTTTTAGAGCGCGGGCAGCGCTTGTTTGCCTGTGGAGAGGACGGCTCTGGCCGCAGTCGCAAGACGACGACGCACCCAGCCTCTGCGAAGCAGGAACCCACCGAAGCGACTATGCTAGAGGCTTCTCTTGCATAGCGCCGTAGGAATCTCCCTCCTTCCCGCGCAAGCGGTGGCCGAAGGCCAAGGTGGGAGTGGATGTCAAGGGTAAGATTTTGGAAAACCTCTTGGGAGTCTTCCATGTTGCTCGTCACTTCAATCATCGCCGCGGTGCTAACCGCAATATTTATCAGACTCTCTTTTGCCGTGATCGGTCTCCGGAAAAAGAATAAGGTTGGCCTGGGTAGCGGTGGCCACGAAGATCTTGAACGCGCCATTCGCGCTCATGGCAATTTCGCTGAATACGTTCCCTTCGGCATTATCCTGATTGCTTGTCTGGAGCTCAATGGCGCCCCATGGTGGCTGGTTGCGTTGCCGGGGATCACTCTCATTATCGGTCGCCTGATTCACGCCAAAGGCATCAACGTACCACCACCTGACTTTAGCAAACGCATCCTGGGGATGAAATTTACCTTCGTGACGCTCATGGCTTTGATTGTTCTTAACTTGGGCTGGTCGCTGGCCAGGTTCGCGGCCCTGTGAACTGGAATAATTTCTTCGTCAAAGGTTGATGGATTCTTTCAGGAGGCTGATGCGTGCCGCGCGTTGACACAACCATATTAAAGACGAGGAAATATACCGTCCTGCTGACCTTGCTGCTCGTCTCGCTCGTCGTTGAAACGTTTAACGCGAGAGGTGGCTGGTTACTCTTTTCTGCCGCATTCGGTACCGTATTGATTATCGCGATCTGGGCTGTCGTATTTGATCAGCCCCGCGATCGCGTGCGGATGGGGGCATTGCTGTGCGTGGCGCTCATCATATTCTGGCTTCAACTGCTGACCGAAGCGCGCCTTGACTACGCATTGACGATTGCCGAGCAGGCGGCGCGGTCCATCTTCGAGGCTGTTGCCGTCTACGTGATCTTGCGCGATTTGTTGCGAGACCCCAGCAGAGGCACCGAGAACATTCTTGGCGCGCTCTGTGGCTACCTCATCGCAGGCAACGTCTGGGCGAGCTTGAACGCCATCGCCTATCTGCTGGTGCCCACGGCCTACAACATTGATCCCGCGATCATGAGCCAACTTCCCGGCTGGCATGCGCGCACGGCTCTTTTCACCTATTACGCCTTCACGCAGGTTGTTTCGATCGGATACGCGGACGTCACTCCGGTTACAGCCCCCGCCACGACGTTAAGCCTGTTTGCCGCGCTCTTTGGCGCCTTCTACATGGCGGTCGTCGTTTCGCTTTTCATCAACCTGGCGCAAAGCAAACAAACGCGGCCGCCAGAAAGCCAATAGGCAGGGGCGCGAGCCACACGGTATCGACCAAACGCGCGCGATTCCAATCTGACGTCGGCCTGCATGTGCTATCCCGGACAATGCAATCCTCTATTTCATAGGGCGCCAATTCCATGTTTGTCGTAATTTTTCGAGCCAAGGCAAATCAGCTGGACGATGAATACGCCCAAGTCGCTCAAAGGATGCGACGACTTGCCCTGGCTGAATTTGGTTGCGTCGAGTTCGACGCGGTCACGCAAGGCACGAACGAAATTGCCTTGTCTTACTGGCGTGACGAAGAATCCATTCACGCCTGGAAGCGGCAAGCAGAACACGTCATCGCCCAGGAGCTTGGCCGCGAACGCTGGTACGAGTCGTATACCGTGCAGATTTGCGAAATCCGGCGTCAGTACCGGTTTCCGTCTGGGGTAAGCGAATGAAAACTGCAGGAATCATTGGCGGCATAGCGCCTGAGTCAACCATTCAATACTACCGTCAGTCTGTCCTTGCGTACCAGGCGCGGACAAGTGACACCGAGTACCCCTCGATCATCATTAACAGCATCCACATGACCAGGATGCTCGATTTGATCGCCCAGGGGCAATTCCCGGAGCTGATCGAATACTTATCGCGTGAAATCGAAAAACTGTATCAGGCTGGTGCCGATTTCGCCGTTCTGGCATCCAACACGCCGCATGTCGTTTTTGACGAGTTGCAACAGCGCTCGCCGATTCCGCTTATCAGCATCATTGAAACCGCATGCATTGCCGCAAAAGAGCGAGGACTAAAGCGGCTAGGCATTCTTGGAACCCGATTCACCATGCAGGGCACGGTCTACCCGGCTGAATTCGAAAACGCAGGGATTGCAATCGTTGCCCCCCAGGCAGCGGAGCAGGATTTCGTCCATGCCAAGTACATGGGTGAACTGGTAAAGGGAATCCTGTTGCCCGAAACCCGCGAAGCGCTCCTGGCCCTGATCGACACCATGCGGAATCGGGACGCAATCGACGGTATGATTCTGGGCGGCACTGAGTTGCCATTGATCCTGACCAGCCCCACACACCACGGTCTACCGTTGCTCGACACAACCAGGTTGCATGTGGCGCGGATTGTGGACTTTATGTGTCGGACATGATGCAGGGCGCTAACGTGATCAGTGCTCAGTGCTCAGTGCTCAGTGATCAGGATTCTGCCGTGTTACGCAAGCGGGTCGGTGATTGCTGGATTCATGCTGGCGCTGTCGGCAAGAAATTTGTCTTGATGTTCGACGGGGTCATAAACACAAAGCCCGGGTACTCGTGAACTGCACCCGGGCTTTGCCCTCAGACGCCCTTCGGTGCACCGCGCAACGCCTCGATGCCTGTAATTTCCCTTCCGTGGATCAAGGCAAGGATTTCGTTGGTGCCATCGCCAACTGCGATCATATTGACATCGCGATACATGCCTTCCAGTTTTGCATCAGCCGAAAGGCCCATCGCTCCGAACAGGTTCATCGCTTTCCAGATTGCATCACGGCACGCATTCTGGGTATATCTTTTCGCCATCGCGGCCATGCCTTCGGTTCCCGTTCCGGCATCAACTGCCGAAAGTGCCTGGTAGCAAATCAGGCGACTGGTTGCGATCGCGGTGGCAATATCTGATAGCTCTTTTTGTACCAACTGACGCGCAGCGATGGGTTGCCCAAACTGTCGTCGATGGCCGGCATACTCGACTGCCAGGTCATAGGCACGCTGGGCGAGGTGCACGGCGGACAAGCTAAACAGCGGCCGATTGACGCTCCAACTGGCCTTCAGGATCGCGGTGCCCTCCCGCTCGGATTCGACGACGTTCTCGGCAAATACCTCGACCTCATCAAAGACCGCTTCGCCGAACCAGCCCTGTCGATACCCCAGCGTATCGATGGGGGCGGAATGAAAAGGAGTCCTGTCACGCTCAACGACCACCTTGACGACACGCTTGCCCGAACCTCCATCCCGACAGTCAAGACATGTCACCAATATGGCGTCGCAGACCGTCACGTTGGAGATCCACATCTTGCGCCCTTCCAGCACCAACTTGTCGCCCTGCTTGCGCAACCGTGTCCGGACGCCACGCGGGTCTGAACCCGTATCCGGCTCTGTGGAGCCAGTACAAAAAATCTGTTTCCCCGACACAAAATCAGGCACGAGGCGTGCACGCTGCTCTTCGTTACCATCGGCAAAGAGCCGCGCGGTGGACCCCTCATGCGCCATCGATGCCAACGCGACGATCGGGGGCAACTGCTCAAAGAAAATTCCGTAATCCAGCATGCCGATACCGGATCCCCCAGCCTCAGCGGGCAGTCGGGCACCTGTCAACCCGAGATGTGCCAGTTTATGCAAAAGGTCGCCCAGCACTTCCTTGGGTAAGGGCAGGTGCTTTGGGTGTGAATCCATTCGTGGGTAGATTTCCCGCTCCGCGAGTCGGCGGCCCGAGTCGCGCATGGATTCCTGTTCATGCGTCAGGGTGAAGTCCATTCGGTTTGTCCCCTGGTCTGGCTAGACGAACTGCTCGACAGCCTCGCCGACCAGGACGACCTCGCCGCGCTGATTGGTTGACTCCACCTCAAAACGAAGCCGCTTGCGGGCTTCGATTTTTTCGACCAGTTTCAGGCGCGTCGTAATCGTGTCGCCCAGAACGACTGGACGTACGTATTTTGAGGTGGTCGAAATCAGCAGGGTGTTGATCTTGTAACGGTCGATGAAATTCACGATGGGCCGTGACAACAGCGCCGAGGTGAATAATCCGTGCGCAACCCGATCGCTAAACGGCGAATTTGCCCGAGCCCAGTCCGCGTCCATGTGCAGCGGGTGGAAACTTTGCACCGCGTTGGCAAAGCCGTCGATTGCCGAGCCGTCGACCGTGCGGGAAAACGTAACTTCGGCCCCGACCGGGACATCTTCATATTTGCCGTTCAGCTCAATCTTCTTTTCCATCGTTCGCTCCTTGTTGTGTTTGTTCTTTGCCAATTCGCTAAATCGTCAAACTGACCAGGACTGTCTGTGTGATTTCTTCTTGTAAGCAAGCCTGCCCGAGCCATTGTCAGCAATCGGGCGAAAAGATGCAATTGCCACTAAGCAATGCTTTTCCGCCTCGCGGATTTCCATATTGACGAAATCGTGCACAGGCTCATACTAGCAACCAATAAAATAATTCACGAGCGCAAGGAGACAACGTTGAAGCGCAGAACAATGCTGAAGCAATGTGGGACCGGTGCAGCGACACTGCTTGGAATCCATTCATTCTCATTTGCACAGAGCAGGGCGACGCGACTCATCGTTCCCTTTGCGGTGGGCGGTTCAACAGACATCCTCGCCCGCGAACTTGCCGAACAGTTGCGTCGCCTCACTGGCCAGACTTATGTTGTCGACAATAAGCCAGGCGGCGCAGGCAGGGTGGCAAGCGAGCTTGCACTGGCGGCCAATCCCGATGGCCGCACGCTGATTGTGAACGTGGCCTCCAATTACACGCTGGTGCCTCATACGAACAGGGAACCCGCAGACCGCAACTTCACGACATTTCTTCCAGTCAGTGCGTTAAGCGTTCTGGATTTTGCGCTTTATGTGAATCCTTCCGTACCCGCCAACAACGTCAGTGAATATTTGCAATTGGTAAAGAAGGACTCGTCTTTTGGCTTTTACAGCACATCCGCGCTCGGCAATATCACGCACTTTTTGGGTCTGATGTTTGCTGGCGTGACCAAGCTCAGCATGCAGGATATCCCTTTCCAGGGAGGCGGGCCGGCGCTTCTTGGGGTCATTGGCGGTCACGTTCCCAGCGGCATCGGCTCTGTCAGCACGCCGCTGATCCAGGCGCACAATATACGGCGCATTCGTGCGCTTGCCATCATGAGTGCAACGCGCAGTCCCTTCTTGCCGGATGTTCCGACCATGGCCGAATCGGGCGTACCGGAGGTCACGCTGTCCGACTGGATTGGCGTATTCGCCCCCCCGGGAACGCCACAGGCTGCGATTGACTCGATCAATGCACTCGTCACAGAAGTGCACAAGCAACCTGAATTCGTCCTGGCGCTCCGTAAGATCATGCTTGAACCAACGATTGCCGGCCCGGCCGAATGCCTGGCTCGTCTCCGGAAGGAGTTCGCCATATGGCAACCCGTCGTCAGGGCGTCGGGATTTGTCGCTGATTAGGAAACAGAAATCGGTGTATCGCATCACACATCTTCGGATAGCCCCTGGAAAGCTGGATCGGGCATGACGGGCGACGGGGATCAACTGACCAACAGCTTTGAGAATGCGGAGCGCAGCCGCTGTGTTGATATCGTCAGGTCGACCAGCGGGCGGTTCCGGTTCCAGGAATGGCGCCGCGAACCCGAGGACCTGGCTGGCTGGTTTTTGATGGCCGACTCCGGCACGCAAACATTCGACACCGAAGAGCAGGCTGTCGCCTCGGCAAGAGCGGCCATTGCCTGGTTTGGTCACGACGACTAGCCGGGACTTCGTTCGAAAGCGAAACGCGCGATTGCGCAACCGACCCTGAGCCCGTCAGGGCGCAAGCCGCTCCCGAATCCACTGGCCGTCGGCTTGAAGAAGATAGGCGATGCGATCATGCAGTCGGGAAGCCCGGCCTTGCCAGAACTCCCAGTAGTCCGGCTTCAGGCGATAACCACCCCAGTGCGGCGGACGAGGCGGATGCAAGCCGAATTTCAGTCCATATTCGCTCGCGCGCGCAATGATCGTGCCGCGCCCCGGGATGACTTCGCTTTGGGGGGAAGCCCAAGCGCCGATTCGGGATGCGAGCGGCCGGGTCTTGAAATAGGCATCCGACTCCTCGTCCGAAACCTTTTCCACGCTCCCCTCGATACGCACCACGCGCTCGATCGAAACCCAATGGAACTGGAGCGCAGCATAGGGCCTGCTCTCAAGCTCGCGTCCCTTGCGGCTGCTGTAGTTGGAATACCAGACGATTCCGCGCGCGTCGAAATCCTTGATCAGCACCGGACGACTCGATGGCCGGTTGTCGCCGTCCACCGTAGACAATGTCATCGCATTGGGCTCAAGGACATCGCGCGCGAGCGCCTGCTCGAACCATTCCCGGAACTGCAGCATGGGTTCGTTGGCGGTCTCGTGCTCGTCTAGCGAACCGAGTTCGTAACTCTTGCGAAGATCAGAGAGCGGTATTCGGTCGGTCATCGTGAATTCCCATCGCGCACAGAACGGAATCTTCCGTCGCTCATGCGTTGGTTATAGCACCGACACCCGCCCGACGTTCAATGCGCGCCACTGGCGCCCCTGCCCTGAGCGAACTGGTTTGCCATGCACCTGGTCAATGACCGGCAGCCGGCCTGTCGGCGGGATGTGCCGGACGAGGTTTCCGATACCGGTTGTATCCCCATAGATACTGGAGGGGCATCTTGCGAATCATGTCCTCAAGTGCCTGGTTCATTTGTGTGGCGGCGATGACCGGATCCGCGGACATTGCCTCGGGCATGCGCGTTGCGTGAAAGCGGTAGCCACGCCCTAGTCCCAGGCGCTCGATGCCTACCGTGACAACCGGGGCGCCACTGTAGTGCTGAAGCTTCTGGACGAGCGTCATGGTGTAGGCAGGGCGACCAAAAAACGGCGCGTAGACCCCGTCGCCTTCATTGGGCACCTGATCAGGCAACATCCCGACCGTATGGCCCCGCCGCAGCGTCTTGATCAGCGCCTTGACTCCGCCATGGGTCGCTGGAACCATCGAAAGGTTCGAGGAAACACGGACGCGATTAATCAACTCCTTGAGCCACCGCATCTTGGGCTCCTTGAAGATAACGGTGGACTTGTACTTGCGGCTGAACAAAGGCCCAAGCACTTCGAAGCAGCCAACGTGGGGGGTGATCAGGATCATCCCCTTCCCCTCGGCCAGCAGGGATTCGAACAGGGGCCATTGGTCGCAATGCACGAGCGCATCCATCTGTGCGTCGTTTTGACGTGCCCACAGATAGGGAAGCTCGAAGAACATCTGCAACAGTTGTTCCATGGCCTGCCGCTGCATTGAGCGACCCAGGCCGGGGAAGGCAATCGAAAAGTTTTCCTGCGCGCGCCGCTTATAACTGCCGGGCGCCAGCCAGCCCGCCCAACCAAACAACAAGCCAAGGCTTTGCAGGAGGGCAAGCGGAAAATGGCCGAGCATTCTGAAAACAGCGTACGCTGCCCTCGCGGCCAGGTTGTCGAGCATATCGGGCGACCTCAAACAATGCACCGCGGGCTAGTGCCGCGCGAGTGCATTGCCTGGCTCACGCAGGTGAGCCAGGACTCGGTGGATCAGTAGCGGTTGCCGCCACCAAAGCCGCCGCCGCCGCCATCGCGACGACCGCCGCCACCGCCGCCGCCGCCTGCACCCCGACCACCGCCGAAGCCGCCGCCGCCGCCACCGCTACGCGGAGCACGGGCTTCCATCGGGCGTGCTTCATTGACCACGAGAGCCCGACCGTCGATGGTCTTGCCATTCATGCCATTGATCGCGGCCTGCGCCTCGCTATCAGTCGTCATTTCGACGAAACCGAAGCCTTTCGACCGGCCGCTGTCGCGATCCGTCATGACTTTGGCGGAGCTGACAGCGCCGAATTCCGAAAACTGCGTCTGAAGGTCTTCATCGCGAATTGAATAAGCGAGATTGCCAACGTAAAGTTTAGTACCCATCGTGAAATCCTGTAGAAAATAGTCCGGTCAGCATGACCGGGAAATTGAAAATACGTAAAAACCCGCTTAGCGCGTTCTGCGCCGCACAGGAGCTGGCATACCGTTGGGGCGAGGATCCAGATGGCGGAAAGTGATGCGGCCCTTGCCCAGGTCATAGGGAGACAACTCTAGCGACACCTTGTCACCCGCCAGAATGCGAATCTGGTGTTTCCGCATTTTGCCGCCGGTATACGCCACAAGCTTATGGCCATTATCCAGCGTTACGCGAAAGCGGGAGTCGGGCAGCACTTCGTCGACCTTGCCTTGCATCTCGATCAGTTCTTCCTTAGCCAATATGGCTCCTTGGTTGAGTGGTAGTGATGGATCTGCCCGGGATCAGGCGTTACCGACTTGCTCGTGCAGCCAGGTCCGGCCTTCGGCGATTGCGTAGAGCAATGCACCGTCACGGGTCGCGAAACGCGGCACGAAGCGGAAGAGGCGATCATGCATTCCACGGCGAATCGACACCGAGGAACTGTATTGGCCCGACGATTCAAGCCGGGAAAGTGGTGAGACAACGAACTTGCCCACCGCGAATGGTTTTTCTAGCATCATCATATATATTGTTATTTTTGTGCAGGCCACATGGCGTGCAATGTGTAACGGATCGCGCATCCAGCGAGGCTGATTTAACGCTGCGGCATGTGCCGCTCCGGGTATTTCGCCTGACAGTACAGGCTTGGTGAAGCTCGCCGCTTGAGGGGAGTTTGACGGCCAAGTGGACCAGTGAGATGGTGGCTTGGATGTTATTAGCTTTGTAATTCAGCCGATCGCATGTCAGACAACAGGTGCCGCGCAGGTAAGCATTTCGCGGTAACCCTTGCATTCTAATTGATTTTTGCGCGGGACGCACGGTAATTCTTTTTTCCCGCCTGCTTCGGCCGCCCAGCCGGGCATTCCTATAATCGCCCAATGAAATCTCAAGAACCCACGCCCACCAGCACAGAATCGCCTAAAAAGCCCGACGTCTGCGTCCCCAATGGCACGCAGGATCTGCCAATGCTGGACGTCTACATGCCGATGATGAAATCGTCGGCAATCGTCGCGGCCGTGCGGCTCGGCCTTTTCGAAGCGCTGGCGCAGGGGCCGCTTGATGCCGCGACGCTAGCGGCAAAGGCCGGCGCGCACGAGCCGGGCGTGCGCGCGCTGGCCGATTTTCTGGTCGCGATCGGCTACCTCGAGACCGCGCCAGACGGGTCCGGGTGCCACGCCGGGGAACCCGTCGCCCGGGCTGAATCGACCAGCCGTGTCAGACGATATGAAAACGCCGCGAGCACGCAGAGATGGTTTACCAGCCGCGGCCAGGTCGATTACAGCGCGGGTGCCTTATGGACCTTTGAGGCATGGCCCATGATGGGCGAACTGGACAAGGCCGTGCGCGACGGCACCCCGGGCAAGACGCTATGGGAGCGGATGCGAGAAGAACCCGGCCTTGGGCCGCTGTTTTCGCGGTACATGAATGCATTTGCACAGCATGTTGGCCCTGACCTGACGGCATGCGTGCCTGTAGCACCCCACCAGACGAGGCTGTTGGACCTGGGCGGATCGCACGGACTGCACTCGATCGGGTTTTGTCGTGCACATCCGCAGTTGAATGCAGTGATCGTGGATCTGCCTGTGGCCCTGACGGATACGCCGGCCACGATCGCGCAAGCCGGCATGCAGGATCGTATTGCGCTGCGACCCGGCAACCTTCTGGATCTCGCCTGGGCCGATCCGCAAACAGGCAAGGGCCTTGGTGCGTCTGCGGATCGTGCACTCGAATCGCGTGCCGACGACGACAGGTTTGACCTCGCGCTCTACCTCTGCGTGGCCCACAACCAGAACGCAGAGGACAACGCGCGCGTCATCGGCCAGATTGCGCGCGCGCTCAGGCCGGGCGGCATGCTCGTCATTCACGACTATCTCGCGACTGATCCGCTCAATGCGTTTCACGCCGCGTTCCGGCTGACGCTGCTCTATGAAACCGGCACACGTACCTACAGCGAGCAGGAATATCGCGGGTGGCTGGCCACAGCGGGATTCTCGAGCGTCGAGCGGATCGACCTTAACCCGCTGGAAAAAGGCTCGCTGCTGCTCGCCAGGCTCTGATGCCAACAAAGCCGATCACGACGACAATCATCCGTCCCTTGCGAATGACTCGGGCGATGACGAAGGCATTGAACCAGTGCAATAGGACGTTTATCATGGGTGACGCTGACACCTGCAGGGGTTCGTGGGCAGGAAGGCGTCAAGAAGTCGAAGCGCACCTTACTTCCGGGAGATCGTCATGAACACTTCGCTCAAACTCGCCGTCGCAGGCATTCTGGCCGCCTTTGCCTGCGTCTGCGGCGCGCAGGGAACCAACGCTGGCCCCTCTGGCCAGCAAAACGGATCGGGGCAATCTGCAAAGACCACTGACCCCGGGCAAAACAGCGCCGGCAAGGGTGCCGGCAACGCTCAGGACAAGCAAAAATCACATGCGACGACCAAGGGCAACGGTGGGAACGGTCGCAACCCCGCTAGCGGCAAACAAGGCAAAAGCCAAAGCGGTTCGAGCGCAAAGTAGCGCACCCCGAGGGCGTCACGTGTCGACATACGCAGGCTTCGCTCACATCCCCTATATTGACAGGCTGACCCCGGCCTGAAGAATGAATCGAGCGTGACGTCCCTGAACCCGCCCGGCGACAATGCCGCGCACAGCAGCTGGCTCATCGTGGGCGCGGGCATTGTTGCCCTCGCGGTTGCGATGGGCGTCGGGCGCTTTGCCTTCACCCCGATGCTGCCCCTGATGCTGCGCGATGGCACGATCACAGCGGCCACCGGCGCCGAGTGGGCGGCAGCCAACTATGCCGGCTACCTTATAGGCGCCCTCACTTCGGCCCGGTTCTCCCACAATCCGAGGCTAGGATTGCTCGTGGCCTTGTTCGGCGTGGCGGCAGTGACCCCTGCCGTGGCCCTGCTGGATCCAGGCGCCAGCGCCCTTCCCGGAATGTTGCTGCGCGCGATCGCCGGTGTCTTCAGCGCATGGGTACTCGTCTGCGCGAGCAGTCTCTGTCTGGCGGAGCTCGCCCGGCGACACGCTGCAAAGGCCGGGGGGTGGATCTACACCGGCGTCGGAACCGGCATCGCGCTGACGGGCACGCTGACATGGCTGGGCGGGCGCCAGCCCGCTGCGTTTCTTTGGGTCGAACTCGGCCTGCTCGCCGCCGCGGGTGCCTGTGCCGTGCTGTTCTGGCTCAAGCCCTTGTCGGGCAACGTTCCCGCGGCGCCAATCCGACGCGCTGGCCGCTCGCGCGAAGCACCGGGCGATCGCAACCGGACTCGCGCATTCGTCCTGTGCTACGGCACGTTCGGGTTTGGCTATATCGTGCTCGCCACATTTCTTCCGACGATGGCGCGAGAGCAGGTTGCCGATCCGCTCGTGTTCGGATTGACCTGGCCGTTGTTCGGGCTTGCTGCCGCGCTGTCCGTTGGCGCAGCGGCGCGCTGGCTCCCGGACTCCCCGCGAAGGAAGGTCTGGGCGCTCGCTCAGGGGGCCATGGCCCTGGGAACCGCGCTGACGCTCTTCACGCATGCCCTGTGGGCCCTGGCGCTCTCGGCGGTGCTCGTCGGAGGAACCTTCATGGTGTGCACCATGGCGGGTCTGCAACTCGCACGCGAACTGACCCCGGACAACCCGACGCCGCTACTGGCGCGCATGACGGTGGCGTTCGCCGCAGGCCAGATCGCGGGGCCGCTGTGCGTCAGATTCATCGGCTCGGGCATCCAATGGGGCTGGGGTGCGCTGGCCTGGACGAATGCGCTCGCCACGATACTGCTCGCCGCATCGGCCTTTTGGCTTTGGCTCGGCGATCGGGGACAATAGCGGCCATGGAATCCTTTCTCGTATCAACCGGCGTCGTCGCCCTTGCCGAAATCGGCGACAAGACCCAGCTGCTCGCATTCATCCTTGCCGCGCGCTTCAAGAAGCCTGTGCCGATCATTCTGGGCATCCTGGTGGCCACGGTCGTCAACCACGGGCTGGCCGGCGCGCTCGGCGCCTGGATCACCTCGGCCATCAGCCCCGGGATCCTGAGATGGGTGCTTGGGCTTTCGTTCATCGGCATGGCGGTTTGGACACTGATCCCCGATGAAATCGAGGACGACGAAACGAAGATCGCCGGAAGATTTGGCGTCTTTGGCGCCACGCTCATCACGTTTTTTCTTGCCGAGATGGGTGACAAAACCCAGATCGCCACTGTCGCGATGGCGGCACACTATGCCACGCCGATGACGGTCGTGTTAGGCACGACGCTCGGGATGCTGATCGCCGACGTGCCCGCGGTTTTTATCGGTGACAAACTGGCGACAAAGATTCCGATGAAACTTGTCCACGGCATCGCCGCTGCGATATTTGCCATCCTGGGATTGGCGACGCTGTTTGGCGCGGGCGCATCGCTCGGGATCTAGTGCTTCGTGCCCTGAACGCAGCGGCGTTTTGAGGGCATCCCGCCAGCTGTAGCCAACTGCGCTGGGTTATCGGCCCGCGGCCGGCGCCCGATCATCAAGCTTCAGTTGCAGCAAAGCCAGATCGAGCCATCGGCCAAACTTCGTGCCGACCTCTTTCATATTGCCGCAGTGTTCAAACCCCACCTTGAGATGCAGGGCGATCGATGCCTCGTTGCCGGCCTCGATGGCGCCGACCATCACGTGCTTGCCAAGCGCGCGGGCCCTGGCGACCAGCCCGGCCAACAACGCGCAAGCGATGCCCGATCGCCTGGCAGACTGATGGACATACACCGAATGCTCGATGGTGTGACGGTAGCCATCGAACGCGCGAAAATCCCCAAAGCTCGCATAACCGAGCACTCGATCCGAGCTATCCACCGCGACGAGCACCGGATACCCCAGGCGCTGTCGCTCGCGCATCCAGTGCCGCCTGTTTTCGACATCCACGGTCACTTCGTTCCAGATCGCGGTGGTATTGAGAACCGCATCGTTGTAGATCTCCATGATGCGTTGCGCGTCCGCCTCGACTGCATCCCGGATATTCATCGTGTGGCTCCCATAGATCACTCGCGTTGTGAAGCAGCGCGCGCCCGGCGCTTAAATCCGGATGATACCGAAGGCACCCTCCGCGCTCTGAACCGTAGGGCTCGCTACAACCCTGGTCAGGCCACGCTTGACGTCATACCTTGCTGTCCATAAACTCACCCGTTCTGTAACCAATTGATTCCGTTGTCTATTTTAAAACGATGCCGCGCACCTCAGGAGCGAGATCCATGATTCGATGGAAGGCTATTGCCGCAGTGTCCCTCTTCTCTGCCTGCACGTGGGCCCAGGCGGCCGACAGCGTTCCGCACTGGGGCTACGAAGGGCACGGCGGCGCGGATCACTGGTCCGAACTCGACAAAGCCTTTGAAGTCTGCAAGATCGGCAAGACACAATCGCCTATCGATATCGTGACCGCGCAGGTTGAAAGCGTGGCGGGCGCACCGATCAAACCCGCTTACAAGTCTTCCCCGGCGAAGCTAGCCAACAACGGTCATACCATCGTGGTCCATCTCGCCGACGGTGGCTCGGTGACGGTGCCGTCGGGCACCTACAAGGCGGTTCAGTTTCATTTCCACGCGCCCAGCGAAGAAAAGATCGACGGCAAGAGCTTTCCGATGGTGGCACACATCGTGCACAGCAACGATGCCGGCAAGCTGGCCGTGATTGCCGTGCTATTCAACGAAGGAGCGGAAAACGCGGCTCTCAAAGAAATTTTTGCCGCGCTGCCCGCCAAGGAAGGCGAACAGCCGATCAAGCCATTCGACACGACGGCGCTGCTGCCTGCGACGCTTCCCTACTTCGCCTTCGAGGGATCGCTGACGACGCCGCCGTGCAGCGAGGGGGTCGCCTGGCAGGTATTGAAGACGCCCTCCACGATGTCCGCGGCGCAGATCGAGGCCTTCCGGAAGATCTTCCCGATGAATGCCCGTCCGGTGCAGCCGCTCAACGGCCGCAAGGTCACCGTGACACAGTAGCGCCTCGCGGCGGCGGATCACCCGATGAGGGCATCCGCCTTTCGCCGGCAATGCAGGGCCCCGATCAAGCGACGAGCGTACCAGGATTCATTCGTCGAGGGATCCCGTTGTGACCGACAGATCCTTTGCAAAGAATTTGACGCCCTCCGTCGGATTGAAGACGTACGGGGCAGTCGGCTTAAAGCCCAGGGAAGCGTAGAGCGATTGCGCCGCATGCATCGTCGCCAGCGTGTCAAGGCAAACTCGCCGATACCCGGCTGACTCAGCGATGCCGCAGAGTCGCTGTACCAGCTGCCGGCCGGCGCCAAGCCCGCGCCCTTCGGGCCGCACGTAAAGCCGCTTCATTTCGCAGTCCGCGTCATCGACCGGCCTCATCGCCACGCACCCGATCAGGGCACCGCGTGCAAATGCAAGCAATACCCGCCCGCGAGGCAGGGCATACTTCCCGGGCAGCTCACGCAATTCGGATTCAAAACCCTGGAAACACAGATCGATGCCGAGCCCGTCCGCATACTCGCGAAAAATCTCGCGGACGATCGCAGCCTGCGCTGGAAAAATCGCTTCCCGGATGTCGATGGCGCTCATGCCTGAAATCGTGCGCGAAGGATTTGCTCACCACTCAAGGCGCAACGGCAGCGGCGCCAGGGCGGTCAGAGCTTTTTGTGGGCACCGTCGCAAAGCGGCTGGTTAGCGGTCTGCTTACAGCCGCAAAAATAGACAGTCTTGGCGTCCGACGCCTCGTATTTGACGGGCGTAAATTCGCTGCCCTTGTGCGAGCCGTCGCAAAAAGGCTGGCTCTTGCTCAGGCCACAGGCACACCAGTAATAACTCTTGCCTGCCTCGACCTCGACGCCATAGGGGGTTTTCTGCGCAACGTGACCGTTCATGACGATTTCCTGAAGGATAAGGGTACCCTCTCAGTCTAGCCCGACTTGTCTTTCGTGCACAGCAGGCGAGTTGCGGCCAGGCGCCTGGGCCTATTCGCTTGGCCGGGGCTTGCGCAGCAGCTTTGTCGAAAGCCCGAGCACCCCGGCGATCATCCACATGGGGATCACCGCGCCGCCCAGCGTGGCGAGCGCGCCAAATATCAGGGGCATCCCCGCCGTGGCTCCGTTGGTCGCGAGCATGCGCAGCCCGAGTATCTGCCCATGGCGCGCCGGCGGGGTGACCTTATGCATCGCCGACAGAATCATCGGCTGCACCGAGCCGATTGCCATGCCAAGCACGGCCGAACCGGCCATCATCCCGGGCACGCCGGGCAACCAGTTATACGCCATCAGCATGACCATCGTCACGATCGTCACCGAAAGCAACGTGAGGCGCTCATCGAAGCGGTCTGCCCACCGTGCAATCAACACGCGCACCAGCGTTGCGCCCATCGCACAACTGGAAAGGATTGCGCCGACGCTCGAGGCACTGATCCCCCGGTCGTGTCCAATGACCGGAACGGCGAAAAAATGAACATCCCAGGCCGCCGAGAGCAGCAGGTTGATCAGCAATAATTTCCGCACCGATTCGATTGACAGCAACTGCAATGCCTCGCCAAGCGGAACATTCCTGCGCGCCGTGGCCATGTCTTCGCGAACGACGCGGCGCCCGATCCACCAGGCAAGCGCGGGAAGCGCTGCAGCGAGCAGATACGCCGGCGCGTATCCGGCGTAGTCGATGACCAGACCCGCCACGGCAGGCGCAAGCACGTTGGACATTGAGGAAGAAAGCGCGATGGCGCTGAAAACGCGCCTGAGGTCGGCCCCATGCGCTGCCATCTTTCCGGCGGTTCGCTGGATTGCCACCTCGCCGATGCTCACCGCCGCACCATTGAGCAAGGCGCAGGCCGCCAGTGTCTCGAGACTTTGATAGACACCTGCAATCACCGTACCGGCCAGCGCCAATGCCGCGCTTAACCCCATCGGCAGGTGAAATCCGTAGCGGTCGGCGAGACGGCCAGACCAGAGCGAAAGGATGAGCGGCCCTACGGAAAACAAACTGAGCAGCAAACCGACTGTCCAGTCACCCAGACCGGCATTGAGCACCCAGAGGCTGGAGGCCACGCGCGAGGTCATCAGGCAGGCATGAAGGCTGACCAGACACGTGATGAGACGAAGGAACCCTTGTCGAGTACTTTGATGCTCTACCATTGAAGAATTTGAACACACCAAGTCAATCTTTACGACATTTTTACGTCTGCCGCGCAACAATGATTCACCCTGACAAGCGGCTGCGCCACAGGCGTTCCGCTTTCAAGGATCCGCAGCACTATGCCTCTGAACGCTTTCCGCCCGCCCTCGCCGACTGACCGGTTTTCCCGGACAAAGCGGTATGAGCTCACCCTCCTGGTGTGCGCCATCGCCTGGCTAATTACCGAGGCACTTTATAGCAAGATCGCGACAGCGAACCTTGCCATGATCTTCCTGCTGGCGGTGCTCGTGGTGGCAGTCAACCTGGGACGCAACCCGGCGATCTTCGCTGTCGTCCTGTGCGTGGGCGCGTTCGATTTCCTTTACGTGCCACCGCGCTTCTCGTTTGTCATCAACGATTTTCAGTACCTCATCACCCTGGCCGTGATGCTGGTGACCGCCATTGTCACGGCGCACCTGGCCGCAAGCCTGCGCGAAAAGGCGCACGATGCGCAGCGCCGCGAAACAAACACCTACGCGCTCTACGATCTGACGCGCGCGTTGGCGGGCGCGGCAACCTGGGCAGAGGCCCAGGCACACGTCACGTCCTTCCTGCAGCGGCAATTGGGGGCGCAATCGCTGATGCTGCGCGCCGATGCCGACGGCGAGTTCGGGGCAATGGCCGAGGGCTCAGCGCTCAGGATCGACCGCATCCTGGCCCGGGTTGCGATGAAAAGCCATGAATTCGTTCGCGATGTCGAGGACCGGGGCACTGGATTCGCAATGGTCTACCTGCCCTTAGGTGCCCCGAACGCGATGGTCGGGGTACTGGCACTGCGCTTTGACGATCATCCTGTGGACGACGATGCCGCCGACGAAGCGCTGGCACTGGCCCGAACGACGGCATCGCTCGTGTCGGTGGTGCTCGACCGGATCCAGTTTGCAGAGGCTGTGCAAGCCGCCGAAGTCGAAAATCAGACCGAGCGCCTGCGCAATTCGATCCTCTCGGCGCTTTCCCACGATGTACGCACCCCACTGACTGCGATGGTGGGGCTTGCCGATTCACTGTTCCTGAACAAGCCGCCGCTTCCCGCCTCTGCGCTTGAAACGGCCCAGGCCTTGCGCGAACAGGCCGAGCGCCTTTCGGCAATGGTCAGCAATCTGCTGGAAATGGCCAGGCTCAGGGCTGGCGAAGTCCAGTTGCGTCTCGAATGGCAGCCGGTTGAAGAAGTCATCGGGGCGAGCCTGAAGCTGATGGGCGCGTCGCTCGTCAAGCATCCGGTAAAGCTGTCGCTCGCGCAGGATCTTCCGCTGGTGAATATCGACGCAGTCCTGATCGAGCGGGTGCTGTGCAACCTGCTGGATAACGCCGCCAAATATTCGCCTGAAGGCACCGTCATCGATCTCGCCGCGCGTCGTGTCGATCACGCCGTCGAAATTTCAGTCACCGACCGGGGGTCGGGATTCAAGTCCTCGAACCCCGCCGATTTGTTCCGGATGTTCGTGCGCGGACGGTCGGAATCCTCTGCAACCGGCACTGGCCTGGGCCTGGCGATCTGCAAGTCGATCATCGATGCCCATGGTGGGACGATCTTCGCCGAGGACTGTGCAGGCGCTGGCGGGCGCGTGCGATTCACCATCCAGCTCGGCGACCCCCCAACCATTGAAGAGGAAGTTGCGTAATGCCATTGTCAGCCAAGGTTCTCATCGTCGAAGATGAGCGCCAGATCAGACGATTTGTCCGTGTCGCGCTCGAGGAAGAGGGGTGTCGGGTTATTGAGGCCGGGACCATGGCCGAAGGCCTCGCCCTGGCCGGGGCCGAAAGGCCGGACCTGATCGTGCTGGATCTGGGGCTGCCGGACGGCAACGGCGTGGATCTGATCCGCGATGTCAGGGGGTGGGCCGACACGCCGATCGTGATCCTTTCAGCGCGCGCGCAGGAAAGCGACAAAATCGACGCATTGGACGCGGGCGGCGACGATTACCTGACCAAGCCTTTCAGTGTGGGCGAACTTCGCGCGCGCGTTCGCGCCCTCTTGCGCAGACAGGGCCGCAATGCCGCCGAGGCAACACCCGTCATCCGGTTCGGCGACATCGAAGTGGATTTGTCCCTTCGGACGGTCTTGCGCGCCGGGGCGCCGGTTCACCTGACGCGCACCGAGTATCGGCTACTATCCGCACTGCTGGGGCATCCAGGAAAAGTCCTGACGCAGCGCAGCCTGCTGCGCGATATCTGGGGCCCCACGTTTATCGAAAGCAGCCATTACCTGCGCGTCTACGTCGGGCACTTGCGCCACAAGCTCGAGCGGGATCCCGCGCAACCGCAACACCTGCTGACGGAAACCGGTGTCGGCTACCGTTTCCAGCCCTGAGGAAATTAGCATGCATCAACCTGTAGATAAAAAACGCCTCGCAACGCTGACGCTGGCCGCGCTGGGAATCGTCTATGGCGACATCGGCACAAGCCCCCTGTACTCCGTCAAGGAAGTTTTCGGCGGCTCGCATCATCCGGTACCGATCACCCCGGACAACGTCCTGGGCATCCTTTCGCTTTTCTTCTGGTCATTGATCATCGTCGTCACGATCAAGTACGTCGGTTTCATCATGCGTGCGAACAACAAGGGCGAAGGCGGGATCATTGCCCTGATGACCCTGGCCCTGCAGGACGGCAAGGTCGGATCATGGCAACAAAAGTTGCTGGTCACGCTCGGGCTGTTCGGCGCCGCCCTGTTCTATGGCGATGGCGTGATCACCCCGGCCATCTCGGTCCTTTCCGCCGTCGAAGGGCTTGAGATCATCACCCCGGCGTTCAAGCCGTACATCCTGCCCATCACCCTGGTGGTGCTGATCGGGCTCTTCGTGATCCAGCGGCGGGGGACAGCCAGCATCGGCGCGCTCTTCGGGCCCATCATGATCGTCTGGTTCACTGTGATCGCCGTGCTCGGCGCGATTGCGATCGTCCAGCACCCCTCGGTCCTGGCTGCCGCCAATCCGTTCTACGCGATGCGTTTTCTTGCCACGAATTCGTTTCTGGGATTCTTCGCGCTCGGTGCCGTCGTACTGTGCATTACCGGGGCAGAAGCGCTCTATGCGGACATGGGGCACTTCGGCGCCAAGCCAATCCAGTACGCCTGGCTTTGGTTTGTCCTGCCGGCGCTCGTTCTCAATTATTTTGGACAAGGCGCGCTGCTGCTGGCCGATCCGGCAGCCATAGAGAACCCGTTCTTTCTGCTCGCCCCGGACTGGGCGCGTTATCCGATGGTGATCCTCGCCACGGTGGCGACCATCATCGCATCCCAGGCAGTCATCTCGGGAGCCTTTTCGATCACGCAGCAGGCCATCCAGCTGGGCTACACGCCACGGCTCGACATTCAGCACACGTCAGACAAGGAAATCGGGCAAATCTACCTGCCGGCGATCAACTGGATGCTGCTGATTTCCATCGTCGGATTGGTCATCGGTTTCGGATCTTCCTCCAACCTCGCCGCCGCGTACGGTATCGCGGTGACGGGAACGATGCTGATCACCAACGTGCTGGCGGTCGCCGTCGCAGTCCGACTCTGGAAATGGAGTCCGCTGCGCGCCTTTGTCGGCGCGATACCCTTTCTCGTGATCGACTTTGGCTTCTTTTTCGCCAATATGGTGAAAATTCCCGACGGCGGCTGGTTTCCGCTCGCCTTCGGCCTGGTCGTGTTCATCCTGCTCACGACCTGGAAGCGCGGCCGGGAATTGCTGGGCCAGCGACTTGAGTCCGACGCCATGGAACTCAAGCCTTTCGTGACGAGCCTCGCACAAGGTGGGATCGACCGCATACCGGGCACCGCGGTCTTCATGACGTCAAACCCGGCGACCGTTCCACACGCGATGCTGCACAGCATGAAGCATTACAAAGTCATGCACGAGCAGGTCATCATCCTGAGCGTTTCCGTGGCGGAAATGCCTTATGTGCCGCTTGCAGAACGGCTGCAGGTCAGCGAACTTGCAGATACCTTTTATCAGGTCACGGTCAATTACGGCTTCAAGGACGACCCGGACATTCCGGCCGCGCTCGCGCTGTGTGCTGGTCTGCCCCACGCGCCGACGCTCGACCTGATGGACACCTCCTTCTTCCTGGGACGCGAGACACTCATTCCAAAACTCGGGTCCGAAATGGCCTACTGGCGCGAGCTGATTTTCGTCGCACTATTCCGCAACGCGGGAAGCGCAACGGCGTTCTTCAAGATTCCGTCCAACCGCGTCGTCGAACTTGGTGCGCAGGTTGTGCTGTGAACTGCTGAAACTGAACCTCGTCGTTTTATTTCCGGCCTGGATTCGCTGAATGAGCGGGGATTGAATGCGCCGGATGAAAGCAACCGTGTATCTTTTGATCGGCGCGATGCTCGCGCTGCTGATCGGCGTCGCGGCGCTTGAGCTCATGTTCGGATCGTGGTTTTCTGATGACCCCTGGCGCAGCCTCGAGCGCATCAACCTGCAGCGAAACGTCCACAGGACATACAACTCCGAAGCGCTTTATGGCAGCGCGATGCCGACCGTCACCTATACACGCGACGCCTACGGACTGCGCGGTCAGTGCGAGGATCCGCGCTCGATCGAAATCCTGAGCGTGGGCGGATCAACCACAGACCAGCTATTCATCCCCGACGGGCAAACATTCCAGGACGTATTGCAGGGACTGCTCGGAAACGACCTGGGACGGCGCGTCTGCCTGGCGAACGCCGGGGTCGACGGGCACAGTACATTCGCGCACATCGAGGCGCTCGATCACTGGTTCCCAATCATCCCGGGCCTGAAACCCAAGTACTTTCTGTTGTACATCGGCATCAACGACGCCGGAATCCGCCTTTCGCCCCAACTCGACTTCGACCTGAACCGCAAGATTGTCGAAGCGCCCCTGAGCTATGCCCTGAGCCAGCATTCAGCCCTGTACGGACTCGGTCGAACCCTCAAGCGCCTGATCCAGGGCAACCAGGGCAATCAGTTTGCCTGGCACAATCAGAACAGGCCAAAAGCCGATCAATACACGGCCACGCAAACGGCGCCCGATATCGACGACCTGGTGAAAAGGAACACCGCAGCGTTTGCGCGACGCCTCGATACCATCGTGTCGACGATCACGACGCGCTATGGCGCGAAGCCAATTTGCGTATCGCAGCCGAACCTGTTCGCCATCGAGCGAGACGGCCGCAGTGTGGGCCTGCCTGAGATATTCACCTACGACGGAAGGAAATTCAACGGTCTGGATTACCAGCGATCGATCCTGTCGATTAACGCGGCGATGAAAGAAATATGCACCAGAGCGGGAGGCTATTACTTCGACATGGGATCGGTCGTTTTTCCGGTGACTGATTTTTATGACGCCGTTCACATGGGGCCTGCCGGCGCGCAGGCGCTCGGCACGCGTTTGTTTGACGAAATGCAGCGCCAGGGAATCGTCGACGCGCTGCGCAATCAGCGCGCGCCAGCGCCCTGAAGCCCAAGCGGGCAGCCGAGGTAGACCAGGTCCTGGTCAGGGCTGTCCTTGAAGGGCGCAATCGTGACGAATCCCATCGAGGCATAAAGCGCCAGCGCCTTGGGATTGTCGGGCCAGGTGCTCAGGACCGCCTCGCCGTAACCCGCCTCGCGTGCACGCCCCAACGCTTCGCGCATCAAAACCATACCCCAACCCTCGCCGCGATGGGTGTGACGAACATAGAGTCGCTTGATTTCGCATGCCCCCGCGACGCGCGTGCCGGCCAGGGCGATGCAGCCGGCGAGATCGTCATCGATATGAAGCAATATGGCCCGCCCGGACGGTGCCGCGTATCGCGCGGGCAGGTTCTCGAGATCGCGCCAGATCGTGCTCAGATGCGGTTGTGCAAGGTCACGCACCGCGTACTCGCGTAAAAGCTCCTCGAAAGCCTGCCAGTGTCCGGGGGCGTCATGCGCCCCGAACAGTGGCGTCATCCGGTGACTCATGCAGATACTCCCTCCGGGATCCGGCCGCTATTCATGCTGGCACAACCGATATATAATACGAATGCGAATACGAATACTATTCATTTACAAGCATCCATTGCACTACTATTTCGACTGTAACTCCAACGACTGACCGCCGTAGCGACGACATATCCGGAAACCATCATGACGACCCCGTCAATCCATGACGCCAGGACAATCTTCTTCCACTGGGCGTGCGCCGCGCTCATCATCGTTCTTTGGGGGCTGGGCCAGACCATCGACTGGTTCCCCAAGGATACGCCGCGCATCATGGCACGCAGCACGCACATCGCGCTCGGCGCCCTGCTGGCCGTACTGCTGGTGGCACGGCTGCAATGGCGCCGCAGCGGCGCGAACCACCTGCCCCCGGCGATCGACGGCACCATGGGTCGCGTCGCGACGGGCGTCCACCACCTGCTGTATGTCCTGACCGCCGCAGCAGTCGTCGTCGGGATTGCCGCAGTCTGGATCCGCGGCGACAACCTGTTCAACCTGGTACAGATCGCCTCGATCGCGCCGGACGACAAAGTGCTGCGACGCAATGTCGTCGGAATACATGAATGGCTCGCCAACGGGTTGCTGATTCTTGCCGCCCTGCACGCGATATCGGCCCTGTGGCATCACTTCGTGGTGAAAGACGATGTCCTTAACCGCATGCTGGCCTGCGGCCGGAAGTAACAGAGGCGCATCCCCGATCGCTCATTTGGAATTGGCAAACTGCGTGATGACAAGCCCGGCCGTCATCAGCAGCAGGCCGCCAATCCGCACGACACTGACCGGCCGGACAGGGACCCCCAGAAGTCCGTAATGGTCGATGGCCGCAGAAAAGACGATTTGGGCGACCATCGCAAACAGGATCAGGTTGCCCACGCCGAATCGCGGCGCCACCAGCGTGGCACTCACCACGTAAAAGGCAACGATCAGACCGCCCGCAAGATCCGCAGGCTGCACGGAGACTAGCTTTGCAGGCGTCGGCAGCGCGCCCGTCAATGCCAGCGACACGGCAACGCACGCGAGCAGCCCGACACCAAACAGAATCACCGGCGCGTGCAGCGGATCCCCGAGCGAGCGTCCGAGGCGGGCGTTGAGCACCGCCATGACCGGTATCAGGGCCCCGGCCGCCGCCGACCACAATGCGTATCTCATTGAAATCATTCTCAGCACCCTTGCTGTTGTCGCCAGCGCGCATGGTAATTCACGCTGGAGATAACGGGCGTATTTGTGCAATGCAGCGCGGTCAGAAATGCGCCCGTACATGTGTCAAATGCACCCGTACATGTGTCATTTTGTAAGACTCTCTGATAATCTGCACCCGTTTCCACATCACTCAGGAGCCGGACGATGGAACTCAACGTGAATGGGGTCGCGTACTCCGTCGATGTCGAACCCGACATGCCGCTCTTATGGGCGCTACGGGAAATGGTGGGCCTGACTGGCACCAAGTACGGTTGCGGCGTCGCCCAGTGCGGTGCGTGCTCCGTGCAGCTCAATGGCGAACTCGTGCGATCCTGTTCAATACCGGTATCGGCCGCCGCAGGCCAGAAGGTCACGACGATCGAGGGTATCTCCAAGGATGCGAGCCACGCGGTCCAGAAGGCCTGGCTCGCCCTCGATATCCCCCAGTGCGGCTACTGCCAATCCGGGCAGATCATGGCGGCAGTCGCCTTGCTCAAGCGCGTGCCCAAGCCAACCGATGCCGACATCGACGCTGCCATGACCAATATTTGCCGCTGCGGGACGTACCAGCGCATCCGCGATGGCATTCACGTTGCCGCCGGCCAGAAACAACTGGCCGACGTCCTGAAAGAATACGCCAGCACCGGCGTGGCCAAGGCGAAAGCGTAAGGGGTCGATCATGAACCAGTCTTCCATCCGCACACCACGCAAGTCCGTCAACCAGTCCCGCCGGCGCTTCATCGTCGGCACAGCAAGCGCGGGCGCAGGGTTCTCCCTCGGTATCGCATTGCCGTTTTCAGCTGCCGCACAGGGCACCGTGCCGCTCAAGGTGCCTGATGAAGTCAACGTCTGGGTGGTCGTCAAACCTGACGACACCGTCGTGATCCGTACCGTGCGCTCGGAAATGGGCCAGGGCACCCGCACCGGCCTCGCGCAGCTTGTCGCCGAGGAGCTCGAATGTGACTGGAACAAGGTCACGACGCAACAGCCGACCGCCGGCCAGAACCTCGCGCGTCAGCGGGCATGGGGTGCCATGGCCACAGGCGGCAGCCGGGGTATCCGCGAATCGCAGGACTACATCCGGCGCGGTGGCGCGGCGGCACGCATGATGCTGTTGCAAGCGGCAGCCGATCAATGGAAGGTGCCCGTCAGTGAGCTGAAGGTCTCCAAGGGCACGATTACCCACGCCGCGTCCGGTCGCAAGACGACCTACGGCAAGGTAGCCGACGCGGCGGCGAAGCTGACCCCGCCGGATCCCAAGTCAATTACGCTGAAAAAGCCGCAGGATTGGACCATCGCCGGTACCGCGGTCAAGCGGCTTGATACCGCAAACAAGGTCAACGGCACCAAGGTCTACAGCATTGACCTGCGCCTGCCCGGCATGCTGTGCGCGGCGATCAAAAGCTGCCCGGTCTTCGGCGGCAAGCTGGTCAGCTTCGACGAATCGAAAGTGAAATCCACGCGTGGCGTCAAGGGCGTGGTGAAAGTCAGCGACAACGCCGTTGCCGTCGTGGCCGATACCTGGTGGCGTGCCAAGAACGCACTCGAAAACCTGCCCATCGACTGGGATCTCGGGCCCAATGCCAAGGTCTCGAGCAACACGATCGCCGCGCAACTGCGCGAGGGTCTCGATGCCGACGGGGATTTCTGGCAGCGCAAGGAAGGCGACGCGCCGGGGGCAATCGCCTCGGCCGCGAAGAAGGTCGAAGCCGTCTATTACACGCCGTTCGTGGCGCACACCACGATGGAGCCGATGAACTGCACGGTCAAGATCACGGCCAATGGCGCCGAGGCATGGGTGCCGACGCAAAACGCCGAGGCATCCCTTGCCGTGCTGTCCGAGGCCAGCGGCAAGCCGCTCGCTAACTGCGACGTCCACACGATGGACCTGGGCGGCGGTCTCGGCCGGCGAGGCGCCACGCAGGATTACCTGCACCAGGCGGTGGCGATCGCCAAACAGTTCCCGGACACGCCGATCAAAATGGTGTGGAGCCGTGAAGAGGACATGACGCACGACTTCTATCGCCCGATCGGCATGGCCAAGCTTGCATGCGGGCTTGACGACAAGGGCAACGTCACGGGCTTCCAGGTCCGGGTATCTGGCCAGTCGATCAATGCCTTCCTCGCACCGATGGCGATCAAGAACAATAAAGACGTTCGTCAGCTGCAGGGCTACTACGCCGAACCCGGCGACGCCCAGCTCGGCTATACGTTCCCTGCACTCCTCACGGAATACGTCATGCGCAATACGCACGTTCCGGTCGGACCGTGGCGCGGCGTGAATACGAACCAGAACGGCATCTACATGGAGTGTTTCATCGAAGAGTGCGCAAAGGCGGCGGGCCGGGACTCGCTGGAATTCCGCCGGGCACTGATGAAGGAGCGCCCCAAGCATCTTGCCGTCCTTGACGCGGTGGCTGCAAAAGGCGACTGGGGCAAGCCGCTGCCCGCGGGACGCCATCGCGGCATTGCGCAATTCATGGGCTATGGCAGTTACTCCGCAGCGACCGCCGAGGTGTCGGTTTCGCCCAACGGCGAAGTCAAAGTTCACCGCATGGTCTTTGCGCTGAACTCGGGCCACTTCGTGAACCCGTCGCAGGTCAAGGCGCAGATCGAGGGATCGGTCGGCATGGCGCTTTCGGCCACGTTCAACGAGGACATCACGATCGAGAACGGCGCGGTCAAGGAGCAAAACTTCAATACCTACCCGCTCGCCAGGCTCAAGGATATTCCCAAGGTGGAGTGCGTGCTCGTGCCGACGTACGACTTCTGGGGCGGCGTGGGCGAGCCGACGATCTGCGTCGTCGGGCCCGCGGTGATCAATGCGATTTTCGCCGCGACCGGAATCCCGCGTCGCGAACTTCCGCTGCGCAAGCACGGCCTGACGCTGGTATAGCCTGTGACGCAACGCCTCACGGGACGCACTGCGTTCATCAATGGCGGGGCGAGCGGGATAGGACGTGCCAGCGCCATCCGGCTTGCTGCGGAGGGTGCGAGCGTGTGGATCACCGGTCGCGATGCCGTCACGCTGGACGAAGCCCTGGCCGAGGCAGCCCGCGCCGGACTCACGTTGCGAAAGCTGCAGGCCGATTCCGCCGACGCGCACGCTGTGGGCGATGCCATCGACACCGCGCAGGCGAGCGATGGCCGCCTCGACATCCTGGTCAACAACGCGGGCGGATCGCTGCAGACCCCCTATCAGTTCGAACAGGAATCCGACGAGGACTGGCACCGCCTGCTGGAGCTCAATGTCATGGGCACTGTACGCGCATGCCGCAAGGCCATCGCCCACATGCGCGCGGGCGGGGGCGGGCGCATCGTCAACGTCGGCTCCAAGGCAGGCCGGTTCGGCAGCCTGGTCGCCGGGGCAAATTACGCGGCGTCCAAAGGCGCGATCAGCGCCATGACCCGACAGTTGGCGATGGAGTTCGGCCCGATCGGCATCACCGTCAATTGCGTATGCCCGGGCCTGGTCATGACTGCGCGCACGCGAGCCCGGTGGGAGTCGCGAAAGACGCCTGAGGAGCGTGCGCGGCTGCTGCAATCCATTCCGCTCAGGCGCCATGCCGAGGCCGAAGACGTTGCCGGCGCGATCGCCTTTCTCGCCTCGGACGACGCGGCCTTCATTACCGGCGTGACGCTGGACGTCAACGGCGGCGAGGTCATGGGCTAGTGTCCTTGCAGGTAGCGTAAGGTGGCCAGGTGACCAGGTACACGGCAAGCCCCGTCGTCCAGAGCGAGGCACGCGTCGACAGTTGCGATCCGTCATTGGTATAGACTCTCAGTGTTCCCCCTGGTGCCATCGCTCATGTGCAAATTTCCAATATGGTTGAGTGCCGCCCTCGCCACCGTTGTTCTGGCGGGTTGCGGGTCGTCTACCCCCACCGCGCCGCCTTCCCGCCCGTTACTCGCCACGTTCAACGCGACCAGCACAGGCGACGCCAAAACCCAGCTGATGGCCGCCTGCTCGAAAAAGGGCTTGCGTGTCCAGACGACGGAGTTCTCGGTGACTTGTACCCGCACGACCGACGATTACTACCGCGACGAGATGCTCAACCGAGTCGTCAACGACGAATATGCCTCCAACATCAAGGAACAGATCGTCTTTGACTTGTTGCCCCGCGGCAGCGAGGTGCGCGTGGTCGCGCGCACCTACGCGCTTTACATCGTCCCGGTCAGCATCACCGAAGTCGCCCAGGTGCGCAAACGCGACGTGGTCGATGACGAAACCTACAAGCTCATGCAGAATCTGGTTCAAATGACCAAGGCCGTCGAATAGGCCCGATGCGCGGCCAGGCGTGAGTCGTCACGCGGGCCATCCCTCATCTTTCACGAATGGAGTCTCCATGGCCGCCTACATGATCGTCGATTGCCTGCTCGACAATCCGGAGCTTTACGAGCAGTACAAGCTGAAGGCCAAGCCGCTCGTGGAGCAATGGGGGGGCGAGTACCTCGCCCGGGGCGGAAACCTGACCTTGCTGGAAACCGACCTCTGGACCCCGACGCGCATCGTGCTGCTGCGTTTTCCGGACAGCGCGACCGCCAACCGGTTCTACGAATCACCCGAGTACCAGGAAGTACTCAAGATCAGCAAAATGTCTGCCCGACGATCGACGATCGTGGTCGAGGGCATTTAGCTGGCAGCCGCCAGCCAACGGGATCCGTTTGCCGCGACCGCGTGAAAGCGCCAGGCGGGACTCAGGTTGAACGCAATTGCGCGCGGGGCACCAGCCCGCCGAGCAGCATACCGGCCACGCTCGCAATAAGGCCTGCCAGTTGCGGCGGAAGGATTGCGGCGGGCACCAGCATCTCGCAACTGATCCAGGTCACCAGGCCGCCCAGCACGGCGAGCAGCCCCCCCAGCGAGTTGGCGCGCGACCAGTAGACGCCAAACGCGAGCGGAACGAATGCCGCCACGAGCGTGACCTTATAGGCGCTCTCGACCATCTTGAAAATTGAGAGCTGCGAATTCATCGCAAAGAGCGTGACGATGACGGTGAAGACCAGCACCGTGATCCGCATGATCCTGAGCAGCGCCCGATCGGTGAGGTGCCGGAACAACCCTCGCACGATATTTTCGGCAAAGGTGACCGATGGCGCAAGCAGCGTCGCGCTCGCACAGCTCTTGATCGCGGAAAGCAGCGCGCCGAAAAACATGATCTGCGCAAACATCGGGGCATGGCCCATGATGAGTTTGGGCAGGATCATCTGGGCATCGGATTCAAGGTACTGCGCCACCAGATCCGGGTTGATCATCGTGGCCGAATACGCCAGAAACAACGGCACGAATGCAAAGATGAAGTAAAGCACGCCCCCGAGCACGGCGGCCTGAACGGCGATGTTGGCGTTGCGTGATGACGTAATGCGCTGAAAGACATCCTGCTGCGGGATGGAGCCCAGCATCATCGTCACGAGTGCCGCGACAAAGCCGAGGATCGCGGCCAGATTGAAGTCCGGGAAGAAGTTGAGTTTGCCCGCCGCCGCCGCGTGCTCGATCACGACGCCGATTCCGCCAGACTGCCCGGCCATTTCACCACCGATGTAGAGCATCCCGACCACGATAATGATCATCTGGAAAAAGTCGGTGATGGCAACCGCCCACATGCCGCCGAACAACGTATAGATGAGCACGCTCGAGGCGCCGATCACCATCCCCGCCGTTTGCGAAAGGGCACCCTCAGACACCACGTTGAAGACCAGGCCGAGCGCCTTGATCTGGGCCGCGACCCAGCCGAGGTACGACGTCACGATGCAAAGCGTAATCAGGATCTCGACTGTTCGACCATACTTTTCGCGAAAGAAATCGCCGATGGTCAGCATCTTGCGGTTATAGAGGTGACGCGCGAAGAACAGGCCGACCAGGATGAGGCACAGCGATGATCCGAAGGGATCCGCAACGATGCCGCCAAGGCCTTCCTTGAGAAACGTGGCCGGAATCCCGAGCACGGTTTCCGATCCGAACCAGGTGGCAAACACCGTGGCTGTCACGATCGGCAGCGGAAGGCTGTGGCCCGCCGCAGCGAAATCAGCCGTGTTGCGCACCCTGAGGGCTGCCCATAACCCGATACCGACTGAAATTACCCAATAGAGGATGACAAACCAGAGCAGCATCGCGCAGACAGTTCAGGATTGTTGGGGAAAATTCTGCCGAATTATAGGGTTCGTCGAAGCTGACTGCGCCGATTCCTGCGCCCGCGCACGCAAATACAGCCAAAAGGCGATGGCCAGGTTGACGGCGTTCCAGAAAACCCCGTTGAGCACTGCAAGGCGATAGGAACCGGTCAGGTCGAAGATCGCGCCGGAAACCCAGCCGCCCAGGGCCATCGCGCCCAGCGAGGCGAGCATCACCGCGCCGACCCGTCGACCGGCTTCGAGCGGCGGAAAATACTCGCGAACGATAATCGCGTAGGCCGGGATGATGCCGCCCTGGAAAAGACCGAACATGGCGGAAATGACGTAAAGCGAGACCAATCCGTTGAAAGGGATGAACATCAGCAGGGCGACCCCCTGCAGAAACGAGCCGAGCAGAAGCGTGCGCACGCCGCCGATTCGGTCGCAGATCAACCCCGAGCCAAGACGGCTCACGATGCCGCATGCCAGCATCAGCGACAGCATCTCGGCGCCACGCGCCGGACCGAACCCGAGATCAGAACAGTAGGCGACGATATGGACCTGCGGCATGGCCATGGCGAGGCAACAGCCAACGGCGGCCGCGCACAGCAGCGCCTGCGCGGTGCCCATTCGCAGGCCGAACGGCCGGTCGGATTGCCGTGTCGGCATGCGTCCGTGGCTCGCAGCAACAGCCATAGGCGGGCGCCGCCGCATGGCAAGCGCCAGCAGAAGCATCCCGGCGCCGCAAACGACGCCGATCATCAGGTACGTCTGGCGCCAGCCCACCGTCGATACACCGAACTGTGCCAGCGGTGGCCAGATGGCCCCGGCAAGGTAGTTGCCGCTGGTGCAAACCGCCACGGCAATGCCCCGACGGCGGTTCCACCAAAGGGAGGTATCGGCAACCAGCGGCGCGAAGGTCGCGCCCGCACCGAGAAACCCGAGCATGACCCCGTGTGCCAGCGCAAAGCTCCAGATCCCCTGCGCATTGGAAGCCCAGACGAATCCGGCCAGCGTGCCTGCGGCGCCGAGCATCAGCGCAACGTGGACCCCGTGGCGATCGGAAATTCGGCCCATCCAGAGACCCCCGACCCCAAAGCCCACCATCAGCAGCGTATAGGGCAACGAAGCATCGGAGCGGGACACGCCGAAATCCGCCTGAACCTGCGGCAACACCACTGAAACGACATACATTCCGGTTGCGCCCAGTGTCATCACCAGCAGCGTCGCAATGAGCCGCCGCAACGCGTAGGGGGAATCGATCAGTTCCTGGGGGGCATGGGCTGCGTGCATCGGTCTCGGATTTATTGTTATGAAAGGTCAGCGCAGGCTTTCCGTAATATCATGCCGCGGATGAGCAGCAAGAATAACGGCAATACCGCACTTTATGCGCCAATTTTCATCCTGATCTGGAGCACGGGATTCATCATTGCGCGCTATGGCATGCCATATTCCGAACCGATGACGTTCCTTTTCCTGCGCTTCGCTGCCGTGGTCGCCTGCATGCTGCCCGTGGTGATCTGGCTCAAGGCACCATGGCCCTCGTGGCGGCAGGTAGGCCACATCGCGATCGCGGGCGCGTTGTTCCAGTTCGGATACCTCGGCGGCGTTTGGGAAGCGATCAAGCTCGGCATGCCCGCGGGCCTGTCCTCGCTGATCGTCGGGCTGCAACCGATCCTTACTGCGGTGCTGGCTTCGCTGGTGGCCGAGCACGTCACCCGGCGACAGTGGTTGGGCCTGCTGCTGGGCATCGCCGGCGTGGCGATGGTGCTCTTCGAAAAGATCAGCGTCGACGGGCTGACGCCGGTGAGCATCGCCTTCATCGTCGTGGGGCTGTTTTCCATCACACTTGGCACGCTCTACCAGAAGCGATTCTGCCCCGCGTTCGATTTGCGCACCGGGTCGGTCGTTCAGTTCGCCACCAGCGCGGTGCTATGCCTGATCCTTGCGCTCGCGTTCGAAACGCGCGAAATTCAGTGGACTGCGCCGATGATCGGCGCCATGGCATGGGGCGTCGGGCCGATCTCGATCGGCGCGATGACTCTATGGTTCATCCTGCTGCGCGACGGGCGCGCCACACGGGTGAGCAGCATGATGTACCTCACGCCGCCGACCACCGCCATCATGGCCTGGATACTCTTTGGCGAGCCCCTGACCGCGATGATCCTTGGCGGGACGCTCGTCACGATGATCGGCGTGCTGGTCGTCAACCAGGCATCAATGCCTGGCTGGCTGCAACGCGCCGTTCGCGGCAACTGACCCGGTCAGCGGGCCCGCACCTGCTTGGTATCGATATTGAAATCGACGAGGGATCCGAGGTAATCGCTCTTCCCGATCTCCAGGCCGCCCATGCGCAACAGGTTGTAGGCTGCGGTGACATGAAAGTAGAAGTTCGGCAGCACCCAGTTCGTCAGGTACTGTTGCGCCGAAAATTCGAAGTTGAAGTCGCGCATGGTGTACTGGATCGGGCGCGATGCGCCATCGATCTGAACGGGATCGATCCCGTCGATGAAGGCGATCGTTTTTGCGATCCGGTCCTGCAACTGCGCCATCGTCGTTTCGTCATCCTCGAATTTGGGCGGCTCGATCCCGGCCAGCCGCGCACACCCGCCTTTGGCCTGGTCAGTGGCGACCTGGATCTGCTTGACGAGCGGGAACATGTCGGGAAACAACCTTGACTCGAGGAGGTTCTTTTCGTCGAATTTCTTGTTCTTCGCGTAAAGTTCTGCCTTGGCAAGGATTGCCGACAGGTTGCCGAGCATTGCCTTGATGATTGGAACGGATGATTGGTAAATTGAGATCGACATTTCGTACTCCCTGCAGTCAGTGACGGGCCTGGGCCAGCCGACCGCCCCGACGAGCGCGCCGAGTCAGTCGCCTTCCAGCAATCGCCAAAGGTAGCACGATGCCAGACAACCTCCAACAACAGCCTCACAGCGTGCGTCGCCACCACCGCTACTACGACCTGATCGTCGCCGCGTTTGTCACTGTCCTGCTGTGCTCTGCCCTCATCGGGGCCGGAAAGGCGGCGCAAGTCACCCTTCCGGTACTCGGAACGGTGGTTTTCGGTGCCGGGATCCTGTTCTTTCCGATTTCTTACATGTTCGGCGACATCCTGACCGAGGTCTACGGCTACGCATACGACCGCAGGGCCGTCTGGTGCGGGTTCGCGGCACTGGTGTTCGCCACCGTGATGTCGGCAATCGTCATCGGGCTGCCGCCAGCCCCGGGGGATTACAACACGCACCTTCAGGAGGGGCTCGAAATAGTCTTCGGCAACACCTGGCGCATCGTCGTGGCGGCGATGCTGGCGTTCTGGTCGGGCAGCCTGGTCAACGCCTACGTGCTGGCCAAGATGAAGATTTTTTCCAGGGGCAACCACCTCTGGATGCGCACCATCGGGTCGACGGCGGTCGGCGAACTGGTCGATTCTTCGCTCTTTTACGTCATCGCCTTCTACGGGATCTGGCCCACCGAGCAGATCATCCGCGTGGGCATCGCGCAATACATCCTGAAAACCAGTTGGGAAGTGCTGGCCACGCCCCTGACCTATGCCATCGTCGGATTCCTCAAGCGCCGCGAGCAGGAGGATTACTACGACGTGAGCACCAACTTCAACCCTTTCCGCGTGCGGGTCTGACCCGCCTTGCGGCTAGCGTGGTCCTTCCTGGATCAGGCGCACCGTGGTGTAAAGCCGCGGCTGGATCGAGGACAGCAGCACGTATTCCGCGTCGTCGGAGTGCGAACCGAAGCCCTGCAGCCCGAAGCTCTCGATGACCGCGCCTCGCGCCTTCAAGGATGCGTACGCGGCATCCGTACCGCCGCCAGTCGGCGTTTCGAGCACATCGAGCTTCCACCCGATCTCCCCCGCGATTGACTGCACCTGTCGTGCGACGGCTCGCCCCTTGTCCGTGGGATTGAGCGGCGGACGACCGCGAACGACCTCAATGCTGACTTCGGTGTCGGGCACGAGATGGTTCTTGATCCGCTGCTGCATGACGCGCTCGACGGCGTCAAAGTCGACCAGCTGCTGGGCGCGCATATCTGCGGTGGCCGTCGCCTTTGAAGGAATCATGTTGGCGACGCTGCCGGCCTGGGCCAGCGTCCAGTTGACCTTGAGCCCGGTCGCTGGATCCGACAGATCGCGCATCTGCAGGATCTGGTGGGAAAGCTCGACCAGCGCATTGCGTCCAAAGTCGGGGTTCGCGCCCGAGTGCGAAGCGCGGCCCTTGACCGTGAGCGTGGCCCGGGCGATGCTCGACGTCGCGAGGCGCACATAATCGGACTTGACGCCGCTGCCCTCGAACGAGATCACCAGATCGTTTTCCTCGCCCAGGCGCGTGATACGGCCTCGCGAACTCGGCGATCCGATTTCTTCGTCGGCATTGATCAGCACCGTCAATTCACCGAACGTGTCCACCTTCAGCGCCGAGATCATCCTCAGCGTGTGGAGAATCATTGCGACCCCCGACTTGTCATCGGAGATGCCCAAACCGTAGGCCTTGCCGTTTTCGACCCGAAATGGCTGGCGCGCCAGGTCGCCACGCTTGTAGACCGTGTCCATGTGCGCGATCAGCGCGATCTTCGACGTGCCGCTGCCCTTGATCCGCGCAAGGAGCATCGAGCCGGTGCGATCGTCTGGCGGGGTTGCGATGACTTCGAAAGGCACGCCAGCTGCGGCCAGCTCGGCTTCGATCACCGCACGCACCCTGGCCAGCCCTTCAAGGTCGCGGCTACCGGATTCGACCTCAACAAGCTTTTGCAGGGTTTGCAGCGCGAGCGGTTCCTGCAGGGCAGCCTGCGCTCGAATCGCTTCGCGGGTGACTTCGGCATACGGTTGACCGGCGGCCAACATGCTCGCGCAAAAGAGCATCACTCCCAGCCAACGCTTCATGGATTTCCCTCCCGGATTGGACCGACGCGGCTCGGTGCCACGCGCGGATAATCAGCATAACCGATACGCTCGACGCGATTGACCCGGAGCACGCCCTGGAAATGGCGTTGCCGTGGGGAGGACTTGCGGCTAATCTTGGCGGGTTCGCATCATGCGAGCCCATGAAAACAGACCTCTGGAGACAACCATGTCGCGAATCGCAGCCCTTGCGGCGAGCCTGGTCATTGCCGGCGTGGCGTCGGCTCAAACACCCTTGCCGAGCACCACCGCCGCAGCCGCAGGGTTTTCGGCCGACGGCCTTGCGCGCATCGACAATTTCTTCGAGCGCGAAATCAAGGCAGACCGCGTTCCGGGCGCGGTGATCGCCATCGCCCGGGACGGCAAGCTGGTCCACTTCAAGGCCTACGGCTTGCGGGACAAATCCGCGAAACTGCCGATGACGACCGACACGATTTTCGGGCTGGCGTCGATGACGAAAATCATGGCAACCGTCGGCGCACTCAAACTGACGGAAGACGGCAAGCTGCCCCTGCGTGCGCCGCTTTCGGACTACTTCCCCGCCTTTGGCCAGATGAAGGTCGGCGTCGCGCAGCCCGACGGTTCGCTCGTGCTCGAGGACCAGAAGCGCCCCATCCTGATCCACGACCTGATGCGCCATACCTCCGGATTGACCTACGGCGGGCGCGGGGACAACCCGGTCGCCAAGCTGTACCCGGCCGGCGCCACGCCGCCGCTCGAAGGCGGGATCGACGCGTTCATCGAACGCATCACCAAGCTTCCGCTGGCGCACCAGCCGGGAACCGTCTTCGAGTACAGCTTTTCCGTCGATGTGCTTGGCGCGGTCGTCGAAAAGCTCACCGGGGAGCGACTGGGGCAGTACCTGCAAAAGACTGTCTGGCAGCCGCTTGGCATGAAGGACACGTCGTTTGCCGTCCCGAAGGAGAAGCAAGCCCGCCTTGCGCATCCGCTGGACAAAGACCCACTGACAGGAAAGCCGCAGGAGATCACGTTCCTGACACGCCCGCCGCAATTTGACTGCGGCGGCGGATGCTCGTTTGGAACGATGGGCGACTACCTCCGGTTTGGCCAGATGCTGGCAAACGGCGGCGTTCTGGATGGCAAGCGCATCCTCAGCCCACAGGTCGTCGCCTGGATGACGTCAAACCACCTGGGGCCGGAAATTCTCAACCGCGTCGCCGTGGTCGAACCGCATCGGGCGGGTTATGGCTTTGGCCTGGGTGTCGCTGTCCGCATGCAACCTGGCCTGGCGGCGATCCCCGGCAGCGTGGGTGAATACACGTGGAATGGCGCCTACGGCACGGCGTTTTTTGCCGACCCCAGTCAAAAGCTGGTCGTCGTGGTCGGCACGGCAGCCCCGGGCGAGCTTCGCAAATACTATCGCGAGCAGGTGCAGGATCTCGTCTACGGCGCGATGACGCGCTGACCCTCACGCATCTCCTGGCGTTCCGGCGGCCGAGCGCTGCCGGAACCCGGTGAAGCGATGCACTCAGGCGCGCAACAGCAGCGCCGCGATGCCGGCAAACCCGACCGTCAGGCCCAGCGCCCGCAAGATCCAGGCAAAGCGCTCGCCCAGGCCCCGGGAAAGTGCAAACCCCGCCGCATGCAGCACAGCCGTCGAGAGGGCCATGCCTGCCAGGGCAAGGCCCTGGGCCGCCGACAGCTCGAGGCCGTGGGCAAAGCCGTGGCTGAATCCCAGCACCCCGACGAGCGCGGCCAGCAACGGCCACGAAAATTGCCGAGGCGCGGCAACCAGCCCGCCGAGCACGAGCAGCGAGGCAAGAATGGCCGACTCGACATAGGGCACGAACGCCGCACCCCCGCCCAGCGACGCCCAGGCCGCCGCGGCCGTGAGGCTCGCGACAAAAGCCACCGGGAGCGTGAGTCCTTTCAACCCGCTGTAGCTGGCAGCGAGCACGCCGACGAGCACCATGGCGAGCAGGTGATCCCAGCCCAGCCAGGGGTGCGCCACCGCAGCGAGAAACCCTTCGGGATGACCCGGGTGCGCCATCGCCGCCGAGCAACCAGCCGCCAATAACAGAGCAAGAATAGTGCGTTGAGCCTTCATGAGTCATCCTGGAAATGGGTCGGTGCGTCCGGGTTCCGCGGTGCGAGCGCCTGAGTCCGCGGTCAGCAAAGTCTAAGCCGAAACGGCAAGCATAAACAAGCTGCCGCCGTTAAACTCCCCACTCAAGAACGACGCGCCGGCCAGATGTGTTGCCGGCGCCCAAAAAACGGAGATCCCGGCAGATGCCTACCATCACCAACATCGAAGACCTGCGTCTGCTGGCCAAGCGACGTGTGCCCCGCATGTTCTATGACTACGCCGACTCAGGTTCGTGGACAGAAAGCACCTATCGGGCCAATGAAAGCGATTTCCAGAAGATCAAGCTGCGCCAGCGCATCCTGGTCAACATGGAGCACCGCTCGACCGAAACCACCATGATCGGCCAGAAGGTCGCGATGCCCGTGGCGATCGCACCCACAGGCCTGACCGGAATGCAGCACGCCGACGGCGAGATTCTGGCTGCGCGCGCCGCCAAGAAGTTCGGCATCCCTTTCACCCTGTCGACCATGAGCATCTGCTCCATCGAGGACGTCGCGATGGAAACGGGTGGCCATCCGTTCTGGTTTCAGTTGTACGTCATGAAAGACCGCGGCTTCATCGAACGGCTCATCGAACGCGCCAAGGCGGCACAGTGCTCGGCGCTCGTACTGACGCTCGACCTGCAGATCCTGGGCCAGCGCCACAAGGATATCCGCAACGGCCTGAGCGCCCCGCCAAAGCTGACGATTGCCAACATGATCAACATCGCGACCAAGCCGCGCTGGGCGCTCGGCATGCTCGGCACGAAACGCCGCCAGTTCGGCAATATCGTCGGGCACGTCCAGGGTGTGACCGACATGTCGCGCCTGAGCGAATGGACAGCGTCGCAGTTCGACCCCACGCTGAACTGGGGAGACGTCGAATGGGTCAAGAAACTGTGGGGCGGCAAGCTAATCCTCAAGGGCATCCAGGATGTCGAGGATGCCCGTCTCGCGGCGAACAGCGGCGCCGATGCACTGATTGTCAGCAACCACGGCGGGCGGCAGCTCGATGGCGCACAGTCCAGCATCCATGCCCTGCCCGCGATCGTCGATGCCGTGGGCAAGGATATCGAAATCCACATGGACGGAGGCGTGCGCAGCGGCCAGGATGCCCTGAAGGCCCGCGCCCTGGGCGCACGCGGTTGCTACATCGGCCGAGCGTTCCTCTATGGGCTCGGCGCGATGGGCGAGGCTGGCGTCAGCAAGGCGCTGCAGCTGATTCGCAACGAACTCGACCTGACGATGGCCTTTTGCGGCCACACCAACATCGAAACAGTTGACAAGAGCATCCTGCTACCGGGAACCTACCCCACGTGACCATCGGGACGATGCTGTCATTGACCCCCCTGAAACACCAAAAAGGAAAACCATGTCGGAACACGGCCATATCGATCCGTCGAACAAGAAAATCGCATTGCTGATCGCGGTGCTGGCGCTTGTTCTTGCCGTCAGCGAAACGCTGAGCAAAGCCTACCAGACGGAAGTCATCACCAAGCAGGTCGAGTCTTCCGATCTCTGGGCTTTCTTCCAGGCGAAATCGATCCGTTCGACGGCCACGACTCTCGCGCTGGAAACCGCGCAGGCAAACGGATTGGCAGACGACCCCAAGGCCGCCGACACCATCGCCAAGTGGAAGAACAACGTCAAGCGCTACGACTCCGAGCCGGAAACGGGCGAGGGCCGAAAGGAGCTTGCCGCGCGTGCCAAGAAGGCCGAACACCAGCGCGACATCGTGAATCACAAATATCACAACCTCGAGATTTCGTCGGGAATGCTCCAGGTTGCGATCGTGCTGGCCTCGGCCTCGATCATCACCAACGTCATGCTGCTTGCCTGGCTGTCGGGCGCGCTCGGCCTCGTCGCCATTGGCTTTGGCATTTTTGCCATCATGGGTGCCGTGCTGGTCGGATGACACCGGGCAAGGATCGTTCTCTCACGTTGCTGCGCCGATCACCATGTCATTAAAGCGCCGGGATCTGCTCAAGCTGGCCGGCGCCTCGATCGGCCTGTCCGCCCTTGCGTCCAGAGGCTGGTCGCAGGCGACGTGGGCAACGGATCCGTTCCCGATGGGCGTGGCCAGCGGCTCGCCGACCTCCACCGGGATCGTGCTGTGGACACGGCTGGGGCCTGCGGCGCTTGAAGCCGCCGGTCTGCGTGGGCGCGACGTCGATGTCACCTGGCAGATCGCACACGACGAGCGCTTTTCACGGATGGCGGCCAGCGGGGTGATCACGGCGACGCCACGCCTCGCGCATTCCGTCCATGCCGAAGTCGAGGCGCTGGAGCCCGGACACGACTACTTTTATCGCTTCATCGCGGGCAACGCGGCAAGCGTCACCGGCCGCACGAAAACGTTCCCCGCGCCGGATGCCGAGCCCGGCCGGCTTCGGCTCGCCTACGCCTCGTGCCAGCAATGGGGTAACGGTTACTACAGCGCATTTCGGCACATGCTCGGTGAACGGCTGGATGTGGTGCTGTTCCTTGGCGACTATATGTATGAATACCCCTCTTCCAAGCCGGCCGACGTGCGGCCCACGACGGGCGGATGGATCACGACCCTTGAGGGCTACAGAAGCCGCTACGCGCTACACAAGTCAGATCCGGATCTCCAGGCAATCCACGCGGCGTGCCCCTGGATACTGACGTGGGATGATCACGAGGTCCAGAACGACTACGCGGGCGAGCGCGAAGGCAACTCCGGGGCACCGGTGGCCAACTTCATGGCGCGTCGCCATGCGGCCTACCAGGCCTATTACGAGCACATGCCCGTGAGGCGCGCCAGTTTCGCGGCGATCATCGATGGAACCGGCGAGAACGCCAGGGTGTTCGGCGCAACCCCGTACGGGCGGCTCGCAACGATCTATACACTGGACGGCAGGCAATTCCGCACGCCGCAGGTATGTACGCCGAACAACCGGATCGGTGGTGCCATCGTTAACCCGGCCAAATGCCCGCAGTGGCTCGACCCGCAACGAACGTACCTGGGCGAGGAGCAGGAGGGTTGGTTGCAACGGCAATTTGAGCGCGCGACAACTCAATGGAACGCCATCGGCAGTCCCTGCCTCTTTGGGCAGCGCAACTACTCCACCGATGGTGGCATGCGGCTATCCAATGATGACTGGGACGGATACGCCGCCTCCCGCCAGCGCGTGATCGACGCGATGTTGCGCACCAAGGTGCACAACCCTGTGATCTTCGGTGGCGACGCGCATGAGAATTGGGTCGGGCACGTGCTCAAGGACTACGCAAACCCTCAGAGCCAGCGGGTCGCCGCCGAATTCTGCGGCACGTCGATCACGTCGCTGTCGGGACGATCTCAGGAGCGCACGGAAAAGCTTCTCGCCGTGAACCCGCACTTCATCTTCGCAAATTCCGTTTGCCGCGGATACGGCGTCGCGGAATTCACGCTACGCCGCCTGGAGACGACCTTGCGCGCGGTCAACGATGCTGTCGACCCGAATTCCGGCGTGTACACGCTGGCGAAGTTCAGCGTGCAATCGGGCGACCCCACGGTCCATCGCGAACCCGCGTAGCGCGTGTCGTGCCCTCTCAGGCACAGCGCGCAACGATCAGTCGATTCCGTCCGAAGGCGGGGTGGTGGGTCCATCGACTTCTTCGAGCAGCCATTCGCGCCAGATGGCAACGACCAGCGCCATGATGACGGGGCCCACGAAAAGACCGATCACGCCCATGGTCTTGACGCCGCCCACCAGCCCGAAGAACGTCGGCAGGAAAGGCAGCTTGACGGGGCCGCCCACCAGGCGCGGTCGCAGCGTCTTGTCGACGATGAAGAGCTCGATGGCTCCCCAGGACCAGAGGCCCAGGCCAGCCAGATGATGGCCTGAGCCGATCAGGTAAAGGGAAACCAGTGAAAAGCAAAGCGGCGCCCCGCCCGGAATCAGCGCCATGAACCCCGTGACGACGCCCAGCAGCACATGCGAAGGCACCCCGGCGATCCAGTACGCGGTTCCCAGGACGACACCCTCGCCGATGGCGATCAGGCCCATGCCCGTCACCGTCGAGCTGATCGTCGCGGGCACGACCCGGGAGAAGCGCTCCCACCGCTTGGGCAGGACGCGTTCGCCGATGATGTCGAGCTGGCCGACCATCCGATGCCCGTCCTTGTAGACGAACAGCAACATGATGAGCATGAACAATGTCGTCAGGACGATATGGAATACGTTGCCGGTCGCCGACAGAACCATGCGGTAGATGTTGCCAATGTGCTGGCCGCTGATCATTTCAATCGCGGCGCCCAGCGTGTGGGGCTCGCTGAGGTAATCCATCCAGTATTGCCCGAGCCGATCCCCGACAAGCGGCAGCGCGACGATCCAGTCCGGCGTGGGAACCCCGTGACGATTGGCCGTCATCAACCACACGAACAGGTTGCTCGCTTCCTTGAACGAGTAATACAGCGCGAAGGAAAGCGGCACGATGAGCACCGCGATAATGAAAACCAGGGCCAGGCTCGCCGCCAGGGTCGTGCGACCCTGGCAACGACGCACCAGCCGGGAGTAGATCGGCCAGCTTGCGAAGCTGATGATCAGGGCCGCAAGCCCGGGGACGACGAAGTCACTGAAAAAATAGACGACCGCAGCCAGAAGCAGGACCAGCAGGAACCGTACGACCAGATGGACCGGCAGAATTGGCGGCATCAGGTGAGCTTCCGGATCGGGTTGCCATCACGCCATGCCTGAATCGCGGAAACGACATGGGGATAGAACGCCGCGAAGTTTTCCGGCGTCGCGTAGCCGAGATGCGGCGTGAGCAACGTGCGCGGCAGCGTGCGCCATGGATCGTCGGCGGGCAGCGGCTCCTGCTCAAAGACGTCGAGCCCGGCGCCACCGATCAAGCCCCGCGCGAGCGCCTGGCGCAACGCAGCCATGTCCACCAGGCCGGCACGCGACGTATTGACCAGGAAAGCCGTGGGCTTCATCGCAGCGATGCATTCGGCATCGACGATGCCTTTTGTGCGCGCGCTAAGAACAAGGTGAAGGCTGATCGCGTCGGAGGATCGAAAGAGCTCCTGCTTGTCGACCATCGTCACGCCCGCCTCCTTGGCGCGCTCGGCCGTCAGGTTGGAGCTCCAGGCGACGACATCCATGCCAAAGGCCGCGCCGACACGGCCAACGCGTTGCCCGAGGTTGCCCACGCCGAGCAGACCGAGTCGCTTGCCGGCCAGGGTGTTCGGCATCGAGGTCTGCCATAGCCCTTGCTGCATGTTGGCGGCCTCGCGGGGAATGCCCTTGAACAGCCCCAGCAGCAGCGCCCACGCCAGTTCGGCCGTCGCCCCCGCGCTCAGCGGATCGCCGGGAGCGCCTGACACCACGACGCCCTTTTGCCGGCAGGCATCGAGGTCGATCGAATTGTTGCGCGCCCCCGTGGTCACCAGCAATCGCAGCGCCGGAAGAGCATTGATGAGGCTGGCCGGAAACGCCGTGCGCTCGCGCATCGCCACCACGACGTCAAACGGCGCCAGCACGCTGGCGCACTGATCCGGATTGATGTAATCGGAGAAGAAGACGACCTCGGCACCGAGCGAATTCCAGTCCGCCAGGCCTTTGGCCACGTTGAGATAATCGTCAAGCACCGCTACGCGCATCGCTGTCTCCTATTCGTGGTGTCAATTATGACCGTAGCCTGACCGCACACTGCCGGATCCGGCTGCCGATCCACTGCATTGCCCCCGTCTGGGCGGGTCACATCGATTGTTTCAGGCGTTTTTCGATTTCTTCCGCCGGTATCGCCCCGCCGACCCGGCTGCCATCGGCGAAAAAGATGCCTGGCGTGCCGCGCACCATCAGCCGATGACCCAGCGCAAGCATCTGGTCGACCGGGACTTCGCACGTGCCGTCAGGCGGCACCTTGCCCTCGAGCATCCAGGCATCCCACGCCGCGCCGCGATCCGGTGCACACCAGATATTGCGCACTTTTATGGTCGAATCAGCGGTCAGGATGGGGAAAGGAAAGGTATAAATCGTGAGGTTGTCGATCCCCCTGAGCGCCTGGCGCAACTGCTTGCAGTACCCGCAATTCGGATCCTCGAAAATCGCAATTTTGCGCGACCCATCGCCGCGAACCTGCTTGAAGGACAGCTCGAAGGGCAGTTGATCGAATGGCAACTTGGACAGGACCTCGAGCCGCTCGCGGGTCACGTCGCTGCGGGTTTTCGCGTCGATGAGCGTCCCGTCGAGCACGAAGCTCACCTTCTCGTCGGTATAGACGATATCGCTGCCGATCTGCACCTCGAAGAGACCGTAGGGCGTGCTGCGCACAGCCGTGACCGGCGTTGCCTCGAAGCGCTCGGCGAACCGCTTGCGCACGGCCTGCGCCCGCGGGTCGCTGGCGGCCGGATCATCGGCCGCAGGGGGCGCCGCGTGCGATACGCCGGCGACCGAGACAAGCGCCAGCAGCGCTGCGCAGAGAAAATGCTTCATGGATCGGTTCATCTTGACTCCTAGCGGGATGCCCCGTCGATCAGTTGCCGCTTCACGAAAGGCAGCCGCTCGACGAGATCAAGGCCAATGTTGCGCAACCAGGCCACGGGGGTCGCCTGCACGTCGAAGAGCCGTTGCAGGCCGTCGGTCACCAGGCGCATCGCCAGGACAGGCTCGGCGCGCGCGCGGCGATATCGGCGCAATACGAGTGGATCACCCGCGGACCGGAAAGGTTCCCGCGTGCCGATAATCTCGGCGAGCGCCTGTACATCGCCCAGCCCGAGATTCAACCCCTGCCCGGCAAGCGGATGCAACCGGTGCGCGGCATCCCCGACCAGCGCGATGCGCGGGCCGATCATCGGCGTCTGGCTCAGGGTCAGCGCAAAGCCGTGCAGGGGACTGCGCAAGGTGAGGGCCCCGAGGCGCCCCTCGGTGGCGCCGGCCAGCCGCAGCGCCAGTTCGGCGGCGAGCGCTTCGGGGGCCATTGCCAGGAGCTCGTTGGCCAGAGGCTCCTTGATGGACCAGACCATCGAAACCTGAGGCCCGTCGCGGGTATCGGGCATCGGCAGGAGCGCCAGCACGCCATCCGCGCGAAACCATTGCAGCGCGACGCCCTGGTGCGGCAAGGCGCAGGTGAAATGGGCGACCAGCCCGGTCACGCCATAGGGCCTGACATCCGCCGCAAGACCGGCCGCGGCGCGCAGCGATGACTGCGCGCCATCGGCTGCGATCATGAGATCGGCCTCAATGCGCGTGCCGTGATCCGTGACCAGCACACCGTGATCGAGCGAAGAGAACTTTTCGGCGACCCAGGGGATGCCCATCACCTGGCACGCCTGGATCAGGGCCCGCTCGATCTCGCCGGACTCGACGATCCAGGCGAGTTCCTGTTGCGCAGACTGCCAGGCGCTCAAATTCAGGCGACCGCCCGCGTCGCCGCGGATTTCCATCGCCTCGACCCGCGCCAGACGCGCGGGCGGCATGAGATCCCAGGCGCCGAGCGAGGCGAGCAGGCGCTGGCTTGCCAACGAGATCGCGTACACCCGCGGGTGGTAGGTTTCCGGATCCGCCGGACGCAGGGTGGGGCGGGGCCCGAGCAGCAGCGCCTGCTGGCCACGCCGCGCAAGCGCAAGCGCGCATGCCAGGCCGGCGATTCCGGTTCCGCAGACGGCTATCGAGGTTTTCATCGCGCAGAGGGTGCTCCGGCCTGTTTGGGCCACAAAATCCACATGGTTCCGTTTTGTTTCATGCGACCCGCCAGTGCACCGGCGTCGTCACCAAAGCCCCAATAATAATCGGCGCGGGCCGCGCCCCTGATGGCAGTGCCGGTATCCTGGGCGAAAACCAGGCGATTCAGCGGCTGCGGCGAGGCCGGCATCGTCGTAGACAGGTAGACCGGCGCCCCAAGCGGGACAAACGCCGTATCCACCGCAATCGATCGCTGCGCCATCAGCGCCACGCCCAGGGCGCCGCGGGGCCCGATTTCGGGGTCCGTGATGGTTTCCTCGCGGAAAAACACCAGAGCGGGGTTGGCGTTCAGCATCTCGGTAACGCGCTTGGGGTTGCGCTTGGCCCATTCCCGGATGTTCTGCATCGAAGTCTGGGAAATCGGCATTTCTCCTTTATCGGCCAGCCACTTGCCGATCGACACGTAAGGGTGGCCGTTGTGGTCGGCATACGCAAGACGCAATGTTGTTCCGGCGCCCGGCCCGTCCGTGAGCAGCACGCGTCCGGACCCCTGCACCTGCAGGAAAAAATTGTCGACTGGGTCATCCACCCAGACGATCGCCGGCGGCTGCCGCCCGGATGTCTCCAGCGAGGCCCGGCTGTCGTACGGAACCACCCGGTTGCCATCGAGCTTGCCGCGCACGCGTTTGCCCGCCAGCTCGGGATAGATCTTGCCAAGGTCGATCGTCAGCAAATCGGCAGGAACGGTGTAGAGCGGCCACTGGTAATTACCGCCTTGTTTGCGGGAACCCTTCACCAGCGGCTCGTAGTAGCCCGTGACGATGTTGCTTGCCGGCTTGCCGTCGGCGCCCGCCAGCCGCCAGGGCGCGAGCCAGGTCTGGAGAAACGCGCGCACCGCTTCGGTATTGTCGGCCGCCGGCGCGCGCGCCGGATCGGCAACGGCTGCGCAGACAGGCTGCCAGGCCCGCGGCGCCGCCCGTGCGGGCACCGAAAGATTGCCCGAGGAAGGACGCACCACGCCTCGGCAATTGCGCACCAGGGCTGTCCAGACGCCTTGCAGATCATCCTTGCCCCAACCGGGCAGGTCAGACCAGGCCGACGTCACGAATTTGCCCGAGAGCGGCCTTGCCGGCGTTTCAGGCAATGCCGACAGCGACGGAACAACGAGCGGCCCGTCGGTGGGCCCGCTGACCGCCCCGGGGGCGGTCTCGGCCGTCGTTGGCGCCTTGGGGGTGGTGCAAGCGGCAACGAGCGCGGCAGCCGCCAGCGGCAGCACCAGGCGCAGCAGCACGGAGTAAGGTTTCATCATCGCGGGTTAGTGCAGCGTGCGGGGCATCGCCAGCACAAACTCGGCAATTTCGACATCGAAGGGGATGCCGTTCTCGCCGACACAGTGATAACTGCCGCGCATCGTGCCCACCGGGGTCGTCAGCGGGCATCCGCTCGTGTATTCGAAGGTTTCACCGGGTGCGAGCAGCGGCTGTTGCCCGACCACGCCCAGACCGCGCACATCCTGTTGCGCCTGGTCGCCATCGACGATGATCCAGTGCCGCGCAATGAGCTGCGCGGCGTTTTCGCCGGTATTGGTGATCCGTACCGTGTAGGAAAACACGAACTGGTGTTTGGCCGGATTGGACTGTTCGGGAACGAACCTTGGCTCGACCACGACGGTCAGTTCATATGGTTTCACGCGCGCATCCAGAAAAAAGCCATTGTTGCCGATCTGCGGTAGCCGCGCAATCAAGACGATTCACTGCAATAATGGCGGGACTCCAAGACCCTGTGAACCTCGATCATGCCGGATTCCGCCCAACTGCCAGCCCGGATTGCCCCGAGCATTTTATCCGCGGATTTCGCGCGCCTCGGCGAAGAAGTCCGCAACGTCGTGGCCGCCGGTGCCGACTGGATCCATTTCGACGTGATGGACAACCATTACGTGCCGAACCTCACGATAGGCCCGCTCGTCTGCGAGGCGATCCGCCCGCACGTCGACGTTCCCATCGATGTCCACCTGATGGTCGAGCCGGTCGATGCGCTCATCCCTTCATTTGCCAAGGCCGGTGCCAACGTCATTACGTTTCACCCTGAAGCATCGCGACACATCGACCGCAGCCTGGCGCTGATCCGCGAGAACGGCTGCAAGGCCGGGCTGGTGCTCAACCCGGGGGCGTCGCTCGATTGGCTGACGCATGTCATGGATCGCCTGGACATCGTCCTGCTGATGTCGGTCAACCCCGGCTTCGGCGGGCAAAGCTTCATTGCGCAAACGCTGGTCAAGTTGCGCCAGGCGCGCGCGCTCATCACGCGGCACGTCGCCAATGGCGGCCAGCCCATCGCGCTTGAGGTGGATGGCGGCGTCAAGGCGGACAACATTCGCCTGATTCGCGAGGCGGGCGCCGACACCTTCGTCGCGGGCTCGGCGATTTTCGGAAAGCCCGATTACGCCGCGGTCATCCGCGAAATGCGTAGCCAGATTGCCCTGGCCGACCAGGGCGCGGCTTAGCGCCGCCTGCCACACAGGACTGTTCCCCATGCCTGAACTCCCGATCGCGCATCGTGCCGGCGCGGCATACGACGCCGTGCTGCTCGACCTGGACGGCACGCTCATGGATACGATCCCCGATCTGGCGCATGCCGCCAACGCCATGCGGGAGTCGCTCGGCCTGGCCGCGTTGCCCGAGTCGCTGATTGCCACCTTTGTCGGCAACGGCATCGACAATCTCATCCGCCGCAGCCTGGCGCACGACCACGCGCCGGCCAGCCTGACCCCCGAGTTGCTGGCGCGGGGCAAGCAGGCTTTCTACCCGGCCTATCACCGGATCAACGGCACACGATCGGTGCTCTTTGATGGCGTGATCGCAGGGCTGGAATTAATGCGCGCGGGCGGCTTGAAAATGGCCGTAGTCACCAACAAGTCAACGGAATTTACGCTGCCCCTGCTCGAGCTCGCCGGGCTTTCTCCCTACATGGATGCGGTCGTGTGCGGGGATACCCTCGCTGAGCGCAAACCCGACCCGGCGCCCATGCTGCACGCCTGCGCGCTGCTCGGCGTGGCGCCGGGCCGCTCGGTCGCGGTCGGCGATTCAGTCAACGATGCGCTGTCGGCGCGCGCGGCGGGGTGCGCCGTGCTGGCGGTTCCCTATGGGTACAACCACGGCAACAGTGTGCAGACCCTGGATGTCGATGCTATAGTTGAAAGCATACAGGCGGCTGCCCGCTGGATTCTGGGCGACGGCAAACAAGCTTTACAGAGCCATTGATGAACCTCATTTCCCGTATCCAAACTCTTTCCGGCGCCTGGTGGCGCTGGTGGCGTTTGTCTTCCGGGTGACGGTTCGTCTGAGTCCGGCAACAGGGTAGCGCCCTGGAGCCAGGTAGTTCAAACCAAGCCCGCCCGCATCCTGGCCGGGCTTTTTTGTTGACAGGTTCCGGTCGGTCCAACCAGCCAGGTAGATGCCAAACATGACTGAAATTGAATTCAAGGCCCTGGCGGCCCAGGGATACAACCGCATCCCCCTGATCGCGGAAACGTATGCCGATCTTGATACGCCGCTCGCCATCTACCTGAAACTCGCGCACAGCGGCCCTCAGGGGGGGCGCCACACATGCCTGCTCGAATCGGTGGTCGGCGGCGAGCGCTTTGGCCGCTACTCCTTTATCGGCCTGCCGGCGCGCAACGTCATCCGCTCGCGGGGAACGCGTACCGAGCTGCTGCGCGATGATCAGGTGATCGAAACCTTCGACGGCGATCCGCTCGAGTTCATTTCCCGGTACCAGGCGCGCTTCAAAGTCGCCTTGCGGCCAGGGATGCCCCGGTTCGCCGGCGGCCTGGCGGGCTATTTCGGCTACGACACCGTACGACACATCGAGCCCAGGCTCGGGCCTGCCGTCAAGCCATTCCCCCCGGGGATGGGCGATGGCACCCCGGATATTCTCCTGCTGCAGACCGACGAGCTGGTGATCGTCGACAATCTGGCCGGGCGCATCTACCTGATGGTCTACGCCGATCCGGCCGAGCCCGACGCCTACGCACGCGCCAGGCAGCGCCTGAAGGATCTGCGCATCCGCCTGCGCAAACCGGTCGAAGTCCCCTACAGCCATGCCAGCGTCGCGACGGCAGAAGAGCGCTTCTTTCCCAAGCAGGACTACCTTGCCGCCGTGCTGCGCGCCAAGGAGTACATCGCCGCAGGCGACCTGATGCAGGTCCAGATCGGGCAAGTCATCGCCAAGCCCTACAGCGACTCGCCGCTCTCGCTGTACCGGGCGCTGCGATCGCTCAACCCGTCGCCGTACATGTACTTCTGGAATTTCGGGGATTTTCAGGTGGTGGGCGCTTCACCCGAGATCCTGGTGCGCCAGGAGGCGCTGCCCGCGGCGCCTGGCCAGGCCGCCGAGTCGCGCATCACGATCCGCCCGCTCGCCGGAACCCGCAAGCGCGGCGCGACGCCCGACGAGGACCAGGCGCTCGCCGCCGAGCTGCTGGCCGATCCCAAGGAGCGCGCCGAGCACGTCATGCTGATCGATCTCGCCCGCAACGATGTCGGGCGGGTGGCCCAGACCGGTACCGTCGAGGTGACGGACACCATGGTCATCGAGCGCTACTCCCACGTCATGCATCTGGTGTCCAATGTGGCCGGGACGCTCAAGCATGGCATGAGCAATATGGACGTCCTGCGCGCCGCCTTTCCCGCAGGCACGCTGACGGGCGCGCCCAAAGTGCGCGGCATGGAGCTGATCGACGAGCTCGAGCCGATGCGCCGCGGTATCTACGGGGGCGCCGCCGGCTACCTGAGCTACGGCGGTGAAATGGACGTTGCCATCGCCATCCGCACCGGGATCATCAAGGACGGCATGCTGTATGTGCAGGCCGCGGCCGGGATCGTGGCCGATTCCGATCCCGAAAAAGAGTGGCTCGAGACCGAAGCCAAGGCGCGTGCTGTCCTGCGCGCGGCCGAACAGGTCCAGAGCGGCCTGGACGATCCCATCTGACGCTGCCACACACCGGATAAACGACATGCTGCTGATGATCGACAACTACGACTCCTTCACCTACAACCTGGTGCAATACTTTGGCGAACTCGGCCAGGACGTGCGGGTCTACCGCAATGACCAGATCACGCTCGACGAGATCGACGCACT
>CAITPF010000013.1 GCA_903894155.1 uncultured beta proteobacterium | reverse complement strand
CACCAGCAGATCGACCGCGACGCCGAGCGCCGGGTTGGCCGAGATCCCCGAGTAGCCATCCGAGCCACCGCATTGAAGCCCGATCGTCAGGTGGCTGACGGGGACCTCCGTGCGCGTGACGTTGTTGGCGTGCGGCAGCATTTCGTTGATCAGGTCGACGCCGCGTCGCACCGTCTTGCGCGTGCCCCCGGTTTCCTGGATGTTGAAGGTCTTGAACAGCGGATTTTCCGCAAGGTGCTCGGCGGTGAGCAGATCGCTGATCTGGTTGGTTTCGCAGCCGAGCCCGACCATGAGCACACCGCAGAAATTGACGTGCCGCGCGTAGCCGGCGAGCGTGCGGCGCAGGACGTCAATGCCTTCGCCTGTCGCGCCCATGCCGCAGCCCGTTCCCATGGCGAGCGCGATAACGCCATCGACGTTCGGATAGGCGGCGAGCGCGTCGGGATGGGTATCCCGATCGAAGTGGCTGGCAATCGCACGGGCGACCGTGGCCGAGCAGTTGACGCTGGTGAGAACGCCCAGGTAATTGCGGGTGGCGACACGGCCGTCCGCACGGACGATCCCCTGAAAGGTGCGCGGTACGGCAGCGTAATCCGTTGGGCGCGCCTCGACGCCGACCGCGTAGTCGCGCGCGAAGGCGCCGCCTTCGGCGCCCATGCCCAGGTTATGGACGTGGACGTGCGCGCCGGGTTCGATGTCGGTCGTCGCGAACCCGATGATCTGGTTGTAGCGGCGTACGGGTTCGCCCTTCGCAATGCGGCGCGTGGCGATCTTGTGGCCGGGCGGAACCAGCCCCCGCACGGTGACCGCCCCGCCTTCAATGGTGGCGCCCGACAGCATCTGTTGGCGCGAAATCACCACATCGTCAGCGGGGTGCAGCCTGATCACCGGTTCCATGCGGATTCCTTCCTATTCCTTGACGGAGCCGGTCATGCCGGACACGTAGTATTCAACGAAAAACGAGTAGACGAACGCAACCGGCAGCGAGCCGAGCAGGGCTCCCGCCATCAGCGCGCCCCAATGGTAGACGTCGCCCTCGACGAGTTCAGTCACCACGCCCACGGGCACGGTCTTGATTTCCGACGATGACACGAAGGTCAGGGCGTAGATGAATTCGTTCCATGACAGCGTGAAGGCGAAAATGCCGGCCGAAATCAGCCCGGGCACCGCCAGCGGCAGGATGATGCGGATCAGGATCTGCCAGCGCGTGGCGCCGTCGATCATCGCGCATTCTTCGAGCTCGAAGGGGATGGATCGGAAGTAGCCCATCAGCAGCCAGGTGCAGAAGGGCACCAGGAAGGTCGGGTAGGTGAGGATCAGCGCCCACCGGGTATCGAACAGGCCGTACTGGAACACGATCGTCGCCAGCGGGATGAAGATGATCGACGGGGGCACCAGGTACGCGAAAAAAATCATCATCCCGACGATCTTCGAGCCCTTGAACCGCAGGCGCTCGATCGCGTAGGCCGCCAGCACCGAGGCGAAGAGCGACAGGAACGTCGAGCAGACAGACACCAGAATCGTATTCCACAGCCACGCGGGGTATTGCGTGTGGAACAGCAGCTTTTTGAAGTGATCCAGCGTGGGGTTGATCAGCCAGAAGGGGTTGCCTGACCTGGAGAGCAGCTCCGCGTCCGGTTTGAACGCCGTCATCGCCATCCAGTAAAACGGAAACAGCAGGATGACAAGCAACAGGATCAGCGGGATGTAGACCGTCACCCACCGCCTGGGCAGCGAGGTCAGGTAATCCATCCCCTGGCTTGATTCTTTGGCCATTGATTTCTCGTGCTGTCGTTATTTGTCGGAGCCCTGCTGCCAGGCGCGGCGTTGCAGGCCAAAGTAGCTGAACATGATGGCCGAAAGCAGCAGAGGCACCATCATCGTGGCCAATGCCGCGCCTTCGCCCATCTGGCCACCCGGGATCGCCCGCTGGAAAGCCAGGGTCGCCATCAGGTGCGTGGCGTTGAGCGGGCCGCCGCGCGTGAGCACATAGATCAGCTGGAAGTCAGTGAAGGTGAAAAGCACCGAGAAGGTCATGACCACCGCGATGATCGGCGTGAGCAAAGGAAACGTGATGTACCGGAACTGCTGCCAGGGTGTGGCGCCATCCATGGCGGCGGCCTCGTAGTACGAGGGCGAGATCGTCTGCAATCCCGCGAGCAGCGAGATCGCCACGAAGGGAATACCGCGCCAGACGTTGGCGATGATCACCGACATGCGGGCAAGCCAGGGGTCGCCCAGAAAATCGATGTAGGTGTCGATCAGGCCCATGCGCACGAGCAGCCAGCTCACCACCGAGAATTGCGAGTCGTAGATCCACCAGAACGCGATCGCCGAAAGCGCGGTGGGCACGATCCACGGCAGCAGCACCACGGCGCGAAAGAAGGTCTTGAACGGCAGGTTCTTGTTGAGCAACAGCGCCAGCCAGAGCCCCAGCGCGAACTTCGCGATGCTGGCCATGATGGTGTAGAAGAGCGTGTTGAACACCGCCAGCTGGAAAACGCTGTCGGTGATCAGGTATTTGAAATTGTCGATGCCGATCCATTCACCGGGACGGCCGATCTTGGCGTCGGTAAACCCGAGCCAGGTACCCAACCCGAGCGGGTACGCGAGCAGGCCGACCAGCAAGGCAGCCGCGGGCAGCATGAAGGCGGCGCCGAGCGCATGTCGGTTGGACTGAAAGCGTTCCAGCAGGGACAAGGATTTCATGTGGGCACAGTTCGGTTGGGACGCGCCGCCGTCCGCAGTCGGACGGGCAGCGCGGGGGGCGGGCGCCCCTCGCAGGGCGCCCAGACCTTACACCTTGTAGTAGCGCTTTGCGCGCTCGGCAGCGCGCTCGGCAGCTTCTTTGGGCGTTCTGCTGCCGCTTGACGCTTCGGCCACCATGTCCAGCACGATGTAGTCAGCCAGGCACGCCGCCGAGGCAGCGCCCAGCGGCCCCGAATACCCGTGGTAGGTGACCATCGCGGGGCCTTCGCCATAGATCTTGGCTTTCGGATCCGAGGTCCAGATCGGGTTGTTTGCGTATTCCTTGAGCGTCTGGGCACCGTAACCGATCGACTTTTCGAGCCACGGGTTGTACTGCTCGGGTTCCATCAGCCAGCGCGCCAGCTCCTTGGTGGCGTTCGGGTACTTGGTGTAGGCGAACAGCATCATCTGCGTGATCTGCATCAGCTCCATCGGCTTGCCCACGGGCCCGACCGGGAAGTGCGCGTGCTCGATGTCCTTGGCCATCTCCTGCATCTTGGGGTCGGTGGACATCTTGGCCGCGTAGTAGACCGAGATTCCGTTGGCCGTCAGGCTGATCTGGCCGTCAAGGAAGGCCTTGTTGTTGTTGGGATCCTGCCAGGACAGCGTGCCGGGCACGAAGGTCTTGTAGAGTTCGCGCGCGTATTCCAGCGCGGCGATGGTCTCGGGCGAATTCACCACGACGTTGCCCTTGGGATCGACCAGCTTTCCGCCGTGCGACCAGAGCAGCCAGTGGACCCAGTTGTTGCCGTCGCCGACGGCCTTGCCCAGCGCGAAGCCGGCGGGCGTGCCCTTGGCCTTGAGTGCCTGGCAGAGCTTGAGGAACCCGGCCGTGTCGGTCGGCATCGTGTCGAAACCGGCGGCCTTCATGTGGCTCGAGCGGTAGACCATGGCGTTGGCGATCACAGCCCACGGCACGGAGATCCATTTGTTGTTGAGCGTGCCGTATTGCCTGGCAACGTCGTACCAGCCGCCGTGCTTGGCGCCCAGGTAGGTGCAAAGTTCGGTCACGTCGAGCAGCTTGGTCGGGTACTGGAAGGGGTCGTCAAACCAGCCCATGATCATGTCGGGGCCGCT
>CAITPF010000012.1 GCA_903894155.1 uncultured beta proteobacterium | reverse complement strand
TGTCATCCCCGAATCCGAGTCGGTCCTTCAGGCATCGAACCAGGGGCTGCCGGCAATCCACATCAAAGGATCGGATGTTGCCGAGGCCTATTCGGACGTCGTGGCGCGCTACCTGGGCGAAGAGCGCCCACTGCGCTTCACTGACTACACGAAGCCCGGGCTGTTCAAGCGGCTGTTCGGAGGCAAATGATGTCCTTCCTGTCTTTTCTGCTTGGCCAGAAAAAAACCTCCGCCAGTGTCGCCAAGGAACGTCTGCAAATCATTCTGGCCCATGAGCGGACCGGAGGCGTCAACACCTCCCCCGATTACCTTCCGCAATTGCAGAAGGAACTGCTCGCGGTGATCTCGAAATACGTCAAGATCAACCCGGAAGACATCAAAGTCCACCTGGAGCGGCAGGAAAACCTCGAAGTGCTCGAGGTCAAGATCGAGATGCCCCAGAACTCGAACTGAAGTCCGGAAAAAACAGCGCCCCCGAACCTTTGCAGGTCAGTTCGGGGGCGTTTTATATTGCGCCTGTACAGGTTCTACTTCACCAGCGGGCAACCACCCTGGTCGAGGGCGCGGAATGCCTTGTCGCCCGGGATCATGGCGACGAACTTGTAGTAATCCCACGGGTACTTCGACTCCGACGGCTTCTTGACCTGGTAGACGGTCATGTCGTGCACCATGCGGCCGTCGATCCGGATCTTGCCGTTCTTGGCGAACATGTCGTTGATGGGCATTTCACGCATCTTGGCCATGACCTTGGCGGTGTCGTCTGTCCCCGCTGCCTTCACGGCATTCAGGTAGTGAAGCGTCGACGAATAATTGCCCGCGTCGGACATCGTCGGCATGCGCTTGGTACGGTCAAAAAAGCGCTTGGACCACTTGCGCGTTTCGTCGTCGCGGTCCCAGTAGAAGCCGTTCGTCAGCGTCAGGCCCTGGGCAATGTCCAGCCCCATGGCATCGACATCCGTCAGCCAGACGAGCAGGCCTGCGAGCGTCTGCTTGCCGGTCTTGGTCAACCCGAATTCGTTGGCCGACTTCACCGCATTGATAAACCCGGTTCCCGAGCCCGCAATCGCGACGACTTTGGCCCCCGAGCCCTGCGCCTGCAGCAGGAAAGACGAGTGATCAGACGTGGCGATCGGATAGCGAACGCTGCCGATGACCTTGCCACCGTTGGCCTTGACCGCAGCGGTCGTGTCGGCCTCGAGCGCATGGCCGAAGGCGTAATCAGCGGTCAGGAAGAACCATGTATCGCCACCCTGCCGGATGATCTCGTTACCCGTCCCATTCGCCAGCGCAAATGTGTCGTACGCATAGTGGATGCTGTTGGGCGTACAGGCATCGCCCGTGATGCGCGATGAACCCGAACCGTTGACGATCGCGATCCGGTCCTTTTCTTTTGCAACCGTCATGACCGACAGCGCCACGCCCGAATTGATCAGGTCGTTGATCATGCGCACGTTCTGCGTATCGAACCATTCGCGGGCCTTGGCGGCAGCCACGTCGGGCTTGTTGAGGTGGTCGTTGACGAGCACCTCAATGGGCCGGTTGAGCACCTTGCCCCCGGCATCTTCGACCGCCATCTTGACCGCTTCGACGGCGCCGGTGCCCGACTCGTGCGAAAACTGCCCGGATAGATCCGTCATGACCCCGATGCGCAGCGGCTCGGCGTTTTGCCCGGTCGCGGTGGCTGCGATCAGGGCAAGCGCCGCCGCAGCGGCGAAGTGCACTGCTTTTTGTCGTGCTTTCATTGTCTCACTCCATGTCCATTTTGAATGGCAGTTGGTCAAGCTGGATTGAACAGCGCGCCATTGCTTGCATAAGTAGATTAGTAAAACTGGTCTATTTATGCAAGCGAATAACGTAACTCGTACTGCATTTCCTTCGGGTCGAGCTCATGGTGACACTCGCTGCACAGAACACGTGCGAAAAAATCCTGTCCGCACGGCCTGTGCCTTAGCAACAGGGGCGGTTTGCCGCCAGAAAGCCAGCGATCGCCCCAGCGCATCATGACGATCATGGGGCCATACAGATCCAGCCCGCGCTCGGTGAACCGGTATTCGAACCGGTCGGGGCGTGTCTGGTAGGCGTGTTTGCCAATGATGCCGTGCGCGGTCAGGCGTTGCAGCCGATCGGTGAGGATATTGCTCGCGATTCCAAGGTTGGAGGCAAAGTCATCGAAGCGACGCACACCGAAAAACAGCTCCCGGATCAGTAGAAACGTCCAGCGGTCGCCGATGATCTGCAGCGAGCGCGCCACCGAGCAGGGCCGCACCCGCTCGAGGATGGCGGGATCCGATGCGCGCCGGGATCGCTTGCGATCGACCTCGCGCGCGTGATCGCCCGCACCCGGCCCCGGCCGGTAGTCGACCTCGCGCGCCCCCACGCTTGCGTTGCACGCCGAACACGCCACGACAGGTGAACAACGCTTGCCGCAGCGCCGGTGGATCAGTTGCAGGGGCAGCGTTTCGCCCTGCCCCAGCCAGTCGTCGCCAAAACGCATGAGTGACAGCATGGTCGGGTAGAGATCACGGCCCATCTCGGTAAGCCGGTACTCATAGCGCCCCTGCGCGGTGGAGTAACCCTCCTTGCGCATCAGGCCCAACTCCGTCAGCTTGCGCAATCGAACGACCAGGGTGTTGCGCGGCAATTTCAGGATGTGCTGAAACTGCTCGAACCGTCGCGCCCCGAAAAAGCTCTCGCGCAAGACGAGGAACATCCACGCGTCCGAGAGGATTTCCACCGTACGCGCGACCGAGCACGCCCGGTCGCGTGACATGCCCGCCAGGTCAGGCCCTGAGGTCATCCGTTGTCGGCCTTGAGCGTGTCCTTTAGCCTGAAGCGGATAATTTTTCCGGATCCGGTTCGCGGAATTTCGGGCACCAGATACACCTGCGCGGGCACCTTATAGGCGGAAAGCCGCTCGCGGCAATGCGCGAGCAGTGCGTCCGGCAGCACAGTCATGCCGGGGCGCGCGACGACGAACACCACGGGAACCTCGCCAAGATGCTGATGCGGTGCGCCCACCACCGCGCAATCGAGCACCGGTTCGAACGCACAGACGGCCTCCTCGACCTCTGCCGGGGCGATGTTCTGACCACCGCGGATCACGAGTTCCTTGAGGCGTCCCGTGATGGTCAGAAACCCGTTAAGGTCGCAACGGGCAAGGTCGCCGGTGTAGTACCATCCGTCGCGCAACGCCATTGCCGTTTCCGCCGGCTTGCGATGGTATCCCTTCATCACGTTGGGACCCCGCACGATGAGTTCACCCTCCTGGCCAGACTCGACATCCTTGCCGCTTGCGGGATCGATCAGGCGCACCGTAAGCCCGGGGACTGGAAGACCGCAGGATCCCATAACGCGACCGCCTTCGATCCAGTTCATCGTCACCATGGTCGAAGTCTCGGTGATCCCGTAGCCGTCGAGCAGCTTGACGCCGAAGCGATGCTCGAACTCCTGGTTGATGGGTGCGGGCATGATGGCGCCCGCGGAGATGCAGGCGCGCAATCCCGGGAAGACGCAATCCGGCGCGCTGCGTGCGGCCTCGAGCAGATAATGAAACATCGTTGGCACGCCCGGAAAGAGCGTGAACGCGCCGGACTGCAGCAAGCTCATGACTTCCGAGGTGGAGAATTTTTCGAGGATGTGCTCGCTCGCACCGACCGCGAGGATACTCAGGACAGACAAATTGAGCGCATACGAATGGAACAGCGGCAGCGGCGACAGCATGCAGTCGCTTTCCGACAACCCCGCGATCGGCGCCCAGCACGCCGCACTCACCCACAGCATTCCGCGCTGGGTCAATAGCACGCCCTTGGCGCGCCCCGTGGTGCCCGAGGTGTAAACGATGAAGGACGTATCGTCGATCGACGCCGGATCGCGCGGCAGGGAGCGCGCCACACGCGAGCGCAGATCCGCGTAGCGCAGCCCCTCGCCCGCCGGCGCGCCGCGATCCATGAGGATCACGGTCGTCAACTGGGGGTTGGCCGCGAGCAACGCGCGCACCATCGGGTAGCGTTCGTCCGTGGTCACAATGGCCTTGCACTGCGCGTCGTCCAGCCGGTAGCCGACTTCGTGCGCGGTGGATTCATAGCTGATCGGAACGCTCACGGCGCCGGCGCGCAACGTCGCAAAGCAGGTCTCGACCCATTGCACCGAATTGGGCAGGAAGATCGCAACGCTGTCGCCGGCCTCGACGCCGGCATCCTGCAGGTGCCCCGCCAGATTGGCCGTCGCCTCGGCAAGCTCGCCATAGGTGACCGTGCTGCGGCTATCGCGATACGCAACCTTGCCGGGTCGCGCGGCGGCATGCCGCGCGATCAGTTCACTGACCGGAACAATCAATTCCTGGCGAATCATCGTGTTATCTCCCTTGCCCTTTGCTCTGGCTTCAGACCATGCAGAAGCCGCCGTTGACGCTCAGCACCTGGCCGGTGATCCAGCTCGCCGCGTCGGACGAAAGGAAGGCGACGGTCGGTGCGATGTCTCCGGGCTTGCCGATGCGGCGCAACGGGTAGTTGCGCACGATCTTTTCGCGGTTGGCCGCAAGGAACTCGGCGTCGGAGTGCGACGTTTCGATGAGCCCCAGCGAAATCGCGTTGCACGTAATGTTCGCGCGCCCGAGCTCCTTGGCGAGCGATTTCATCAGGGCGATGCCGCCGGCGCGTGCGGCCGCGGCGATGGCGATGCCGTTCTCACCCACGCGCGAAGAGTCGCCTGCCAGCGTGATGATCCGCCCGCCATTCTGGCGCACCATATGGGGCGCCACCGCATGGCACGTGTGGATGGTGCCGTAGAGATCGACATCGATCTGGCGGGCCCACTGCTGCGGCGTGGAGTTGACGAACCGCTCGCCGATCACGACGCCCGCGTTGTTGATCAGGATATCGATGCGGCCCTCGTCGGCCACGACCGCGTCGATCATCGCGCACACGGCGGCGTAGTCACCCACGTCGGCGCGGTAGGCGCGCGCCTTGCCGCCCGACTTGACGATCTCGTCGACCACGGCCTGCGCCTCTGCGGCGGAGCTGTTGTAGTTCACCGCAACGGTGGCGCCGTCAGCGGCCAGCGCCAGGGCAATTTCGCGGCCGACATCGCGCCCGCCGCCCGTCACGAGGGCCACTTTGCCGTTAAGTCCGAGGTTCATTCAATTCTCCTTGGTGATGTCTTTGTTGCGTTGTATCAGTTGAAAAAGTCGTTCCGGGCTGGCGGGCAACTCCGTGATCTCGATGCCCAGGGGTTGCAGGGCATCCGAAATCGCGTTGGCAATGGCGGCGGGCGCCCCGATCGTGCCCCCCTCGCCCATGCCCCGGAACCCGCCGAGCGTTGCCGGGACGATGGATTCGATGTGCAGCACGCCGATCGCGGGAATCTCGGTGGCCGATGGCGCCACGTAATCCACGAGGGTGGCCGTCAGGAGCTGGCCGCGCTCGTCGTACACGACTTCCTCGAACAGCGCCGCGCCGATGCCCTGCGCCACGGCGCCATGCACCTGCCCCTCAACGATCAGCGGGTTGATCATGCGGCCGCAATCCTCGGCAACCAGATAATCCAGCACACGAACCATGCACGTCTCGGGATCCACCTCCACTACGGCAATGTGCGTCGCCGAGCTCGTCGTTCCCCAGACGGGGTCATACGAACGGGTTTCCTCGAGCACCTCGGCAACCTCTTTGGGCACGCGACCCATTTGCGAATAGACAGCGTCGGCGATGTCGGCGATCGTCGTGGTCGCGCCGTTGTCCATCGCGGTGACCACGCCGTCGTGGATGTCGATATAGGGCGGATGACTGTTGAGCAGATGGGCGGCGACACGCGCCAGCTTTTCGCGCAGGGCGGCTCCCGCCTGCATGCCGGCGCCGCCGGCCAGGACGGCGCTGCGACTCGCGTAGGTTCCCGTACTGTGCGAGACGGCTGCGGTATCCCCGTGCACGACCGTGATGTCCTGCATGCGTGCCCCGAGTGCGTCCGCGACGACTTGCGCCAGAGAGGTTTCGAGGCCTTGCCCATGGGAGGCAATGCCGAAATATGCGGTGATCGTGCCGCTCGGGTCGATCTTGATTGTCGCGATCTCGGTTCCGGTATTGATGGGCATGCCCGGCGACGCCGAGATGCGTGAACCGATCCCGGACAGCTCCGCGTAGCAGGCGAGCCCGATGCCAAGAAGTTTGCCCTGCGCACGCGCTTCGGCCTGACGGACACGCAGCGCGTCGTAGCCGATGCGTTCGCACCCGCCTTCGAGCGCTTCGAGAAAGCCCGAACGATCCCAGACGATGCCGGGCGCGGTCTTGTAGGGAAACTCCTCCGGGCGAATCAGGTTGCGCCTGCGGATTTCCCGCGCGTCGAGCCCGAGCCTGTGGGCCGCCATGTCGATCAGGCGCTCCATCACGAACGTCGAGGTGGGCCTGCCCACGCCCCGGTATGGCCCCGTGGGCGACTTGCACGTGGCCACGCCGCGCACGCGACCGTGATAGACCGGCACCCGGTAGGGGCCCGGCATGAAACTGATGACCTGCACGGGCTCAAGCCCCGCCGTCCACGGATAGATCGAGTAGGCGCCCACGTCGCCCACCACGTCGGCGCGCAGGCCAAGAATGTGGCCTTCTTCGTCCACCGCGATCTGCGCATCGATCGTCTCGTCAAACGCCTGGCTGGTCGAGGCAAGGTCTTCCACGCGGTCGCCCGTCCACTTGACCGGCCGCCCGAGTTCGCGTGCCAGGGCGCACACCAGGATTTCCTCAGGATAGAGCGAGCCCTTGCCGCCGAAGCTTCCGCCCACGTCCGGCGCAATGACGCGCACGCGATTGCCGGGGATGCCCAGGATGCGCACCAGCGCATCGCGCACGATGCCGGGGCTTCCCGTTGTCGAATGCAGGGTCAGCGCGCGGCGGCCAGCGTCATACTGCGCCAGGTAGGCGCGGTTTTCGATCGCCATCGGAGTCTTGCGGTGAAACCGCAGGCGCGCGCCCACCGTGACCGGCGCCTCGCGCATCACGGCATCAATATCGCCGCGGCGGAATTCGCGCCGTACCAGCACGTTGGTGCCCGCTTCCTCATGGAGCAGCGTTGCACCGTCGGCCGCCGCCGCGTAGGGGTCGACCAGCGGGGTCAGCGGCGCATACTCGATCTGGACCAGCTCCGTCGCATCCTCGGCGATGTAGCGACTTTGCGCGACCACCGCCACGACGGCCTCGCCCACGAATCGCACCTTGCCCCGGGCGAGCGGCAGGATCGCAGTGGAGTGATAGTCGGCCATGCGCGAAACCGCATGGATCGGCTCGACCTTGCCCTCGAGATCCGCGGCGGTATAGACAGCCACGACACCCGGCAACTCCCGGGCTGCCTGCACGTCGATCGATACGAAATCCGCGTGGGCCTGGTCGCTGCGCCGGAACGCCAGGTGCAGCAGGCCCACCACCGGGATGTCGTCGACATAGTTGCCCTGTCCGCAGAGCAGGCGCGGATCCTCGGTGCGCGCAACGCGCGCACCCACCAGTTTTGGCCTGTCGGGCACCAGGGTTGCCCCGGGATCGGTGTCGGTTGTCATGGTCAGTCGTAATGCTCCTGGCCACGGCGCAACGTCTGCCATTGCGCGTCATCGTGACCGAACAGGACGGTCGCGCCGCCCGCTTCGATGCGCCGCACTTCGGCCATCGAGCGGCTTGCCTGCTCGTGGTCCCACGTATTGCGCGGATTGGTGTCCGTATCCAGGCTGTGGCGCAATGCCACCGCGTCGGATGCCAGCAAGTACTGGCCCGACCGATCGAGCGCCACCAGCGCGCCCGTCATGCCCGGAGTATGGCCTGGCAGCGGCAACAGGACGATACGCCCGTCGTTGAACAGATCGCGCTGGCCGTCGATCGTTTCCATCGGCATCGGCAGCTTCCAGTCGATCGAAAGGTAGCCGACCTTGTCGGCACTTTCCTGGCTCGCTGCTTCGAGTTCGTGCGCGTGGCAGATGAAAGTCGCCTTGCGAAAGAACGCGTTGCAACCGCAGTGATCGGTGTGAAAGTGCGAGTTCACGACCACGTCGATGTCTTCCGGCTGCAACCCGACCGATTCCAGGTTGGTGATGAGGTTGTCGCCCGGGCCGGAAAGGACCGTCATCGCGCGCGACATCGCCCCCCAGCGACCCTCGGGATCCGTCTCGGTGGAAGGATGGCAACCCGTGTCGAACAGCACGTTGCCCAGGCGGTGACGCAACAGGTAGCAGGCGACGGGCAGGTCGATGGTTTCGTGCTTTTCGGCGCCAGCCACATAAACCCCCCTGCGCATGCGCAGGCGGCCGCCCGACAAGATGTGCATTTTCATTTCCCGATCTCCTTGCCGTGGTCACGCGCCACGCGCACAGCCTCGACGATGTGGGTGTACCCGGTACAGCGGCACAGATTGCCCGAAAGCCCCTCGCGGATCTGTGCGTCGTCGGCCAGTGGATATTTCTGGAGCAGGTCGGTTGCCGTCATGAGCATGCCCGGCGTACAGAAGCCGCACTGAAGCCCGTGACACTGTTGGAAAGCCTGCTGCAACGGGCTGAGCGCCTCGACAGTGCCCAGCCCCTCGACCGTGCCGATTTCGGATCCGTCGGCCTGCACGGCCAGCATCAGGCAGGCACGCACGCTGCTGCCGTCGACCATGATGGTGCACGCGCCGCACACACCGTGCTCGCAGCCCACATGCGTGCCGGTCAACCCGAGCGTATGGCGCAGAAAATCAGACAGCAGCAGCCGCGGCTCGACGCGCCGGGTGTATTGCTCGCCATTGACCTTCACCGTGATCTCGATGGTGGATTCAGTTTCCTGCATGCTGGTCTCCCGTTGCGCGACGCCAGGCGTCCCTGAGGGCGCGTCGCGCCAGCACGCCGACCAGATGCCGGCGGTAGTCGGCCGAGGCGTGCAGGTCGGTCGCGGGTTCCACGGCGGTACGCACCGAGGCCACTGCGTCGTCGATCACCGCCTCATCGCACGCCTGGCCAAACAGAATCGTCTCGGCCTCAAACATCCGCAGCGGCGTATCGCCAACACCCATGACCCCGAGGCGCGCCTCGGCGATCTTCCCCGCGTCGACATGCAGCACGACACCCACCGCCGCGAGTGCGAAATCCCCGGAGCGGCGCGCAACCTCCTCGAAAGCCCAGCCCGCGCCCTGTGGCAATGGCGGCAGCGAGATCTCGGTCACGATCTCGTCTTCATCGACCGCCGAGGTCAGCGCCCCGACGAAAAAATCCTGCGCTTCCAGCGTGCGCGCCCCGCGCGGCGAAACGGCCCGGATCTGCGCATCGAGCAACACCATCATGAGCGGCAGCTCGGCGGCCGGATCGGCGTGCGTGATGCTGCCGCCGATCGTGCCGCGGTTGCGGATCGCCAGGTGTGCGACGTGCTGCATCGCTGCGTGCAGCACGGGAAATCGTTGTCTGACGTCATCCGAGGTTTCGAGCGTGTGGTGGCGGGTCAGGGCGCCGATGTCCAGACCGCCGTCGGCGCGCGGGCGCACGTAATCCAGGCCTGCAATCCGATTGATGTCAATCAGGATGCCGGGATTGAGCAGGCGGAAGTTCAGCATCGGGATCAGGCTCTGCCCGCCAGCGATGATTTTTGCCTCGCCTGCCGCCGCCTGCAACGCCCGGACGGCTTCGTCCAGGGTGTGCGGGCGCAGGTAATCGAATGGGGGGGGCTTCATGCGTGTGCTACTTCCCGGTAAAGACAGGTGCACGTTTTTCGACGAACGCCTGGCGCGCGTCACGATAGTCGTCGCTTGCAACGGCACGGTTCACGACCGCGTCCACAACCTGCGCCGTGAGTAGCCCCATGTCCATCGTCAGGCCATTGAGCATCGTCTTGGTGCCGGCGATCGTCAGGGGCGCATTGCGCGCGAGGCCCCCGGCGTAGGCCAGGGCAGCCGCCATCGGATCCGCGTCGACCCCGTCGACAAAGCCGATGCGATGCGCGGTGGCGGCGTCGAACTGCGCTGCGCTGAACATGATGTGGCGCGTCGCCGCAAGCCCGACCAGCGCCAGCAGGCGCTGAACGCCGCGAACGCCGTAAACGACCGACAGGCGCGCCGCCGGAATGCCGAAGCGGGCATCGCTGCGCGTCCAGCGAAAATCGCAGGCCATTGCAAGGTGGCAGGCGCCGCCCATGCAGTAGCCATCGATGACCGCGAGAGTTGGCTTGGGCGTTGCGGCAATGGCATCGCAGCATGCATCGACCGCGCGCTCGTATTCTTCGCCTTGCGCGACGGTGGCACGGACTTGCGCGAACTCCGAGATATCCGCACCCGCGCTGAACGTGCCGCCGGCGCCAGTCAGCACGATGGCACGGATATCGGTGCGTGCGCCGAGATCGGCAAACAGGGTCGCGAGGTCGCGCCACATCGCCAGCGACACGGCATTGCGTCGGCCCGGGCGGTTCAGCGTGATCACGGCGGCCTTGTGGGACGCCGTGGGCCCCGCGCCGTGTTCGCCATCCTGCGCCTTGAGCGCACCAGGCGCGGATGCCGGCGCGTGGCCGCGCCCGAGCAGTCTGCGCAACCAGCCGCCGGTGGCGCCGCCGGCCGCACCCCTCGCGTGACGGTCTCCCTGGTCGTGGCGTGTGCCCTGCGACGCGAATTGCCGGAGCTCGACGATGCTGACCCGCAGATGATCGCCGCTGGTCAACCCGGAAGGCGCCGCGAGCAAGACGCCCGATCCGGCAAGCCCCGCAGCACCGGAGGAGTCTTCGGCGACCGCAGTCGGACAGACAATTTCCTTGAATTTCGCGAAAAACTGTTCCGCCATCCGGCGGGCGGTCGAATCGATCAGGCGCGAACCGAGCTGGGCGATCTTGCCGCCGATGTTGGCTTTGACGCCGTAGCGCAGCAGCGTGATCGCGGGCTCCTCGGCCACGAGCTCGACCGTGATGTCGCTCTTGGCGAATCCGGCAACGCCCCCCTGCCCCTCGCCCACCAGGCAGTAGCTGACGGGCGCGACGATATCGCTCAGGGTCACCTTGCCGGCGAATCTGGCCTTGATCGGGCCGACCTTGACGACGACGAGCGAGGTGAACTCGGTATCCGAGACCCGTTCAAGGGTCTCGCATCCCGGGATACAGGCCTTCAGGACTTCCGGATCATTCAGGGCAGCCCAGACGTCTTCGCGCGAGGCGTCCAGGAGAATTTCGTCGTTAAGTTCCATTGGGCTTCAATCCGGTGAGAGCGATGCGGTGCGCGCCGGTCTGCGCGCCGGTCAGCGCGCCGCTGGCGGGGCCAGCTTTCCGAGCGCCAGGACAAGCGCCTCGGGCACCGGCACAGGACGATTCGAGTCGCGGTCGACGTAGACATGCACGAACTGGCCCTGAGCCGAGGCGAGATCCTCATCGTTGCGAAAAATGGCGATGTCGTAGCGCACGCTGCTCGAGCCCAGTTTGGCCAGGCGCAAGCCGACCGAGATGCGGTCCGGGAAGGCGATCGAGCTGAAGTAGTTGCAATGCGTGTTGACGACCAGCCCGACCACCTGCGATTTCTCGATATCGAGCACACCGCTTTCGATCAGAAAGTGGGTCACGGCCGTGTCGAAATACGAGTAGTAGACGACGTTGTTGACATGGGCGAACACGTCGTTGTCCATCCAGCGGGTGGTCACCGGAAGGAAGTGCGCAAACGCAGTGCGGGATTCGGGGGCGGCTCGGCTCATCAGAGGACCTCGGCATAAATCGCGTAAGCATCGCTATAGGCGACTTCGCGTGGGTTGTTGATCAGAAGGCGCGTCTGCTTCATCGCATCGGTCGCAAGGGCCTCGAGATCCGCCTGGGCGATCCCCACCTGCGAGAGCCGTGTCTTCAACCCGAGCTCGACCGGCAATTCGCCCAGGTAGCGCACAAGCGTGGCGCACAATTCAGCGGCCGTGCCCCTGGCGCCCGGCACCACGATCGGGGCAAGCTCCGCATACAGGCCTTCGGCCGCCGGGGCGTTAAAGCGCAGCACCGCCGGGAGCACGAGCGAGTTCGACAGCCCGTGCGGCACGTGAAATCTTGCGCCGACCGGATAGGCCAGCGCATGGACGGCCGCCACCGGTGCGTTGGCAAAGGACAACCCCGCGAGCATGGCGCCGAGCAGCATGTTTTCGCGCGCCTGCACGTTGCTGCCGTTGCGGCAGGCTTCGTGGATATTGCCGGCCAGCAAGCGCAAGGCTTCGCGCGCCAGGCAATCCGACACCAGGTTCTTGAGTCGCTTGCTGGTGTAGGCTTCAATGGCGTGCACCATGGCGTCCACCCCGGTGGCCGCCGTGACAGGCGCGGGCAGGCCAAGGGTCAGTTCGGCATCCAGCACCGCCCAGTCGGGGATGATCACGGGCGACACGACGCCCTTTTTCTCCCCCTCGCCGGTCGTGACGAGGGAAATCGGCGTCACTTCGGAACCGGTTCCCGCCGTGGTGGGAACGAGGATCAGCGGCAGGCGCGGCCCAACGGCCAGCCCCACGCCGTACACCTGGTCCAGCCGCTGATGCCCTGGCAGCAGCAGCGCCACCAGCTTGGCGACATCCAGCGAACTGCCCCCGCCCAGCCCGATCACGCCCTGCGCGCCGCAGGCGCGCGCGGCATCGACCGCCGCATGGATCACGCTTTCGGCCGGATCGGCCTGGACTTCGTCGTAGATCTCGAACGCGACGCCCGCCTCCTGAAGGCTGCGCTCGGCGGCGGCCAGAAGACCCGCGCGGCGAACGCCCTGGTCCGTCACGATGAGCACCGTCTTGCAGCCGAGACGCCCGGCGAGCTCGCCCACCCGACCCGAAGCGCCGCGTGCAACCAGTGTGGATCTCGGTGACTGGAATTCGAAGTTCATGATGTCTCCCCGATTAACTTGCATAACTGAACTATAAACGCGTCGGGGATCGAAACGCAAGCGACGCCGTGCCAAATGCCGTTCGGTTTACCAATCCAGGTTTTGTCCCTAGACTTACAGACTCCCTAAACGAAGCCTGCCCCCAACGCAGCCACGATCCAATGACCAAGGTTTACTCCATCGACGGCGTCACCCCCGTCGTGCATCCCACCGCTTTCGTGCACCCGACCGCCGTCCTGATCGGGGATGTGATTGTCGGCCCGCGCTGCTATATCGGCCCGCTGGCCAGTCTGCGTGGCGATTTCGGTCGCATCCTCATCAACGAAGGCGCCAATATCCAGGATAGTTGCGTGCTGCATGGTTTCGCCGAGTCCGACACGGTCGTCGACGTCGACGGCCACATCGGGCACGGCGCGGTGCTGCACGGCTGCAAGATCGGCCGCAATGCGCTCGTTGGCATGAACGCGATCGTGATGGACGACGCGATCATCGGTGAATCGAGCATCATCGGCGCAGCGTCCTTCGTCAAGGCGGGCGTCACGATTCCCCCGCGCAGTATGGTGATGGGGACGCCTGCCAAGGTGATCCGCGAGTTGCGCGATGAAGAAATCGAGTGGAAAAGCAAGGGCACCGAGCAATACCACCACTTGACGGAGCGATCCTTGCGCACCATGCAGGAAACCACGGCGCTCACCGAGGTTGAGCCCAATCGCGGCAAGCTGCAGGTCAAGGCGCCGACGCGCCCCAAATACCGCAGCAACCAGCCCACCTGACGCATGGGCGGGCCCCGGGCCCGCCTCGCATTGACCGAACCGGCCGCAAACGCCGGTGTCACCCTCGTTGACATCCAAATGACGCATTTTCCAAACTTGCTTGCACCCTACGACTTCGGGTTCCTGAAGCTGCGCAACCGCATGGTCATGGGCGCCATGCACACCCGGCTGGAAACCCTCGACCGACCGCAGGAACGCCTCACCGAGTTCTTCCGCGCGCGCGCCCGCGGCGAAGCCGCGCTCATCCTCACCGGCGGGTTCGCGCCCAACCTAGAGGGCCGCATGGAAGAAGATGCGCCCGTGCTCGATCACGAGACGGATCTCACCCTGCATCGATCGATGACCGGCGCCGTGCACGCCGAGGGCGGGCGCGTCGTGCTGCAGATCCTGCATGCGGGTCGCTACGCGAAACACCCCCTTTGCGTCGGGCCAACCGATGTGCGCGCCCCGATCAACAGTCATGTGCCGCGCGCGCTTGGCACTGCCGAAGTCTGGTCGACGATCCAGGCGATTGCGCAAACCGCTGCCCTGGCACGAAAGGCGGGCTATGACGGCGTCGAAATCATGGGCTCCGAGGGCTACCTCCTCAACGAGTTCACGTCCGCGCTCACCAACACGCGGGATGACGAATTCGGCGGATCATTCGAAAACCGCATTCGACTGCCGGTCGAAACGGTCAAGGCGGTTCGCGCGGCGGCGGGGGAAGGATTCCTCATCGTCTTCCGGATTTCAACCATTGACCTGGTGGAAGGCGGAATGACGGGCGCCGAGACCGCCACCTATGCGCGCGCGCTGGAGGCCGCTGGCGTTCATCTGTTCAACACGGGCATCGGCTGGCACGAGGCGGCAGTCCCGACCATCGCGAGCTCCGTGCCGCGCGCCGCCTGGCGTTTCGCAATCGAAAACGTCAAGCGCGCCGTCTCGGTTCCGGTGATCGCGTCGAACCGCTTCAATGTGCCCGAAACGGGCGAGCAACTGCTTGCCGACGGCGCGGCGGATTTTGTCTCCATGGCCCGGCCTTTCCTCGCTGATCCGGCGTTCGCGCGCAAGGTGCGCGAAAACCGGCCCGACAGCATCAACACCTGTATCGGCTGCAACCAGGCATGCCTGGACAACATCTTCACCGAGCGCTCAGCCTCGTGCATGGTCAACCCGCGTGCCGGACACGAGATCGAGTTCCCCGAGGGGCTTGCGGCAACCCGACGGCGCGTCGCCGTGGTGGGCGGCGGCCCCGCAGGAATGTCCTTCGCGGTCAGCGCGGCCGAGCGTGGCCACGAAGTCGAACTGTTCGAAGCGGAGCAAACGCTGGGCGGTCAGATCAACTACGCGCGGATGGTGCCGGGTAAAAACGAATTCAACGAAATGCTGCGCTACTTCCGCACCCGCATTGGCGAGCTGGGCGTGCGACTGCACCTGGGCCGCCGCGTCAGCGCGACGGAGTTGACCGAAGGGGGCTACGACGCCATCGTGATCGCCACGGGCGTCGTTCCCCGCACGCCAGACATTGAAGGCATCGATCACCCGATGGTGGCGAGCTATATCGACGTGCTGAGCGGTCGTCGCCCGATGGGCCAGCGTGTTGCCGTCATCGGTGCGGGCGGCATCGGTTTTGACGTCGCCCAATACCTTGTCGGCGACGCGCACGCGGCAGAAGACACCGCCGGGTTCTTGCGCGATTGGGGCGTAGATGCCACGCTGCAAAGCCACGGCGGGCTGACCGCCCCGACTGCGCCGCGCAAGGGTCGGCAGGTCGCCATCCTGCAACGCCGGGAAGGTCGTCCCGGCGGCACACTGGGCAAGTCAACGGGATGGATCCTCAAGGCCCATCTACGACGTGCCGGGGTCAGGAACCTGGTCGGCGTGACGTATCAGCGGATCGATGACCGCGGCCTGCACTGCCTCGTGCAGGGAAAGCCGCAGTTGCTGGAAGTCGACAATGTCGTGATCTGCGCGGGCCAGGATTCGTTGCGAACGCTGGCCGACGCGCTCGCGGCAACGGGCCACGCCAACGTGCATACGATCGGCGGCGCGAGCCTCGCCAGTGAGCTTGACGCGGTGCGCGCGATCGACGAAGCCACGCGATTGGCTTGCAGCCTCTGATCGGCACGACACTGCCTTGCCGCAGCTGAGCAGCAAGACCGCAGCGAACGCTAAGGTGCGCCTGGCCTTCCCGCGCTAGCGCAGTGCCTTGTAACGGATGCGCTTGGGCGCAGCGCCCGCTTCGCCCAGGCGGCGCCGCTTGTCGGCCTCGTACTCCTGGTAGTTGCCGTCGAAGAACACCACCTGAGAATCGCCTTCGAACGCCATGATGTGCGTCGCGATACGGTCCAGAAACCAGCGATCATGGCTGATCACCATGACGCTGCCCGGGAACTCGAGCAAGGCGTCTTCAAGCGCGCGCAGCGTCTCCACATCGAGGTCGTTGGAGGGCTCGTCCAGCAACAGCACGTTGCCGCCGGTGAGCAAGGTCTGGGCAATATGCAACCGGCCCCGCTCGCCGCCGGAAAGCTGCCCGACGTGCTTGTTCTGATCGCCGCCCTTGAAGTTGAAGCGCCCCAGGTAGGCGCGCGACGACATCTCGAATCGACCGACCGTCAGAATGTCGGCGCCGTCCGAGACCGCATCGAACACGGTCTTGTCGTTCTGCAGGGCATCGCGCGACTGATCGACGAAGGCGAGCTTGACCGTCTTGCCGATCACGACCTCGCCGGAATCGGGCGTTTCCTGGCCGGCGATCATGCGAAACAGCGTTGACTTGCCCGCACCGTTGGGACCGATGATCCCGACGATGGCGCCGGCCGGCACGCGAAAGCTCAGGTTGTCGATGAGCAGGCGATCGCCGAACGCCTTGGTAACGTTCTTGAATTCAATGACCTCGTTGCCCAGGCGCTCGCCGACAGGGATGAAGATTTCCTGGGTCTCGTTGCGCTTCTGGTATTCGTGCGAGGAAAGCTCCTCGAAACGCGTGAGACGCGCCTTGGCCTTGGCCTGGCGGCCCTTCGCGTTCTGGCGCACCCACTCGAGCTCCTTCCGGATGGTCTTCTGGCGCGCCGATTCGGTGGACTCTTCCTGCTTGAGGCGACCTTCCTTCTGCTCGAGCCAGGAGCTGTAGTTGCCCTTCCAGGGGATGCCATAGCCGCGATCCAGCTCCAGGATCCACTCGGCGGCGTTATCCAGGAAGTATCGATCGTGGGTGACGGCGACCACGGTCCCGGGGAATCGCGTGAGGAACTGCTCCAGCCACTCGACGCTTTCCGCGTCAAGGTGGTTGGTGGGTTCGTCGAGCAGCAGCATATCCGGCTTGGAGAGCAGCAGGCGGCAAAGCGCGACGCGGCGCTTCTCGCCGCCCGAAAGGTTTCCCACCACCGCATCCCAGGGCGCCAGGCGCAGCGCGTCGGCCGCGACTTCCATCTGGGTCTCGATATCGTCCGAGCCGCTCGAGGCTGCCGCGGCAATGATCGCCTCGAGTTCGGCCTGCTCTGCGGCGAGCGCATCGAAATCGGCGTCGGGCTCGGCATAGGCGGCATAGACTTCATCGAGCCGCTTGCGCGCAACGACAACCGCGCCGAGCCCCTCTTCGACGACCTGGCGCACAGTCTTCGCGGGATCGAGCCTGGGTTCCTGCTCGAGGTAGCCGATATTCAGGCCGGGCATCGGCACGGCTTCGCCCTCGATCTCCTGATCGACGCCCGCCATGATCCGCAGCAGCGTGGATTTGCCCGAACCGTTCAGCCCGAGCACCCCGATCTTCGCGCCGGGGAAAAAAGAAAGCGAAATGTCGCGCAGGATCTGGCGCTTGGGCGGCACGATCTTGCCGACGCGATGCATCGTGTAAACGTATTGAGCCATGTTCGAACGGAGTCGCGAGGTGGAAAGAAGGCACCCATTGTAGGCGCAGCGGGGACTATGATGAAGGATTGCCGCAACGCGATCTATCCCCGGGAGACCCCCGCCATGCCCACACCCGATCCAGCCCTGTCGTTCACCGACGAAGAACTCGTGATGCTCGGTCGCACCGCCGACGGGCTCAGCGCCTACATGGGCATCTCCGTGCTCGCCGAGGTAGGCTGCGACGAAGACGCGCTGGCCGAATGGGTGATTTTTGCCACGCCGATCGGAGTCGACGAGGAGCCCGACGACAAGACAGTTCACGTTCAGATCGGCGGAGGTGACGCCAGGCTGCTCGGCGGTCGCGGCGGGCTCGACCCCACCGACGAGGTTTACGACTGTCGCTACCTCTGGGCCATCCAGATCACCGACGATCCCCAGGCGCGCTACATCCGCCTCGACGACCAGGGCGAGGAGTTCGACTACTCGAATCACCTGGGCGAGTTGCTCCCGTTTGAAACGTCCGACGAGGAGTTGCCCGACCCCGATCTGGAGCTCCAGGAGCCCCTGGAAGACGACGAGAACGAAGAAGGCGACGCGCGGGACGACAACGAACCGGGCGTCGACCTCGGTCGCCCGCGCGGCCCGTCGCTCCACTGACCACCACAGTTCAGGCGGCATGCGGCATGCGGCCAGAAGGCTGCCTGCGCAACCAGCTAACGCGCGAGCGCCGGGCTCGCCTGAGCAGTGTCAGGATCCATTGGCCATCCCTCTGCCACGCCGTGGCAGGCGATCTGGGCGGTACCCCGCGTCACGGTCGCAGGCGCCTGCGACCGGCAAAGATCACGCGCGAACGGGCAACGGGGATGAAAGGTACACCCCGGCGGCGGATCAAGCGGATTGGGCACCTCGCCCGCGACCGGCGTGCGCGCGCCGCCATCGCCCGCGATATCCGGGATCGCTGAGAGCAACATCCGCGTGTAGGGATGCCGCGGCGTCTCGAAGAGCTCGTCGCGCGAGGCGATCTCAACGATTCGCCCGAGGTACATCACGCCCACGCGGTCAGCCACATGATGCACCACGGCCAGATTGTGGGAGATGAACAGATACGTCAGCCCGAGGCGCCGCTGCAGATCCTTCATGATGTTCAGCACCTGCGCCTGCACCGAAACATCGAGCGCCGAGGTCGGCTCGTCGCACACGAGGAACTCCGGGTTGACTGCGAGCGCGCGGGCGATCGAAATGCGCTGGCGCTGCCCCCCGGAAAACTGATGGGGATAGCGATCACGATCCGAGGGGTGCAATCCAACCTGCTGCAGCAGGTCATCGACCCTGAGAGCACGCTCGTCGACCGTCATCTTCGTATGCGCGAGCATCGGCTCGGCGATGATGCGCCCCACGCGCCACCGGGGGTTCAGGCTCGCATACGGATCCTGGAAGATCATTTGCAGCCGCTTGCGCATCCCCTGGCCGCCCGGTTCGAGCATGCGCGACAGGGGCTCGCCGTCGAATGTCATCGTGCCGCGCGTCAGCGGGTAGAGCCCGACCAGCAATCGTGCAATCGTCGACTTGCCGCAGCCAGACTCACCGACAAGGGCAAGGGTTTCGCCGCGACGGATGGTAAACGTGACCCCGTCAACCGCCCGCAGCAGCGTGCGTGGCTTGCGCGTGAGGACTCGCTCGAGCCAGGGAGCCGATACGTCGAACCAGCGGGCGGCGTCCACGACTTCAACCAGCGGGCGCAGATCGTCGCTCATGGGCGAGGCTCCTCATGCAACCAGCAGGCCGCGCGCGTCGCGCCGGCCGCGCGCAGTTCGGGCCGCTCGACCGTACAGCGCGGCAGGGTGTGCGGACAACGCGGATTGAACGCGCACCCGGGGGGAATAGCGGTCAGGCGGGGCATCGAACCATCGATTTGAACGAGCCGCTCGACGTGGTGTCGCGCGGACGGAATCGACCCCATCAGGCCCGAGGTGTAGGGATGGCTCGGGGAATGGATGACATCGCGCACCCGGCCGATTTCAGCAACCCGGCCCGCATACATCACCACCACCCGGTCAGCCGTCTCGGCGATGACGCCCATGTCGTGGGTAATCAGCATCACGGCGGCACCCTGCTCGCGGCACAGACGCTTGAGCAGGTCGATGATCTGCGCCTGGATCGACACATCCAGGGCCGTGGTGGGCTCATCGGCCACGATCAGGCGCGGCTCGGCGGCCAGGGCCAGGGCGATCACCACACGCTGGCGCATCCCGCCGGAAAACTGGTGGGGATAATGATCGATGCGCGCCCGGGCCGCCGGGATCCCGGTCGATTCGAGCAATTCGATGGCGCGCTCGCGCGCCTGCGACCAGGTGAACGGCAGGTGCGTCACGATCGTCTCCGCGATCTGTCGACCGATCGTGTAGAGCGGATTGAGCGAAGTGAGCGGATCCTGGAAGATCGCGCCTATCTGGCGCCCGCGGATCCGACGCATCTGATCGTCGGGGAGGTTGTCGATGCGACGCCCGTCAAACAGGACTTCGCCCGCCGAAATTCGCCCGGGCGGCTCCAGCAGCCCGATGATCGCCGCGCCCGTCAGGGATTTGCCCGCGCCCGATTCGCCCACGACGCCCACCACCTCGCCGGCGGCGATCGAAAAGGACACGTCGTTCAGGGCCTTGAGCGTGCCTCGCCGCGTCGGAAACTCGACGCACAGGCCGCGAAGTTCAAGCACGTTGGACATGACTCAGGCAAGCCTCGGGTTGAGCGCGTCGCGCAACCAGTCACCCAGCAGGTTGACCGAAAGCACCAGCAGCACCAGGGCAGCGCCCGGGAATATCGTGATCCACCACTCGCCGGAAAACAGGAAGTCGTTGCCGATACGGATCAGCGTACCGAGCGAGGGCGATGTCGCCGGCACGCCCACGCCGAGGAACGACAGCGTCGCCTCGGTAATGATCGCAGTCGCCAGGTGGACCGTCGCAAGCACGAGCACCGGACCCAGGACGTTGGGAAGCACGTGGCGAAACATGATCACGGGTGATGCAATCCCGATGACCCGCGCTGCCTGGACATATTCGCGATTTTTTTCCACCAGCGTCGATCCCCGCACCGTGCGCGCGTACTGAGGCCAGCCTGCGAGGGCGATCGCCACCACCAGAACCGGGAATGCAATCACCTCGTGCATGTCGCCCGGCACGACCGCGCGCGCCACGCCGTCGATCAGCAAGGCGATCAGGATGGCCGGGAAGGAAAGCTGCACATCGGCGATGCGCATGATCAGCGCATCGATCCGCCCGCCCACGTAGCCGGAAATCAGCCCGAGCACGATGCCGATCGTCATGGCGCCTGCGACGGCGGCCATGCCGATCAGCAGGGAAACCCGGGTGCCAAACATGAGCGCAGAAAGCATGTCGCGCCCCTGGCTGTCGGTGCCAAGCAAATACTTCGTCGTGCCGCCCGCGAGCCACACCGGCGGCTTGAGCGCATCGATCAGGTCGATGGTGGCGAGATCGAAGGGGTCATAGGGCGCGATCCAGCGCGCGCCGAAGGCCGACACCACCATGACGAACAGCATGACCGTGGCACAGATCGCCACGGGCGAGTGACGCCAGGACCAGGCGAGGTCATCATCCCAGAACCGTGCAAGGGCTTCGCGCATCAGTGACCTCCCCGCGCCGCGCCGATGCCCGCGCGCAAGCGCGGATCCACGGCAAAGTAGAGAAGGTCAACGATCAGATTGATTGTCACGAAAATCAGGGATATCAGGCAGAGGTAGGCGGCCATGACCGGGATGTCGGCAAACTGCACGGCCTGGATGAACAGCAGCCCCATGCCCGGCCACTGGAACACCGTCTCGGTCACGATGGCAAACGCAATGATGCCGCCAAGCTGCAGGCCCATGATTGTGATGACGGGCACCATGGTGTTCTTCAGCGCATGCCCGAAATGGATGGCCCGGCGCGTCAGCCCGCGCGCGCGGGCGAACTTGATGTAGTCGGTGCGCAGGACCTCAAGCATCTCCGAGCGCACCAGGCGCAGCACGAGCGTCATCTGGAAGAGCGAAAGCGTCACGGCCGGCAGAATCAGGTGCTGCCATCCGCTGGCCGTCAGGAATCCGGTGCTCCACCAATCAAGCCGCACGACATCGCCGCGCCCGTAGCTCGGCAGCCAGCCCAGCGTGACCGAAAACACCAGGATGAGCAGGATCCCGATCAGGAAGGTCGGCAGCGATACGCCCAGCAGCGAAAGCCCCAGCAACAGTTGCGACAGGGCGCCGTGCCGCCTGAGCGCCGTATAGACGCCGAGCGGCAGCCCGACCACCAGCGCGAGCGCGGCGGCGGCGAACGAGAGCTCGAGCGTGGCCGGCAAACGCTCGGCCAGGAGCCTGGACACCTTCTGGCCCTGTCGCAGCGAAAGGCCGAAATCGCCCTGCAATGCGTTCAGGACGAAGTGGTAGAACTGCACAAAAACGGGTTCATTCAGGCCAAGCTGCTCGCGCAGCCGATCGCGTTCGGCAGGCGTGGCTTCCTGACCGAGCATGATCGTGACCGGGTCGCCCACGAACTGGAACATCACGAAGGCAATCAGCGCAACCGTCAGCATCACGCCGACGGACTGGACAAGGCGGCGCAGGACAAAGGCAAACATGGCGTCTCGGGTGCGCGGCGCGGCGCCCGCTCGGGCGCCGCACTGCGGGAGCCAGGATCAGTCGATCGTGATCCATTCGACCACGGGACGGTTGTCCGCGCGGTGCAATGCATTGACGTTCTTCTTCATGGCCCACGGGATAACCTGGTCATGCAGAGGCAGCGCGCCGAAATCCTTGGCAAAGAGCTCCAGCGCCTGATGGATCATCGCGGTGCGCTTGGCGTCGTCGGTCTCGGTCTTGACCGTGTCAATCAGCTTGTCGATCGCGGGATTCGAGTAGTTGCCATAGTTGAACGAGCCGTTCGCGCCCTCACCCTTGCTGCGGATGAGCGCCTCCAGCGAATAGAAAGCGTCGAACGTCGGCACGCCCCAGCCAAAGAGGTACGCGCTGGTGTCGCCATTGGCGACTTTCGGGAAGAACGTGGCGCGCGGCATCGCGTTGAGTTTGCCCTTGACACCGACCTTGGCCCACATCGCCAGGATGGCCTGGCAGATCGCCTCGTCATTGATATAGCGATTGTTCGGGCAATCCAGGGTCAGCTCGAAATTGTTGTCGTAGCCCGCTTCCTTGAGCAATGCCTTCGACTTTTCAGGGTCGAAGGGAACGCGCTTGCCCAGCTCCACGGTATAACCAGCCACCTGTGGCGCGATCATCGTGCCGGTCGGAAGCGACATCCCGCGCATCACCGACTTCTTGATCGCCTCGATGTCGATCGCCCGGTAAAGCGCCTCGCGCACACGGACATCCTGCAGCGGATTCTTGCCCTTGACGTTGCTGTATTTCAACTCGGGACTCTTGACGTCCAGCCCAATGTAGATGGTGCGGTATTCGTTGCCGTCCAGCACCTTGGCCTGTTGGCGCAGGCGATCGAGATCCTGCGCGGGCGGGTCGAGCACGAAGTCGACTTCGCCCGACAGCAGTGCGGCCGTGCGCGTGGCGTTCTGCTTGATCGGCGAGTACTCGATTTCCGTCACGTTGCCCTTCTTGGTCGGCTTGCCCCACCAGCCTTCGTTTTCGACGTAGACGGTCTTGATATCCACCTCGCGCGACTTGAGCTTGTAGGGGCCGGTGCCCATGGCGTTGCGGCCCGTGAAGCTCTCTTCCTTGCGATTGAAATCCTGCGGTGCGGCGGCGCCGTTCTTCTCGGACCACGCGCGGCTCATGATCGCAAGCACGGGCAGTTGGCGCAGCAGGACCGGGTTGGGGCCGTCGAGCACGATCTCGACGGTCGACGGATCGATTGCCTTGACGTCCTTGATCCCTGCGACGTAGGACTTGAACTGCGAGGAAGGCGCCATCGCGCGCTTGAGCGAAAAGACGACGTCATCCGCGGTAAAGGGCGAGCCGTCATGGAATTTGACCCCTTCGCGCAGCTTGAAGCGCCACAGCGTCGGGCTGACCTGCTCCCACGACGTGGCGAGCGACGGAACGACCTCGAATTTTTCGTTGTAGCGAACCAGCGGATCGTAGACCCACAAATTGGCGGCGATGTTCAGGCTCTCGTTCTGCGAGTGCGGATCCATCGTCAGGATATCGCCCTGGCTGGTCCACTTGAAAGTCTTGGCCAGCCCGATGCCGGGCAGGAGGAGCGCAGCGGAAAGGGCGGCGGCAAGGAAGATACGGCGCATGGGAAGCTCCAGGAAATAAGATCGTCGACCGACGGATATTGCCAGCAGGCCTGCAGGATCGTCAAACGTTTCCTCCGTTACGCACAAACGACGCAGGGGATTACCCGACTAGGACACATCGACTAAAATAGAGCGATTCCCTGGTTCGTTGCTCGCGCCGGGTTGATCCCTTTTGCCCAAAGCCACGTTCAGACAGGTTGAACCGCCTATGCAAGACGCGCAATTTTCGACCGAGCCAGTCCGCGAAAACACCCCGGTCTCAGGCAACACTTTTCGAAAGCGATCTCTCGCGATCGTGGGTGTGCTCGCCGCGTTGGTGATCGTTTCGCAGATCGCGATCCAGAATACGATCTCCGCGCATGCGCAGGCTCCGGCCGGCTATATGGCCAGCCCGGAAAGCCTGATCCAGGCTGCGCTGTGCATCGCGATGCTGGTCGTGCTCGCCCTGGCGGTGAAATTCGTTTTTGCGCCGGCCGCCTCCAGCCTGAATACAGCCTTGCAGGGTTCGGGCGAGCGGGAAACCGATCTTGAACGGCTCTTTTCCGCGAGCCCGACCGCCCTGCTGCTGATCGACGCGAATTCGCTCGAGATCGTGCGCAGCAACCGCGAGGCAGAAAAGCTCCTTGGCACGACGACGGACGAACTTGCATCGCTTCCGTTCATTGACCTGCTTGACGCCGGACATGTCACCAATCAGAACTTCCTTGAGAAGCTCATTGCCGGCGATTCGTTATTCGAATATGAAGTCCTGCTGATGGGCACGGAGAACCGCTCCATCCAGGCGCTTGCGGCAGCGTGCAGCACGACGTTTGGCGGTCGCTGGGTGCATATGCTGGGCTTGACCAGCATCGACGAGATCAAAAAGGCGCAGCAGGATCTGCGCTACTACGCCACCTTCGACGAAAAAACCGGCCTGGTCAACCGGAAAACCGGCCTGATGCTGCTCGAGAAGGAAATGGACCGCGTCAAGCGAACCTTTATCCCGACGACGATCTGCTTCGCCGACATCGTCAACGTCAAGCAGGTGAACGACCGGCATGGCCACCAGGAAGGCGACTGGATGATCCAGACGCTGTCGCGGGCGATGACGGACGTGGTGCGCAAGGGTGACGCGGCCATCCGGCTCGATATCGCCGAATTCATGCTGGTCCTGCATGCCTGCCCGCTCGAACAGGCCCAATTGCTGCTGCACCGGGTCGAGAAGCGCATGGCGGACATTGCCTTCAATGACCCCAGGCCCTTTGACACACGGATCCGGTTTGGGCTGGTGTTGTTCGACCCCGCTCGCCACACGAGCGTTGACGTGGTCATCGCGACTGCCGCGCAGGATACCTACGAATACAAGCTCGGCGGCCGGCGCCCCGCCACCCTGCAGCCCGAGGAATAAAAAACGCTGGCAGTTGCCAGCGTTTTCCTTGCTTGCCTGAACTTCACGCGACTGCGGATACCGCAACGGCGATCCGGATGACTCAGGCGCGCTTGACCTTCTCGAGCATCTTGAACACGCCTTTGGGCGAGTTGACGAAGAGGCGCTTGAAAGCCTTGCCGAGGCATTTGCGCTCGAGCGTATTGCGACGGTTGCGTTTGGTTTCAGAAGCCATGCTGATCTCCGGTAGGGAACTGGCTATATTACCCTAAAAACCACTCGGGCAATGCGCCTGCCCTCGTGCCCGGCGGCCGGGCACTTTATGATTGGGTCATGAACACCACCATCCGCATCGCTGGCGCTCGCCAGAATAACCTCAAGAACCTGGACCTGACCCTGAACACCGGCGAGCTGACCGTGATCACGGGCGTGAGCGGCTCGGGCAAAAGTTCGCTCGCCTTCGACACGCTCTACGCCGAAGGACAGCGTCGCTACGTCGAAACGTTCTCGCCCTATGCGCGACAGTTCCTCGACCGCATGGACAAACCCCAGGTGGACCGCATCGAAGGCATCCTGCCGGCGATTGCGATCGACCAGACGAATCCGGTGCGAAGTTCGCGCAGCACGGTCGGCACGATGACCGAGCTCAACGACCACCTCAAGCTGCTGTTTGCCCGCGGCGCCACGCTGTTTTGCCGCGGTTGCGGCAAGCGCGTGCGCAAGGACAGCCCCGGGTCAATCTTCACGGCACTGGGCCAGCGCGCGCGCGATTTCGGCGATCCGAGGCTCGTCATCACCTTCGCGGTGCAGGTGCCTGCCAACTTTACCGAAGAGGAAGTGCGGGGATTCCTCGACCGGCAGGGCTACGCGCGGTTGCACGGCGACGAGCCCGGCGTCGCGCCATCGGCGGCGCCTGCGTCGCCCCAGCCCCGTGCGGGCAAGGCCGGCGCCCGCAAGCCCCAGGTTGCCTTGCGCACGCTGCAGGTCGTTCAGGACCGGTTTCGCTTTTCCAGCACGGAAGAGTCTCGCGTCATGGAAGCGCTCGACACGGCCCTGCGCATGGGCAACGGCATCGTGTCCATTCACGCGCTCAATGACGAGGGTAACGACCAGGCTGTCTGGAAGTTCAGCGACCGGCTTCATTGCGCCGACTGCGACATCACCTACGCACAACCGCTGCCCAGTACGTTTTCCTTCAATTCCCCACTGGGCGCGTGCGAAACGTGCCGCGGCTTCGGACGCGTGATCGGAATCGACTACGGGCTGGTGATCCCGGACGAAAACCGCACGCTCGAGGACGGCGCCATCAAGCCCTGGCAGACCCCGAGCTTCAAGGAATGCCACGATGAGATGATCAAGTACGCGCGGCGCCTGGGCATCTCGATCAACACGCCCTGGAAGCACCTGCCGCCCGAGCACCGCGATTGGGTGCTGCAGGGCGATCCGCAATGGAAAAGCGGCAAACAGGCCTGGAAGACGCAGTGGTACGGCGTCCAGCGCTTTTTCGCCTGGCTCGAGACCAAGGCGTACAAGATGCACGTGCGGGTCATGCTGTCGAAGTACCGAAGCTACACGCCTTGCCCGGCGTGCCACGGTGCCCGTCTCAAGCCGGACGCGCTGCTCTGGCGCATCGGCGGCAAATCCATCCAGGATCTGATGCTGACACCGATTTCAGACTTGCGCGCGTTCATCGACGACCTGACCTTCGAGAGCGCGCTGATGGATGCCGCGATGGATCTGGTGCTCACCGAGGTTCGCTCGCGCCTGAAATTTCTCTGCGACGTCGGGCTGAGCTACCTCACGCTTGACCGCCAGAGCCGAACGCTGTCGGGCGGCGAGGTCCAGCGCATCAACCTGACCACGGCGCTTGGCACATCGCTGGTCAATACACTCTTCGTGCTTGATGAGCCGTCGATCGGGCTGCACCCGCGCGATATCCATCGCGTGGTCGAGGTGATGCACCGCCTGCGCGATGCCGGCAACACGCTGGTGGTCGTCGAGCACGATCCCCAGGTGATGATCGCCGCCGACCGCATCATCGACATGGGCCCGGGGCCCGGCGAACGTGGCGGGCAGATCGTGTTCGACGGATCGCCCGACGCGCTGCGCGAGGCAAACACCCTGACCGGCCAGTACATGGGGGGGCTCATCAAGGTCGAGGCGCCCCGACCGCTGGCCGTCGCACCGGCGACCCCGCGCCTGCTGCTCGAAGGCGCAACCGCCAATAACTTGCGCAACATCTCGGTCGAGATCCCGCTGGGCCGTCTCGTCTGCGTCACCGGGGTATCCGGCTCGGGCAAATCCACCCTGATCCAGGATGTGCTCTACCCGGGCCTGCTCAAGATCAAGGGCAAGCCCACCGAGTCGCCCGGCGCCTTCAGCCGCATTCTGGGCGCGGAACAACTGGCCGACGTGGTCATGGTCGACCAGACGCCCATCGGCAAGACAGCGCGGTCCAATCCGGCCAGCTACGTTGGCGCGTTCGACCCGATCCGCAAGCTTTTCGCGCAGGCGCCGCTTGCGCGCGAGCGCGGCTACACCGCGGGCACGTTCAGCTTCAATAGTGGCGACGGGCGCTGCCCGACCTGCGGCGGCACAGGTTTCGAGCACGTGGAGATGCAGTTTCTCTCGGACGTCTACATTCGCTGCCCGGATTGCGATGGCCGCCGTTTTCGGCCTGAGGTTCGCGAAGTCGAAATCGAACACCTCGGCAGACGCGCCTCGATCGACGCCGTGCTCGGAATGACGGTCTCCGAAGCGATCGACTTCTTCAAGGGTCTGCGCGATGTGCAGCTTGCACTGGCCCCACTGGCCGACGTGGGCCTCGAGTATGTGTGCCTGGGCCAGCCGGTGCCCACGCTGTCGGGCGGCGAGGCGCAGCGCCTGAAGCTGGCGGGTCACCTGGCAGAGGCCGCGCGCAGCGGCATCTCCTCGGCAAAGGTCGCAAAAAAGGGCAGCCTCTTCCTGTTCGACGAGCCGACCACGGGGTTGCATTTCGACGATGTCGCCAGGCTGATGCGCGCATTTCGCAAACTGCTTGGCGCTGGCCATACGCTGCTCATCATCGAGCACAACCTGGACGTGATCCGCGCGGCCGACTGGGTGATCGATCTCGGCCCGGAGGGCGGCGCGGGCGGCGGCGAACTGATCGTCGCCGGCGCGCCCGCCGACGTCGCGGCGCACCCCACCTCACACACCGGCGAGGCGCTTCGGGACTACGCAAAGGCGATGTCGCCCGCCGACCCTCAGGGCCGCCCCCTTCAGGCGGCGCTGCGCGAGCCAAGGCGCGCCGCCGCGACCCGCATCGATATCCTGCATGCGCGCGAACACAACCTGAAGAACATCAGCGTCAGCATCCCGCACGACAAGTTCACCGTGATCACGGGCGTCTCGGGCTCAGGCAAATCGACGCTGGCTTTCGACATTCTCTTCAACGAAGGCCAGCGGCGCTACCTGGAGTCGCTCAACGCCTATGCGCGCGCAATCGTGCAGCCCGCGGGCAAGCCCGACGTCGACGCGATCTTCGGCATCCCGCCGACCGTCGCGATCGAGCAGCGCACGAGCCGCGGCGGACGCAAATCAACCGTCGCGACGATGACCGAGATCCATCACTTCCTGCGACTTCTCTACATGAAGCTGGGAACACAGATGTGCCCGCAATGCCAGGTGAGCGTCGAGCCGCAATCGGCCGACCAGATCGTGGCGCGCCTGCTGCGCGAGCACACGGGACACCACATCGGCGTCCTCGCGCCGCTGGTGACGGCGCGCAAGGGCTTTTACACGGACCTCGCCAAATGGGCAGCGGGCAAGGGTCACACGCACCTGCGCGTGGATGGCGCCTTTATCCCGACTTCGCCCTGGCCCAGGCTTGACCGATTCAAAGAGCACACAATCGAGCTTCCCGTGCGCGACCTCACGGTCAGTGCAGGCGACGAAGCGGCGTTGCGCGAAGCGGTGCGATCCGCACTGGAAAACGGCCAGGGGGTCATGAGCATCGTCTGGCCGCTGGAGCGGATTCGTGGAAATCTCAACGCCCCGCTC
>CAITPF010000011.1 GCA_903894155.1 uncultured beta proteobacterium | reverse complement strand
CGGGTGACCCGCTATACGTCCAGCACCTTCCTGCGCATGAAGCTGGGCGAGGCGATGGCGCGCAACGATGTGACCGAGCATCATTTTTACCGCAGCGAAAGCGAGGCGCGCGGGTTGCTTGGGAACTGATCGGTGCTCCATCGGCAATTCGCCGGCGCCGGATGGGTCATCAATGGGCAATCAATGGGCAATCAATGGGCAATCAATGGGCAATCAACGGGCAATCAACGGGCAATCCACGGGAAATCGATGGGCTACCGCTGGGGCGTGCTCAGAAATCCAGCGCAGTCTTCTTGCTGACGGCACGCAGCGCAAAGCTTGAGCGAATCCGCGCGACGCCGGGCAGCACGGTCAGGTGCTGTCGATGGATGCGCTCGTAATCTTCCGAATTTGCCGCAACCACACGGATCAGATAGTCGGCGTCGCCCGACATGAGGTAGCACTCCATGATTTCCGGGCACGCGCGCGCCGCGCCTTCGAACGTGCGCAGCGACTCTTCGCTCTGGCTCTTGAGTGTGACTTCGACGAAGACGTTCGTTGGTCGACCGACGGCCTCCTGGGCGACCAGCGCCACGTAGCCCGAGATCACTTTTGCCGTCTCCAGATTCTGCACGCGGCGAAGGCACGCCGACGCCGAGAGATTGACGCGCTGGGCGAGTTCCGCGTTTGTCATGCGACCATCCGCCTGGAGAAAGGCCAGGATCTTCTTGTCTGTCTTGTCCAGCGTAATTGTTCGCATAATCTTCGATAGAAATCATGATTAGTCGAATTTTATTGCAGATAAGGCGGCTGAGTTCGGATTCTTTGCAATCCCATTGCGCGATGATTCCGCCACAATGGCTGGTGTCCAACGGCCGTATTGGGAGAGCATGAAATGATCATTGGCGTACCTAAGGAAATCAAGGTCCATGAATATCGTGTCGGCATGACGCCGGCGTCGGTTGCCGAGGCTGTGGTGCACGGTCATGGTGTTCTGGTCGAAGCAGGCGCGGGCGCCGGGATCGGCTGCAGTGATGCCGAATACGTTGCCGCGGGCGCCGAGATCGTGGCCACGGCCGCAGAGGTTTTCGCGAGGGCCGAGATGGTCGTCAAGGTGAAGGAGCCGCAACCCCAGGAGTGCGCCATGTTGCGGCCCGGGCAATTGCTCTTTACCTACTTGCACCTCGCGCCGGATCCCCGCCAGACCGAGCTGCTGCTGAAGTCGGGCTGTACCGCGATTGCCTACGAAACGGTCACTGACGCCGCGGGCGGCTTGCCCCTGCTCGCGCCCATGAGCGAAGTCGCCGGCCGCATGTCGATCCAGGTGGGAGCCCTCGCGCTGCAAAAGCCGTCCGGTGGGATCGGGATGCTGCTTGGCGGTGTGCCGGGCGTTGCCCCCGCCAGGGTCACCGTGATTGGTGGCGGCGTTGCAGGCTATCACGCCGCCCGCATCGGCGTGGGCATGGGAGCCGAGGTGACTGTGCTCGATAAATCCTTGCCGCGCCTGCGTCATCTGGCGGACATTTTCGGCGCAAGCCTGCGCACGATCTACGCCACACGGGCTGCGATTGAAGAGTCCGTGCTGAAATCGGACCTGGTGATCGGTGCCGTGCTCGTCCCGGGGGCGGCAGCGCCCAAGCTGGTGCGCCGCGAACACCTCGCGAAGATGCGGCCGGGCTCAGTTCTGGTCGACATTTCCATTGATCAGGGCGGATGCTTCGAAACGTCACGCGCCACCACGCATCAGGATCCAACTTATGT
>CAITPF010000010.1 GCA_903894155.1 uncultured beta proteobacterium | reverse complement strand
GGGCGCGCGAAGCGCAGCAGGTTTTCGATGATGCTCGAGGCCTGCTCAATCCCCTGCATGATTTTCTTGACGCAATCCTGCTGAAACCCCGGTTCGATCGCAGGATCCTGAAGAAACTGGACCGCGGAATAGCTGACCGACATGGGGTTGCGCAGCTCATGCGCGATTCCGCCCGCCATCACGCCGAGGGCTGCGAGCTTTTCGCTCTGGAAGAGATGCTTTTCAAAGGCCCGCCGCTCTGAAAGATCACGCCCGACTGCGACAATGCCGCTGAACTTGGCCGCATCGTCACGGATGGGCGAGAACGACCAGTCCACGGGAATGAGGGATCCGTCCCTTGCCGCAAGGTTCAGCTCCTGAAACTTTGCCACATCGCCCACGGCCAGCCGTCGCATCACGGCGGACATTTCCTTGCGCTGTGCCGGCTCGCATAAATCCGTCAGCGCCCGCCCCCGAACTTCGTCGGCCCGATAGCCGGAGATCCTCTGCGCGGCCATGTTCATGCTGACAATGGCCCCCTGGTGATCGGTCGAGACGACAAGATCATTGGCGCTTTCAACGACACTGGCCAGGTGACGCTCGGCCATGCGAACCTTTTCGCTCAGGTGGACTTTCTCGGTGATGTCATCCATGACGAGCATCGCCTGCTGCACGACATCGCCGGATTTGACCGGAACGATCGTGTAGTAGTAAATGCGGGCCGCGATCCCGGGGGCGCGATACGTCAGCTTTTCACCTTGCAACGGCTGCCCGGTGTCAAAGACGTCGTGCACCTTGGCCTCAAGCCGCGCAAACTCCATGATCGCCCCCGGAAACACGTCGCGCATGGGTCTGCCGATCGTATTGCTCTCGTTGCGGCGGGATTTTTCCAGGAAATTGCGATTTACCGAGGCGACCTTCAACCCGCGATCAATCAACACCACCGAAAACGGCATGCTGCCCAGAAGCATGTGGTACAGATTTTCGTACCAGCCCTCGGCGGGATCGGGTGCGCGGCCCAAAGACTCAGCGCGACGGGGCCTTGGAAAGCGCGCCGGTTCGTCGGTCATTCTTCCGGCGCCTGAAGCGGCGGGCAAAAGTTGTAGGGCGGCCATGGCCCGCGCAATTCCAGTGTCAGGCCCGTGCCCTCGTAGACCAGGCGCTGCGCCGTCAGTGTGTCGGCGAAATCGTCGTGCGCGCCCGGGCTGATCAGGAAGCAGCAGTTGAACACCATGCGCTCGGCTCTGCCGGTCATGGCGCTCGCGTGGCAGCGCAGCATGGCGGAGTCGACCGCGTGCAGGCCAAACTGGGCACACAAATCCGCACCCAGACGCTCGATCCAGGCGCGCAAGGATGCATCGATCAACGTCTCGATCTGGCGCTCCTGCAAGTAGCGCACGCCAGGCGAGCCCGACAACGCTGCAACCCTGGCCTGAATCTGCGCATCGGTCGCGCTGATCATCTGCCGCGCCTGTGCTTCACCCAGGTATCCCTTCAGGCTCCACTCTCGCTTATCGGCAAGATAGTCAAGGCGGGCGAGGATTTCCGCTTGATGTTGCGCCAGGTATTTTGCAAGGCTTTCAGGCGACTTGAAGATCGTGCCGAACTTGACGGGCAGGATGGTCGATGAGCGCGAAACGCCGTCGACGACCGTATCGTGCCACATCGCCCTGGGCCCCAGCCACCCGATCGCCTGCAGGTTTTCCTCGGTGAACTGCCCGGTGTCGATTTCGCCGATCACCGCCTGCAGGCCGTCAACGTCCAGAACCTCGACTGGAAAGTGTGCCTCGGATTCGCCGGAGGCGAGACTCAGTTGCCGAATGACTTCGGCATTGCTCGACCGCGCGAGGCAGTACAGGTACACGCCGCGCAGGGCCGTCTCTGTGTGCGCCACCGTCACGTCCTCGCTTCGCGTTGTGCCGCTGCAAAGTGCGCAGGGCCGATCACCAATGGCCGGGTGGCGATGCCCTTCTGCTTCTTGCTCCGTACTTCCTGAACCCGCTCCCGGATCGCGTGCAGCGCGGCCCGGTGGCAAATCGCGCCCAGATCTGCCCCGGTGCAGCCTTGCGTCGCGGCCGCAAGCGCCTCGAGGTCGACCTCTGGCGATATCGGCTTGCCACGCGCCTGGATACGAAGGATTTCCAGCCGCTCCTGAAGATCGGGCAGATCGATTTCGATCACAATGTCAAAGCGTCCCGGGCGCAGGAGCGCGGGGTCCACCATATCGCGGCGGTTGGTTGCTGCCAGCACAAGAACGTCATTCAATTTTTCAACGCCGTCCATTTCAGCCAGAAACTGCCCGACGACCCGCTCGCTCACGTTCGAATCCGAGCCTCCGTTGCCGCGTCGCGGCACCAGTGCGTCGATTTCATCAAAAAACAATAGACAGGGCGCAGCCTGCTTCGCCTTGCGAAACACCTCGCTGACCGCCCGCTCCGATTCACCGACAAATTTCGACAACAGCCCTGGCCCCTTGACCGAGATGAAGTTCACTTGCGAGGCGCTTGCCGCGGCCTGCGCGAGCAGCGTCTTGCCGCATCCGGGTGGCCCCGTCAGCATGATGCCCTTCAACGGCCGCACCCCGGCGGCGGTAAACAAGTCACGGTGTTGCAAGGGCCACTCAAGCGATTCACGTAGCAAATCCTTGGCGCGCCTTAACCCGCCCACGTCGTCCCAGGTGGTCGAGGGAACCTCGACGAACACCTCACGTAGGGCCGAAGGCTCGATGTCGCGAAGCGCCGCGACGAAGTCTTCGTTGCAGAGTTCGAGCTTCATCAACGCTTCGTGCGGGATCGTAGCCTGGGCGAAATCGATATCCGGAAGGATGCGGCGCACACAAATCATCGCGGCCTCGCGACACAGCGCCTGCAGGTCTGCCCCGACGAATCCGTGCGTGATGTCGGCGAGTTGCCCCAGATCAATATTGCTGGCCAGGGGCATCCCGCGGCTGTGTATTTCGAGGATTTCGCGGCGTCCGTTTCGGTCGGGGATCGGGATGACGATTTCACGGTCGAAGCGGCCCGGTCGGCGCAACGCAGGATCGATCGCGTTGGGCAGGTTGGTCGCGGCAATCACGATCACGTGTTCGCGCGATTTCAGCCCATCCATCAGGCTCAGGAGCTGGGCGACGACTCTGCGCTCGACCTGCTTTTCGCCGCTCAGGTCTTCGCGCTTGGGCGCGATGGCGTCAAGCTCGTCGATAAAGATGATGCTCGGCGCTTCTTTGGACGCCTGTTCGAAGATTGCCCGCAACTGACTTTCGCTTTCCCCATAAAACTTTCCGATGATCTCGGGACCATTGATCGAAAAGAAGCTGACGTCGGTTTCATGCGCCACCGCCCGCGCGATCAGCGTCTTGCCGCAACCGGGTGGCCCATAGAGCAACACGCCCTTGGGCGCATCGATTCCCAGGCGGGCAAACACTTCCGGAAACCGCAACGGGAGCTCGATGATTTCCCTGACCCGCTGCACCTCGCGGCGCAGGCCACCGATGTCTTCGTACGAATGCGTCTCCCGGGCCGTGTGATTGCCTTTGCCCGTGGTTCGCGCGGCGCCCACTTTCAGTATCGTCTGCGGCGCAATGATTACCGGCCCCTTGGGCGTCGTTTCCTGAACAACAAAATCAAGGTAGCGCCCGCCAAACAGGGTGCCGCGGATCAGGTCGCCTTCAATCACCGGCAGCCCGTCGAGGCGCGTGCCGATATAGAGAAGATCCCGCTCTGAAGGCAGCTTGACCGACGGGGCAAGCACGACGCGCGTTGCGGATTGCGCAGACACTTTGCGCACCGTCACGAGATCGTCGAGCCCCTCGCCCGCGTTACCGCGCGAAAGCCCATCGAGTTGCACCCGCGCGCCCGCACGTGCATCCTTGTAGGCTGGCATGACCTTGCACACCGTGCGCTTCTTGCCCACGATCTCGACGATATCGCCGATCTGGGCGCCAAGCGCCTTGATATCCTCAGGATCCATGCGCGCCAGCGCGCGCCCGACATCCTTGCCCAGCGCTTCCGTCACTTTGAGGCGCAATGTGCCTTCAGGGGTCTTGCTCATGTCAGCCTCCCGGCTTGCCTTTGGCGATGCGGATTTCCAGTATCCCGCCGTGGCAGGAGTAGCTCATCTGGTCGGGCGAATAGCTCGCGGGCAACAACACTTCCTTGCGATACTTCTTCTCGCCCCGCGTGGCATGAAACACCAGGATATCGTCTGACAACTCCAGATGAACATCCTCCCGGGTGATTCCCGGCACCTCGAGGATCACCAGCAAATGATCGGTTTCGTCAAAGACATCGACCATCGGCTCGCGGATCTCGTGGATCTGGACCTGCCCGAGCGTGTCGTCCTTTCGGATGTTGCCAAACGGCTCGACTTTTACGCCGTCGTTGCCAAGGCCTGACTTCACGGTAAACCCGAAGACGCCCTTGGTCCGACCACCAGGGCCCAGGTTGAACTCGCCGGTTTTCGTCGTCGTTCCACCGGCCTTATCGGCCTGCTCGGCGAGTTTCCCCAACTGCTCAATCAGCCCGGTGAGTCCGGAAAACAGTCCGCCGCTGGCGGCCGCTGCCTTGCCCTGGCCAAACGCTTCGCCGAGCCGGCGGCCGATTTCCTCGATCCGCTGCTTACCTTCGACGAATTCATCCTGCCTCTTTTTCTCGGTCATGATCTTTCTCCAGCGTCTGCGGTCTTGAATCGATAGGTGCCCGCTCAGGATCGATGCCCTGCGCGCAGCGGTGAATGGGCGCATCGGCCGTAATGCCGCACGCCTTAAGTTTGTTGTGCAACGTTTTGTAATCGATGCTCAGAATGCGGGCGACTTTCGCCTTGTTGCCCGAATTGATGTTCAGCGCTTCCAGCAGAATCACTTTCTCGATCTGCGTCGTAAGATCCCGGGTCAGATCCTTGAGCGACAGGTCGGCATGCCCGGAAGCAATCTTTTCCAATGCCAACGCGATCGATTTCGAGACGTCCCCAAGGGCAGGGGTATGATGCGCGCGCGTCCGGGCCGCGCTGACGAGGCAGACCGTAGACTCGTGCGCGTCGAGCATGACGAACGATGTCGCCTCGAGGATCAGATCGAATTCGTCGCTCATGAGCACGGCACGGCGAAGCTGGTTGCGCAGCTCGCGTACATTACCCGGCCAGTCGTAGCGCATGAGGATCTCCCACGCGGCGTCCGAGAGCCCGTTGATATGTCTGCATAGTTCGCCGTTGGCAGCATTCAGCGTTCTGCGCACGAGATAGCGCAGATCCTCCTTGCGTTCACGCAGTGGCGGAACGTTAATGGAAAACTCGGCGAGACGATGATACAAATCACGGCGAAATAGTCCGGCTTCGACTGCAGCGTTCAAGTCCACATTCGTTGCCGCGATGACTCTGAAGTCAAACGCCTGCTCTTTCGCGCTGCCGACCCGGTGGATGCGCCGGGTCTCGAGCGCCCGGAGCAACTTTCCCTGCATGGCAAGCGGAAGATTGCCGATCTCGTCAAGGAAGATCGCGCCACCATGCGCCAGTTCGAAGGCACCCGCCTGCGCCTGGTGCGCCCCGGTAAACGATCCCTTTTCATGACCGAACAACTCGCTTTCGATCAGCGTCTCCGGTATCGATCCGCAGTCGAGCACCACGAGCGGCTGGGCTGAACGCAGGCTTTCGGCATGGATCGCCTGGGCAACCAGTTCTTTGCCGCTTCCGGTTTCACCTGTAATGAGAACCGAAAAATCGGTCGGCCCCACCTGTGCCACGTGTTGCACGATGCGCTGGACGGCCGCGCTGCTACCCATTAAGCCCTCGAGCGAGCTTTGCGCGCACCGTCTATCGCGAAACTGCCTGGGCTGGCGGCGCAACCCCTTTTCTTCGAGCGCATGACGCACGGTCAGCAGCATGTCTTCGTTGCGAAAGGGCTTGGGAACGTAGTCGTAGGCCCCCGCTCTCATGGCCCGCGACGCATCGGTTGCCCGCCCGTGTCCGGTCATCATGATCACCGGGATTCCCTTGTCGTGCGCCCTTGCCCATGTCAGGACGTCGAATCCGTCCATGTCAGGCAGGCAGACGTCAAGCAGCACGAGATCGGGCGCCTCGGACTCGATGATGGCCAGTGCCTGCTTGCCATCGGCCGCAACCAGCGGCACAAAACCGGCATTGCGCATCAGGTTGGAGAGCACCCATCGGACATCCTCGAGATCATCGACGATCAGCACCTTGCGTTCGTACGACACGTCCTCAGCAAGTCGGGATGTGGGTACCTGGGCAATCGGTTCCATCAGCTGGCCCTCTCTGAAGATGCCTGCGCCCGTGCTGGCAACAGGTGCCGCACGAGGATGTCGCTGGAGAGCATTGGTTCGATCTGATGGGCCATGCCGAGAAACAGCAGCCCGATTTCGTTTGGCAATAGCGTGTCGTTAATGCGCGCCGCGATAAACTGATCACGATCAGCCAGAAGTCGCTGGCTTTGCTGCTTCCATCGTTGCTCCCCCTCCTCGCTCTGCATATCCCTGAGCGCGCCCTGGAGGAATTGATATTCCTGCAGCAACAACTGGGGGTCTTCGGTCCCCATGAGTCGGGCACCGCGCCCGGCGATCTCGGCAAGCAGCTGGTGGTTCTTGCTTCCGCGTGCTGCGACATCCCGGACGATTTCAGCCTCCTTGCCGCATAGGGGCAATCCATCCTGAAAAAGGCGAACGCTTGCATAGGGCAAATCGAAGTCGAGGATCATCCGGCGGATGCCATCCCAGATCTCGGCAATCGAGTTCAGGTGGGAATCCCATTGCGCGAGCCCGTAGCGCGACACATACTCGCGCTTGATTTCGCTCAGCAGCGAGCCCATATCCTGCTCGGTATGGATGATCGGGATGATGACCAGGGTTCTCATGCTTCACGGTCACGCGAGCCTCCCGTCAACCGATCACCCCGGGGATAGTTCCGGTGCGACGGTCCTCAGGAATGATTCGGTTGACAGGCTCCTTTTTGTTCGCAGCATTCGGCTGACACCGACGCGCGGGGACGAAAATGCCACCACCTGACTGGGCGGGGGATCGTGAGAAGAAGTTGTGCGGTGCGGCCCGACCTATACGCGAAAAGTCGGGGCGGTGCCGTTGCAGCTTCCGCAGAAGCGGGTGCGTGTAGGGCGAGGGGGTGAGGGTGTTATTGCTTCACGAACTCGGGTTTTACAGACAGCCTAGGAGATTTATGCTAGCACCCAAAAAGATGAAGTCAATCGTGATCGCGCAACTATTTGCAACATCGCCTGCGAAATCTCATGGATTCATCGCGCGGGAACGGCCGTGCGAGGGCGTTTCCCAAGTACGCCTTGAGTGCAGCCTTGCCTCATTGCGGCACTCAGAACCTGATGTTCACGCCCAGCTGCGCCTGCCAGGCCTGGCCGCGGTCCGAGGCATAGGCTGTGCCCGAGACATAGCTCGAGACGGTCTTGTTATCTGTGACGAGCAATCCGAGGCTGAACTGCGCGACGTTAGTCGCGGCGCTCAGGCCGTATGAAGTGAATGTCTCGCCGGGGGCCATCTGCAACTCCGCGTTGATGCTCCGCTGCGGCATGAACTCGCGGATCCACGCTGCGCGCACGACAGGGCTGATGCTCCAGCCGCTTTCCAGATCGATGCGACGATCGAACTGCAGGCCCAGGCTTGCTGGCAGCGAGGTGGTTTGCTGTGCCCTGACATTCAACCCGAGGCTGGTGTCGCTGTTGCCCCCAGTCTGTCGTGACTCCGAAAACGCCGATTGCCACAGCCAGGTCGGCTCGACTGCCGCAAAGGGCGTGATGGTCACCAGAGGAGTTTCGGCGCGGTAGCCAAGCTCGAGCCGGGCCGAGAGCGTGTCGATATTGAAGCTCGCCTTCTGCCGGTCGTTGAGATCGAACACGGTGACCGTCCGGTTCGTGGTGGCGCTGTTGCGCGCATAGGCCAACGTGCCGGCAGCGTAGAAATCCGCGTGTCGCGCGATTCCGTAAATGCCGAGATTGACCGTGCTGAGGTTACCGGTGGTCGACAGATCCGAAACCGAGAACGTGCTGTTCGAGCCGCCGATCGCCACGCCGACCATTGCCTGCGTATTGATCTGGTAATTGGCGCCCAGTTGCACGTTGACGCCGCCGCTGTTGATGCCGTAGTTGGTGCCGTCGCCGCGCAGCAGGCCCGAGCCGCCCTGAACGTTGAGCCAGGCCGACGATCCGCCTGACTTGCCCGCGATCGCAGCCCCGGGCACTGGCATGCCGATGAGCCAGCTCTGTGACTGCTGGCGAATGCCTTCGACGAACAGCGATGCGTTGGAAAACGCCAGGTTTTGCGCGGCGACCAGACCTTCGCCCGCAAGCGACGAGAGCGCAAGGTCGTTCTGAGCGTCGGACTCCTCAAGGAGGGCGTCGGCCGCGCTCTCGCTTCCGAGCGCCTCGATGATCAGCGCCTTGGTCGTGGAATCGACCTGGGTCGACGACACCGTGGCACGCGTGACGAGCTGGCTCACCACCGGATTGCCGGGCGACAGCTTGTCGAGCGCCTTGGCCACGCCCGTATCGGACGCATGGGTGGCGACAGCCTCAAGAGGCTGGTCATTGCGCGCAAGCGATACCGCAACGGTCTGGTTGCCGTAGACGGCTGTGGGTGCGAGAAAGGCAAGGGTCGATTTCACCGATACAAAAGTTCCGGATCGACTATCGGCCGTCAGGACGGTATAAGTCAAATCCGTCGAGGGTTTCTGGCCCGTGATGCCGCCGATCAACAGGTTTCCGCCCAGGGCGGCGGAGCCAGTCACCACGAGATCAGATGAATGCGTGGCGCTCAGGCGCGAAAGCAGGGTTGCGCCCGCCTGCTGGACGAAATTGCCGGCGATCGTCAGCGTGCCCGTCGCGGCGGCGGAGCCCGGCGCGATGATCCCTCCGGTCTGCACGACGCCATTGGTTGCGGTGAGCTTGCCGGTGCCCGATAGCAGGCCGCCCGCCACGACCACCCGCGAGAGTACGTCGGGTGTTCCATCTGCAAGCAGCGTCCCTGCGGAAAGCGTGCCCGCCACGTCAAGAGTGCCTCGATTTAACGTCGTGTCGAGCACGGAAGAAAGCGTCTGGCCCGCGCTGACGGAAACGCTGGCCGACGGATGATCGATCGCGAGCTTGTCCACGGTCGCGCTCATGTTGACAGTCAATGTCGTCGGCGTATTGACGTTGACTTCAAAGAAGCGCCCCAGCGACCGGCTGGCACTGACGAGACTGCCGTCCTGATTATTGGGTACCTCGCCCGTGGACCAGGCGCCGGGCGCGTTCCAGTTGAAGGTCCCGGCCTTGCTGGTCACGCTTTGCCACGGATTGTTTTTCGTCAGCCAGGCGCTGTGGTCGGCGATCCAGGTCCAGGTGTCGGTCGAGCCATAGCCTGAGGGGCCGCCGCCGACGGTGCCGATCTGGATCCATTGCGATCCGACCTGAACAAGCAGCGGGCCGCCGCTGTCGCCCTTCTCGGGTTGCCCTTGCAGCACGGGCGCGGATTTGTCGACCGCAGGATTGAGGAACTGGGCCGTGATCACGCGGGGAACGCCCGCCGCCGTGGTGCCGATCGCGCCGATCTTGGTCACGACAACGCGCCGCTTGCCGTCGCCCGCGCCAGGCAACAGGGTCGTCGTTGTGACTTTGCCCGTGACCGGATCGGTGACTGAGATCGGCGTGCCTGGTTGCGTGCCAGTACCCGCAGCACCGTATCCGACGATGGTCGCCACTTGCCCCACCAGCTTCGTGGGATCGGCAAAATCCGACGGCACGGCGATGCGCACCGGGGTGAGCGCGGTGATGGGCTGCGCGACGGTGACGAGTGCAATATCGTAAGTGAAGGTGCCGCTGTAGAGCGAATGCGCCAGCGCCCCACCCAGCGTGCGATCGTTTGGCGTGCCCGCAGACGCAGCCGAGTTTGAGAATGCCGCGGTGCCTTGTGTCGTATTCGCCGAAAGGCAGTGCGCCGCGGTCAGGATCGTGCGCGAGTTGATCAGCGTGCCGGTGCAGCCTTGCCCGATGCCGGCGGCGTTAAACAGCCCGAGCGATGCAACGCTTGGCCAGGCATTGGCCGAATCGTAAAAGTTCGGAAGGTTGTTGGCGTAGTTTGTCTGGAGGTAGGGATCGTTGACGTTAACCGCCAGCGCCGGCGTCGAGCAGACGACTACCGTCCAAACCGCACAGCGCCGCGCGATCCTTCCCATGCCCTGATTCTACGGCTGGGAGTCGCGTGCGATTGACGCCTGCGCCCATAACCGCGCCTGCGGTTTGCACTGGATCAAACTCCTGGCAATCGCCTTGCGCGGGCGCCTCGATTTCCCCAGGCGTCAGTTCTTGCGCGCAACCGGCGCAGGCGCCACGTCCACTCCGCTCAACCCGGCCTGGCTGATCGAGGTCGCGATCAAGCCAGACACGCGCGCCTGATCCAGAAACGTATTGAGAACGCCTAGCATGACGGTATTGCCCTTGCGCACGGCGATCGCCTGTTCGACGGGGTAGAAATTGCCCTCGAGAATGCGATATCCAGGCGTGGTCGCGACGAAGCCCGTGAGCCGGTGCCGGTTGGCCGCATAAGCGCTGATCGCTCCTGCGCGCAGTTGCCGCGCCGCGTCTTCAAGGCTGCCGGCGTCGTCGCGCAAGAGCGTCGCGTTCCTGAGCGTTCGCGTGAGAAAGAATTCGCCGGCATCGCCCTTGCGAACGCCGATGCGCACATCGGGCGCATCGACATCCGCGGCACGATGCAGCGGCGATGCGTCGGCCACCAGGTACGCGTTCTGCGAAAGCGAGTAGGCCTGCGAGAAATCCACGTCGACCGCACGCAGCGGGTCGAACGCCACGAAGCCGATGTCCGCTTCGCCGCGCACGACGCGCTCGATGACACCCACGGCGCCCGGCGCGCCAGAGATCGTCCAGGGCACACCGAGTTGCTGCGCGAGCGCGCGGGTGATGTCGGCGGCTGGGCCTCGCACACGGCCGCTCGCAGGGTCGACAAACGCCTGGACGGGATTCTGCGCGATATAGGTCGCACGAAGCACGGTCGGCCCGGTTTGGGCGACAGCGGTCGCACCGACAAGCGTTGCTGCGATCAAGCAGGCGCGGATGAACATTCGAACCATCATTGGCCTCCCGGCGAGCCCAGGCGACGGCAGGATACCGTGTGGCGCATTATCATAGCCCTTGGGATTATTGTCATGGGGGAGATAAATTGCCACTGAAGGCGCGCATCGCGGCGGGGCGGGCGATCACGGCGGGGCTTCTGGCCATCGCGTCGACAGGCATTGCGCAAGCCGATGAAGGCGGCACGCCCTTCTGGCAATCCGGACAGTTCGCCAGCATGGCCGCCGTCCCCGACACCCCGGGGTGGACGCTGTCCGTCAACCCGTACTACTACAACGGCAGCACCGATTCATCGAAAAGGACGCAAAAGGGTTCGACCATCACGACGGGCACCAAATCGTTTTCGCCGATCGTCTACGTGCAGCCGGGATATGCGTTCGAGACCACGATCCTGGGCGGCACGCCCTTTCTTGCGGTCTCGTGGGGCTCCGGCCAGGCGCGCACCACGACCGAAACAAGCACATCGGCCACCCGCAGCGACACCGGGCGAGGCGAATCCGTTTGGGGCGGCACCGACCTCAGCCCCTTCGCAAGCATTGCGTGGAACAGCGGCAACCACAACTGGATGACCTACCTGACGGGCAATATCCCCACGGGGCGCTACAACTCCGAAAGCCTTGCCAATCCGGGCATCGGCCACGGTGCGCTCGACTGGGGCGGCGGCTACACGTATTACAACGCGTCGACGGGGCTGGAGTTCTCCGCGGTCGCCGGTCTGACCTACAACTTCCTGAACCCCGCGACCAACGTCAAAAGCGGCGTCGACTCCCATCTGGACTGGAGCGCATCCAAGGTCATCGGAGAACACTGGGCGGCTGGCGTCGCCGGGTACGTCTATTACCAGTTGACCGGCGACACCGGCAGCGGCAACCTGGTCGGGCCCTACCTGTCGCAGGTCGGCGGCTTCGGGCCCCAGGTGAGCTATCTTTTTGACGTCAACGGCCAGTCGGCCTCACTCAACCTGCGGGCCTACAAGGAACTTTGGGCGGATAACCGCACGCAGGGTTACGCGATCTTTCTTGCGCTGACCGTCCCCCTGGGTACCACGACGCCACAGCGCAAACAGGGCCAGAGCGGTCCGTGATTCAGATGCCCCGGGAGTGCCCCGTACCGATTCATGACTTTGCGGAATATTCGATGAAACTTATTGCCAAATTTTTTCTGTGCTCTTTATTTCTCCTGATGTACAGCAACGCTGCACGAGCCGATCGCGATTTTTTATGGAAGGAAATTGGCGGGGTCTGCGTGCCTGCATACAAAACGGACGATGTGTATGGCCCGTGCGCCATGGTGAACCTCGATGATGACTATGCGATCTACAAGACAAATAGTGATCCGTATCAATATTTGCTGATACCGACAGGCAAGGTCACTGGTATTGAGGATGCCAGGTTGCAACAGGCCACGGAACCCAACCATTTTTACCATGCATGGCAATCCAGGGGGTTTATGACGCAGCGGCTAAACAGACCCATCAAGGAGCACATGATCTCCCTGGCCGTGAACGCAATTAACGCGCGGACCCAGGATCAGCTGCACATCCACATTTCCTGCCTGTCGTCCGAAGCGCGCAAAATCATTGCCAGCCTGCCGGTCAATCAATTGAACGGACAGTGGTCTGAAACGGCTGTGGAGATCGCCACTTATCATTTCTTCTACAAGAAGCTAACGCTCAACGAACTGAAAAAGGAAAATCTCTTCGTCACGGCAAACGAAAAAATCGATCAGGAGAAAGGCAATATCGCCTTTGCCGGGATGGGACTGGTCAATCTTGATCCGGACAATTTCCTGCTATTGACAGGAATCGGGACCCTGGAGAAGGGCGTTGCCGGCGAACGTCTTCAGGATCACCATTGCGTGGATCTGGATCAATAAGTTCGAATCGCTACCGGGAAAACAAATCCAGGTTTGGACATCATGCGCCGCTCGATCGGGATCCTTCGGAAATTCCCTGTAGCGCGACGCATTAATTCATTATGATGGTGTGCCAGCTAGCCGCAGCATGCGCGACCGGGGCCGGCGCAAGGCACCCAGCCCGATGATCATCCGGAGACGACAACCATCATGAAAGCGCTCGACCTCCTCACGCTTGGCCTGGGGCCGGAAGGCGTGCTCAGCCTCTCCGGCATGGGCGCACTGCTCCAGAACATTTATTGCCTGCCAGTCAACCTGCTGATTTATTTCCTCTCGACCCGCGAAGTCATGTTCAAGCACATCCAGTGGTCGCAGCAGGACGCCACTGCCATGTACAGCAGCTGGGCGGCGATCTGCGGATCCTCCGTGGTGTGGATCCTGCTCGTGGCGTGGATCGCCGGGGTCAACAAGCCCTCCAAATGACTTCGGGCCGGCAAAGGCGCTCGCGCGCCTGCCAGCCCGGCGGTCCTGACCCGGTGGGCGACTAGCGCTCGTCGAAGCTCACCGTGAGCTTGTTGCAGGTGGGACGGGCCTGGCACGACAGCACGAACCCTTTGTCGGTCTCCCAGGCTTCGAGGCCGAAATTCTTGTCCATCTCGACGCTGCCCTCGAGCACCTTGACGCGGCAGGTCGAGCAAACTCCGCCCTTGCAGGAATAAGGCAGGTCAAGGCCGGCGGCCAGCGCCGCGTCGAGCACGTGCTCGTCGGCGCGCATGTGGATTTCGTGTGACTTGCCGTCGAGCACGACGGTAACCTCGATATCGCCGACGACTTCATGCTTGTGGCCCGCGACGGCGGCCTGCCGCTCTACCGCCGAGAGATGCTCGAGCGACGGCGAGGTGAAGCGCTCGGTGTGGATGCGCTCCTGCTTGACGCCGGCGTCGAGCAGCGCCTTCTGAGTCGATTCGATCATGGCCTCGGGGCCGCAGACGAACACTTCATCCATGCTGCCCACGGGCAGCAGTGCGTCGATGATGGCCTTGACCTTGTCGCCATCGATGCGCCCCTGCAGCAGCTCCGATTCCTGCGCCTGGCGCGACAGGATGTGAATCAGCGTCAGGCGACCCGGGTAGCGATCCTTGAGATCCTGCAGCTCTTCGTTGAACATGACGCTGGCCATGCTCCGATTGCCGTAGACGAGCGTGAACTTGGTCTCGGGCTGCTCATCAAGCGAACTCGCCATGATCGACAGGATCGGCGTGATGCCCGAACCGGCGGCAAAGCCGACGCGATGCAACGCGCGCGGGCGTTTGATGCTGAAGCGGCCGGCCGGTGGCATCACCGAGATTTCATCGCCGGCCTTAAGTTGCCGGGCGGCCCAGTTGGAAAACACGCCGCCCTCCATGGGTCGTATGCCGACCACGAGCTCGCGGCGGTTCTTCAGGCGCGCGCGCGTGCTGCAGATCGAGTAGCTGCGGCGCACGTCCTGGCCGTCGATCTTGGCGCGCAGCGTCAGGTACTGGCCGGGCTCGAACGCAAACGTTTCGCAGAGGCTTTGCGGGATATCGAACGCGATCGCCACGGAGCCGGCGGCTTCCGGGTTGACGCGCGCAATCTTGAGATCGTGAAAGCGTGGAATGGTTGACATGTTTGGGTCGCCAGATGGCTCAGTAAGGTTTGAAATAATCGAACGGCTCCATGCAGGCAAGGCAGCGGTAAAGCGCCTTGCACGCCGTCGATCCGAAATGCGAGGTTTCCGTGGTGTTTTCGGAGCCGCAGCGCGGGCAGGCAACGACATCGGCAACACCGCCCACGCCCTTGCGCGTCGCGAACTGGACGACCGCATCCACTGCGCTGCCGCAGCGCACGGCGGAAGGCGGCGCGATCCCGTAGGCGCGAAGTTTCGCGTTGGCCTCAGGCGTCATCCAGTCGGTCGACCAGGCCGGGGCAAGCTGCAGCACGACGCGCGCCGGGATGCCGGCATCCGAGAGCGCATCGGCCACGTCGTCGTGCATCTGCGACATGGCGGGGCAACCGCTGTAGGTCGGCGTAATGACGACCTCCAGGCCACCGGCGCCCACATCCCGTACCGCGCGCAGGATGCCCATTTCGCGCAGCGAAACCACCGGGATCTCGGGATCCTTCACCGACTCCAGCAGCGCCCACACCGCATGGTGCAGGTCTGCCGGCGTCTTTTCGGCAATCGGCCCGTCGGGAAGCGTCGTCGCCTGCATACGATTTACCAGACGGCTTCGGGGTGCACGCGCGCCAGCGACTGCATCTCGGCCAGCACGAAGCCCATGTGCTCGGAATGCACGCCGAGCTTTCCGGTCGTGACATAGCCACCCGCGGCGGGCCTCTTGAGCGTCGCCTCGGCAAGGGCCCCGTCGACGATCGCATCCCAGGAGGCCTTCAGGGTCGTGTTGTCGACACCGGCACCGGTGCGAACGGCTGCGGCTTCCATGGGGCAAGGTGTCCAGAACTCCTGGGTGTAAGGCATCAGGTGATCCAGCGCAGCTTGCACCCTGGCGTGCGAAACCTCCGTGCCGTCACCGAACTTGACGAGCCAGTCGCGCGAGTGCCTCAAGTGGTACTGCGCCTCCTTGAGCGACTTCGCGGCGATCGCGGCAAGCTCCTGGTCGGTCGAGGACTTGAGCGCGTTCCACACCAGCACCATCAGCGCGCTGAACAGGAAATTGCGCGTGATCGTGACGGCATAGTCGCGCTCGCCCGCGGCGGTGGGCGTCAGCGCCGTGCTGTGGGCGATCTCGACCAGCGTGTAGTTGCGAAACTCCGGCTCGTTGCGAAAGTAAGCCAGCAGGTCTTCGGATGTCTTGCCGTCGTTGCGCAAGGCCGCCACGCGCTGGTAGAGCAAGCGCGCCTGGCCGATCAGGTCGAGGCTGTTGTTGGCCAGCGCCAGATCCTCTTCCAGAACCGGGCCGTGGCCGCACCATTCGGCGTTGCGCTGGCCCAGAATCAGCGCGTTGTCCGCCAGGTGCAGAAGGTATTGTTCATGGGCTGCCATTACATGTGCCCCACTTCGTCCGGGATGTCGTAGAAGGTGGGATGACGGTAGATCTTGTCAGCCGACGGATCGAACATCGCATCCTTGTCTTCGGGGGCGCTCGCGGAAATGCTCGCGGAGGGCACGACCCAGATGCTCACGCCTTCCTGGCGGCGCGTATAAACATCACGCGCCATCTGCAGCGCCTGAGGCGCATCGGCGGCGTGCAGGCTGCCACAGTGCTTGTGCTCGAGGCCCTGCTTGCTGCGCACGAAAACTTCCCAGAGGGGCCATTCCTTGAGGGCGGGGGTACTCATGCTGCCTCCTTGTTTGCTTTGGCTTGCTGTTTGAGGGAATAGGCGATCGCGGCGTCGCGAACCCACTGCCCGTCGTTGTGGGCCTTGACGCGGGTGGCCAGGCGCTCGCGGTTGCAGGGGCCGTTACCGTTGACCGTCGACCAGAATTCGTCCCAGTCGATCTCGCCATGGTCGTAGTGCTGACGCTCTTCGTTCCACTTCAGCGCGGGATCGGGGAGCGTGACGCCCAGGACGTTGGCCTGCGGCACCGTGGCATCGATGAACTTCTGGCGCAGATCGTCGTTGGAGATCCGCTTGATGCCCCAGCGCATGGCCTGCTCACTGTGCGCGCTGTCTTTGTCCGGGGGGCCGAACATCGCCAGACATTTCCACCAGAAGCGGTTGACGGCATCCTGCACCATGGCGCGCTGCCCGGCGCTGCCGCGCATCATCACCAGGAGCGCTTCGTAACCCTGGCGCTGGTGGAAGGATTCCTCCTTGCACACGCGGATCATCGCGCGGGCGTAGGGGCCGTAGCTGCAGCGACACAGCGGGATCTGGTTCATGATCGCGGCGCCGTCAACGAGCCAGCCGATCACGCCGACATCCGCCCAGTTCAGGGCGGGGTAGTTGAAGATCGAGCTGTACTTGGCGCGGCCGGCATGCAGCGCGTCGAGCAGTTCATCGCGGCTCGCGCCCAGCGTCTCCGCGGCGCTGTAAAGGTAGAGCCCGTGGCCGCCCTCGTCCTGCACCTTGGCGATCAGGATGGCCTTGCGCTTGAGGCTCGGCGCGCGCGAGATCCAGTTGCCTTCGGGCAGCATGCCGACGACTTCGCTGTGTGCGTGCTGGCTGATCTGCCGCACGAGCGTCTTGCGATAGCCCTCGGGCATCCAGTCCTGCGGTTCGATCTTGCCATCGGCTTCGATGCGCGCGTCAAACCGGGCCAGCAACTCGGGATTCTCGGCAGGCACCTTCTCGGGCACGGCCTTCAATCCGGGGCTATCCGGTACGTTGAAAGACTGCGTATACATAATGGTTTAGTTCCTGTTCAAGGTGAGGCTTCCCGGCCGGATTTCCATTCAGGCCCGGGATCAGTTAACGATCGTCCAGTCGCCGTTCTTGATTTCCAGCAGACGGAAGGAAGACAGCTCCAGGCCCATGTGATCCGTGGGCGACATGTTGAACACGCCGCTCGAGCCAACATAGCCCTTGGTCGCTTCGATGGCATCGCGCACCTTGGCCTTGTCCGTGCTGCCGGCGCGCTTGATTGCGTCGACGGCAAGCATCAGGCCGTCGTAGGCGTAGCCGCCAAACGTCGAGGCTTCCTCCTTGTAGGCGGCGCGATAGGCCTGGTCATATCCGACCACGACCGGCTTCTGCGGATCGCTGTCGGCAAGCTTGCCCGGGATCGACTGCGCGGGCGACGGCAGGCGAACGCCCTCGGCGGCGGGGCCGGCGAGCTTGAGGTACTCGCCCGAGGCCACGCCGTGCGACTGGTACAGCGGCAGCGTCATGCCCAGTTGCTTGTAGTTCTTGGTGACGATCGCAGGGCCCTGGCCCAGGCCGAAGACGAACACCGCCTGGACTCCCGGGGTGTTCTTGATCTTGGTCAGCTGCGGGCTGACGTCGGTGTCCTTGGGGCCGTAGGTTTCGTTGGCGACCAGCGTGACGCCGTACTTGCTGAGGACGGCCTCGACTTCCTTCTTGCCCGACTGGCCAAAGCCGCTCGTCTCGGACAGCAGGGCCACCTTGGTGATGCCGCGCTTTTTCATGTCGTCGAGCACGCGCTCGGCGGCCATGCGATCGGTGTGGGGTGTCTTGAAGACCCACTTTTTCACCGGCTCGATGATGACGACCGCGCCTGCCAGCGAGATGAACGGGATCTGCGCCTTTTCGACCAGCGGTACCATCGACATCGTGGCGCCCGTGGTCGTGCCGCCAACGATGATGTCGACTTTGTCGTCTTCGATCAGGCGCTTGGCGAAGCCATTGGCCTTGGAGGCGTCACTGCCGTCGTCGTAGGAAATCAGCTGCAGCGGGCGGCCGATGACGCCGCCCTTTTTGTTGATCTCGTCGACGTAGAGCTGCATCGTCTTGAGTTCGGGATCGCCGAGCGAGCCGGCAGGGCCCGTCACGGAAAGGACCGAGCCGATCTTGATGGGATCGGCGGCGAAGGCGGACGCGACGGCGAGCGACAGCGTGGCACCGAGGGCAAATTGTTTCACCAACGTGTTCATGAATGCATCTCCTTGTGTTGTTTGACTTTGTTCAATCGCCTGACTTGTTCAACCACTAGCTTTGTTCAATCAACTGATCGATTCAATCAACAGAGCGGTGCACTGCCCTGCCTTGACGGATCGCGGCGCGTTGCCTGCGCCGCGCCTGTCGTCAGATCTGCTTCGGACGTTCGTCGATCACGCGGCGGGCCTTGCCGGTCAGCGTGCGTGGAATCGATTCATGCTCCAGGACCGTCACCTTCGTAGAGATGCCGGCAATGGTCTTGATGTGGTGCTGCAACTCTTTGGCGATCTCGCGCACCGTCGCGTCGGACAGCGTGCCCGAGCACTCGCGCTGCAACTCGCACAGCACCTCGACATTGTCGAGGTGCCCGTCGCGGGTCAGGTGGATCTGGTAGTTGCCGCCGAGGCGTTTGTCGCGCAGGATCTGCTCCTCGATGACGCTGGGGAACACGTTGACGCCGCGCACGATCAGCATGTCGTCGGTGCGACCGGTGATGCGGTCCATGCGACGGAAGCTGCGCGAGGTGGGCGCGAGCAGGCGCGTGAGATCGCGCGTGCGATAACGGATCACCGGTGCGGCTTCCTTCGTGAGCGAGGTGAAGACGAGCTCGCCGCTTTCGCCATCGGCCACGACTTCGCCTGTCTCCGGGTTGATGATCTCGGGGTAGAAGTGATCCTCCCAGATGACCGGGCCATCCTTGGATTCGATGCACTCGCACGCGACGCCCGGGCCCATGACTTCGGTCAGGCCGTAGATGTCGATCGCGTCGATGCCCAGCTTGCGCTCAATCTCGGTGCGCATGCCCTGGCCCCAGGGCTCGGCGCCGAAGATGCCGATCTTGAGCGAGATATCCTGCGGCGCGACGCCCAGGCGCTCGAACTCTTCGGCGATGACCAGGGAATATGAGGGCGTCACCATGATGATCTCAGGCTTGAAATCCTGGATCAGCTGGACTTGCTTCTCGGTCTGGCCGCCCGACATGGGCACAACCGTACAGCCCAGGCGCTCGGCACCGTAGTGCGCACCCAACCCGCCCGTGAAAAGGCCATAGCCATACGCGATGTGACAGGTATCGCCCGCGCGGCCACCCGCGGCGCGGATCGAGCGCGCCACGAGGTTCGCCCAGTTGTCGATATCCTTGAGCGTGTAGCCGACCACGATCGGCTTGCCGGTCGTGCCCGACGAGGCGTGCACGCGCGCGATTTTCTCGCGCGGCACCGCAAAGAGCCCGAACGGATAGTTGTCGCGCAGATCCGTCTTTGTGGTGAACGGAAACTTCGCCAGATCAGCGAGGGTCTTGAGATCGTCAGGATGGACGCCCTTCTCGTCGAACGACTTGCGGTAGTGGGGCACGTTATCGTAGGCGTGGCGCACCGACCACTTCAGGCGCTCAAGCTGGAGCGCGGCGATTTCGTCGCGGCTGGCCTTTTCGATCGGCTCGAGATCACCTGGCTTGGGACTCTTGGCGGGCATCGGGGTCTCCTCTGTCAGTTGTGTTGGGCTGGCTGCCCTTCGGGCGCGCTGCGCTGGATCACTTCGCCGCTGACGCGATAGCTCTTGCCGCGGAACAACGCGCACGTCTTGCCCCCGCGGATACGCACCGTGACGTCGTAGACGCCCGTGCGCCCGGCGAGCGATCGCTCGATGGCCTCGGCCTCCAGCACATCGCCCTCGTGGGCCGGCGCCAGGAAATCGATGTGCGCGGCCGCCGCGACCGTGTTCTGGTTGTGGCTGTTGCACGCGTAGGCAAACGCGCTGTCGGCCAGGGTGAAGATGTAGCCGCCGTGGCAGGTCTGGTGTCCGTTGAGCATATCGGCGCTGACCGGCATCGCGATCACCGCTTCGCCAGGCGCCACCCGGACGATCTGCATATCGAGGGCCTGCGTGGCGCGATCGCGCGCCCACATCGCCGCGGCGACGTCGCGTGCAAGCGCTTGCGGGTTGTGTTGCGTGTGGGGCATCAGGATCAGTTTCCGGTGAAGCGCGGCGCGCGCTTGGCCGTGAAGGCGGCGACGCCCTCGATATAGTCGGGGCTGCGGCCAAGCTCTCGCATGAACCCGGCTTCCATGGAAAGCTGTTGCTCGAGCGTGTGGCCCGGCGCGGCGTGCATGGCCTGGCGGGTACGCACGAGCGCCTTGGTGGGGGCGACCGCCAATTGCTGCGCGAGCGCATCCACGGCGGGGGCAAACTCGGCATCGTCGACTGCCGACCAGATGAGCCCCCAATCGGCAGCCTTCTGCGCCGGGAGCTTTTCGGCAAGCAGCGCCAGCCCCATCGCCCGCGCCATTCCGACGCGCTGCGGCAGGAACCAGGTGCCGCCGGTATCGGGGATCAGGCCAATCTTGGAGAACGCCTGGAGGAACGACGCTGCCTTGGTCGCGATGACCAGATCGCATGCCAGCGCAAGGCTGGCGCCAGCGCCTGCCGCGACGCCGTTGACCGCGGCGATGGTCGGCACGCGCAGGCTCTGCAGGGTCAGGATGAGCGGCTTGTAGTTCTTTTCAACGATGTCGCCCATATCGGGCGGCGGCTGACCTTCGACGAACTGCACTTCGGGATCCGAGAGATCCTGGCCGGCGCAGAAGCCCCTTCCCGCACCGGTGAGCACCAGCACGCGCACAGTGCAGTCGGCCTGGACCTCGTCGAGCGCGGCGCGCAGCTCCGCATGCATGGCCGACGTAAAGCTGTTGAGCTTGTCCGGACGGTTAAGCGTGATGCGCGCCACCCCGGACTGCACGGCATAGAGAATGTTTTCGTACGCCATGGCAGATCCTTACACGTGATAGCGCAGCTGGACGACGCGGAACCGGTTGGCCACGAAGGCCGAATCGGAGAGGCTTGCGTTGGCCGCCGGGTTGCCGCCGGTGCCGTGGTAATCGGAGAAGGCCGAGGTCTGGTTGACGAACACGCCCCCGGTGAGGTTGACCGACAGGGCAACCTTGGAGCGCCAGGTCGCCTGCGTCATCGCATCGACGACCTGCTGGCTGGTCGAGTAGAGACCGGCCGTCAGCGCACCGCGCGTATCGACGATGCGCTCCGATAGCGCGACCGCGGCGGCGGTGTCAGCCACCTTCACGACATACGTGATGGGGCCAAAGCGCTCTTCCATATAGAAGGCCTCGTCGGCCACATCACAAGCGAGCAGCGCGGGGGTGCGGAATTCGCCGTTGGGAAAATCCGGGTTGTCGAGCTTGCGCGAGGCCAGCACGACCCGACCGATGGTGCCACCGTTGGCGAGCTCGATGCGGCGCACGGTGTCCTGTGACTGCACGGCACCGAGCACTGCGAACGCCACTTCAGGCTTGGCGAGCGTACCCTCGATCGCGCGGGCGAGATCGTCGCAGACATCGTCGTAGGACTTGTGACCTTCGTCGGATTCGATGCCGCCGGCCGGCACAAGGATGGCCTGCGTGGTGGTGCACATCTGGCCCGAGTAGAGCGAGAGCGTGAACGCAATGTTGCGCATCATGGCCTTGTAGGCATCGGTGGAATCGATGACCACGTTGTTCACGCCGGAGAGTTCTGCGTACAGTTGCGCCTGGCGGCAGTTTTCGCCCAGCCAGTTGCCAAAGGCGCTGCCGCCGGTAAAGTCAATGGAACGCACCGCGGGATCGCGCACCAGTCGCTGGGTGGTCTCGTTATCGCGCGCCACGCACAGCGTGACGAGATTCGGGTCGATGCCGTTTTCAGACAGCGCCTGGCGGATGGTGCGCACGCTGATCGCGGCGGGCAGGATCGCGTTGGGGTGTGGCTTGACGATGACGGGGTTGCCGGTCGCAAGTGCTGCGAAGAGCCCCGGGTAGGTGTTCCAGGTGGGGAAGGTCGCGCAACCGATGACCACGGCCACGCCTCGGCCCACGACCTCAAAGCGCTTTTTCATGACCAGCGGGGGGTTCTTGCCCTGGGGCTTTTCCCAGGTGGCCTCGGCGGGGATAAAGCTTTGCTCGCGGTAGGCGTACGTCACGGCCTCAAGGCCGCGATCCTGCGCATGCGGGGCGCCAGCCTGGAAAGCCATCATCCAGCCCTGGCCGGTCGTCATCATGACCGCGTGCGCAAGCTCGAAGCTCTGGCGGTTCAGCCGCTCGAGGATCTCGACACAAATGCCGGTGCGGCCTTCGCAACCAAGAGCCTGCCAGGCTGCCATGGCCTTCTGGCCTGCACGGATGAGCGCGGCAACATCGCATACGGGGTACTGGACATCAAGCGCTACGCCGTAGGGGGATCGCTCGCCGCCCAGCCAGCCAGTCTGCCCGGGCTGATCCAGGCTGAACTGTTTGCCGAGGTGGGCCTCAAAGGCGCGCTTGCCGTCGTCGGGGGCCGTTTCGCCGTACACCTTGGGGCTGGGCATCTCGCTGTAGGCGGGCCAGTAGCCACGCGTACGAATTGCCTCGAGCGCCGATTCCAGCTTGGCGCGATGCTTCTCAAATAAGGACGTTGACATTGGATTCTTCCTGTTGGAGGGCCCTGTTCGATGCGTCGCGGCGGCCCCGCCTTTGCACGCCGCCGGTTGTCTGCCGGCGGCAAGATTAACACAACATGATTCACTTAGATCAAGCTTTTTAAGAAATCTGTATCATTTTTTTTGGGTCAGTGGCATGATCGCCGTGCAAGTCACGCATGGATACAATGCGCTGCCCTTTTCCCCTTGGATGAACGCTGCCGTGATAGACCCGATCGAGAACCGAATCGCCGAATTCCGCCAACAGGACCGGATGAAAACCGGCTCGCTGATCGTGTCGATATTCGGTGACGCCATCCTGCCGCGTGGCGGCCGGGTCTGGCTGGGCAGCCTGATCCGCCTGCTCGAACCGCTGCAGCTCAACGAGCGGCTGATCCGCACCTCGATCTTCCGGCTGGTCAAGGAAGGCTGGCTGCAATCCGAGGCGCTCGGCCGGCGCGCGGACTACATGCTCACCCCCGGCGGCGCACGCCGCTCCGAGGAATCGGCCCGCCATATCTACGCGTCGCACGCGCCGATCTGGGATCGCCGCTGGCGCCTGATCCTGACCGTGGGCAACCTCGACCCCAAGCAGCGCCAGCAGCTGCGCCGCGCCTTGTTCTGGCAGGGTTTCGGCGTGATCGGCTCGGACTGCTTCGTGCACCCGGGCACTGACCTCACCAAGGCGTTCGACGCGCTCACCACCGACGGGATGGGCGATCTGCTCAAGTTCCTCATGCCCATGGTGGCGGCCGACGCCGGGTCAGATATATCCGCCAGTGGCGCCAACCTGGTCAATATGGCCTGGGATCTGGCGCATCTGGGGGAATCGTACGCAGAGTTCGTTCGCCGCTACCAGCCGGTCCTGGACAAGTTGCGCTGGGATCCCCAGCGCGAAATCGGCGACGAGGGCGCCTTCCTGCTTCGCACCCTGCTCATCCACGACTACCGCCGCCTGACGCTGCGCGACCCGGAGCTGCCCGATGTGCTGCTGCCGCGCGATTGGCCCGGGCAGAAGGCCCGGCAGCTGTGCAAAGAGCTTTACCGCCGGCTGCTGGCGCCCTCGGAGCGTCATATCGACGAGCACCTGCAACTGGCCAGCGGATCGACGCCCGAATCGGCCCCGTGGCTCGGCATGCGCTTTGCCGACGAAGATCCGCTCGTGCCTCCCGCGTGCGGTGCGATTTGCCTGATCTGCCCCCCGGCCAACGGGCAAAAATCTAGGGTTAACCCGCAAGAAATGCCAGTTTGCTGATACAAAATCAGTTTATTTTTGAGTTTTTTGTATCGCTTAATTGACAGAAGCGCCGTCAGGTTTCAAAATCTCGCCGGTTGAGCGCGGGTCGATCCCGAGTCCAGCGGCATTTCGCTCGACGCACCGCCTCATCAAACCATCCATTACAAGTCAGGACGGGGAGCACCATGCTGGCGCAATTCCTGCAGTTCCTATTCTCCGGCCTCACCGTCGGCGCAACCTACGCCCTCGCGGCGCTGGGTTTCACCCTGATCTATAACGCCAGCCACGTCATCAACTTCGCCCAGGGCGAGTTCATCATGCTGGGCGCGATGCTGGCGGTGTTCTTCGCCCATAGCGGGCTGCCGCTGGCCCTGGCGCTGGTCTTCGCCATCCTGGTTCCCGCGCTGGTCGGCGTGGCCCTCGAAAAACTCGCGATCGAGCCGGTCAAGGGCGCCGAGACCGTGACCCTGATCATCATCACGATTGGCGCCTCGCTGGTCATCCGGGGCCTGGTGCAAGTCACGCTCGGCAAGGGCACGGTCAGCCTGCCCGCGTTCTCGGGCGACGCCCCGATCGAAATCCTGGGCGCCACGCTACTGCCCCAGAGCCTGTGGGTGCTCGGCGTCACCCTGATCGTCGTCATCGCCCTCTGGTACTTCTTCACCCGTACGCTGGGCGGCAAGGCCATGCTGGCCACATCGTTCAACCGGGTCGCCGCCGAAATGGTCGGCATCAACACCAACTGGGTGTTGTTCATGAGTTTCGCCATGTCCGCCGGGCTGGGCGCCCTGGGCGGCATCCTGGTCGCGCCGATCACGATGGCCTCCTACGACATGGGGATCATGCTGGGGCTCAAGGGGTTCGTCGCGGCGGTCGTGGGCGGACTGGGCAATGGCCTGGGCGCGGTGCTCGGGGGCCTGATCGTCGGCATCCTCGAGGCGATGGGCGCCGGTTACGTATCGTCGGCCTACAAGGACGCGATTCCCTTCGTGCTGATCCTGCTCATGCTGTTCTTCATGCCGCGCGGCCTGTTCGGCGGCAAGTCGACGGATCGGGTGTAGGCATGAAGAAAAGCGCCTATATCGGCCTGGTCGTCATCATGGCCATCCTGGTCATCCTGCCCTTTGTCCTGCCGAACAAGTTCTACGTGGACCTCGCCACGCGCATGGCAATCAACGCCATCATCGTGCTGGGCCTGAATCTGCTGATCGGCTTCGCCGGCCAGATCAGCCTGGGGCACGCCGGCTTCATCGGCATCGGCGCCTATGCGACGGCCGTGCTGCCGACGCACTTCAACGTGCATCCGCTGCTGGCGATGGCGCTGGGGGCGCTGGCCGCGTCGCTGCTTGCGGCCATCGTCGCGCGTCCCATTTTCAAGCTCAAGGGCCACTACCTTGCCATGGCAACGCTGGGCCTTGGCATCATCATCAACATTGCCCTGCGCAACGAAGCGTCGCTCACGGGCGGCCCTGACGGCATGCCGGTTCCCGCGATGGGGCTGCTGGGATACGACATCACCACCGATATCCAGTGGTACTGGATCGTCGCCCTTTTGCTGTCGGTCAGCGTCTGGGCAAGCCTGAACCTGATCGATTCCCCCTTCGGGCGCGCGCTGCGGGCTCTGCACGGCTCAGAGGTTGCCGCGCAGGTCGTGGGCGTGAACATCGTGCGCTACAAGGTCTCCATCTTCGTGATTTCGGCCATGTTCGCAAGCCTCATGGGCAGCGTCACGGCGCACTACATCGGCTTCGTCACGCCCAATATCGCAGACTTCTTCCACTCGATCGAGCTGGTCACGATGGTGGTGATCGGCGGGATGGCGTCGGTGTACGGCTCGGTCGTCGGCGCGGTGCTGCTGACCGCGCTGCCCCAGGCGCTCTCCTCGCTTGAAGGCTGGGAAACCGTCGCGTTTGGCGCGGTGCTGATGGGATGCATGATTTTCATGCCCAGGGGGCTGGTGCCGACCCTGGCCGCCCGCTTCGGCAAGGGGAGCTGACGATGGCGCTCCTTGAGGTCAACAACCTCTCCGTGCACTTTGGCGGGGTCAAGGCGGTCCAGAACGTCAGCTTCACGATCGATGCCGGCATCGTCTACGCGGTCATCGGCCCAAATGGCGCGGGCAAGACGACGCTGTTTAACCTGATCACCGGGGTCTACACGCCGACCGCCGGCACCATCGTGCTCGACGGCGAATCGATTGGCGGCAAGGCTCCCAACGAATTCGCCCGCCGCGGCGTGGCGCGCACCTTCCAGAACCTGCAGGTGTGCATGAACATGGACGCGATCGAAAACGTGATGGTCGGCGCGCACCTGCGGCTAAACCGCAATCCGCTGTTCGCGGCCCTGCGGTTTCCGGCGATCACGCGGCGCGACGCCAGCCTGCGTGCGGAGGCGTCCGAGCTCATGCGTTTCGTTGGCCTGGATCAATACCTGGACGCGCGTGCCGACAGCATGCCCTATGGCGCGCTCAAACGGCTCGAAATCGCGCGGGCGCTGGCGCTCAAGCCACGCATCATCTTTCTGGACGAGCCTGCGGCAGGACTGAACCCGAAGGAAACCATCGAGGTGGACGCGCTGGTGCGCAAGGTGGCCGATTCGGGCGTGACGGTCGTGCTCGTCGAGCACGACATGAAGATGGTCATGAACCTGTCGGACAGGATCCTCGTGCTCGATTACGGCAAGAAACTCGCCGAGGGCACCGGCGAGGAAGTCCGCCGCAACCCGGACGTCATCGCGGCCTATCTCGGCACGCACGCCTAACCAGGACCCGGCCATGCAAGCACTGCGCATCATCAGCGAAGACCACAGCAACCTCTGGCGCCTGACGACGACGATCGACCACGTGGCCGGCGAGATCGAGGAAGGCGCGCCGGTCGACCCACGCTTTTTCAACTCCGTATTCGACTACCTTGAGCATTTCGTCGACCGCGCCCACCATCCCAAGGAAGACGACTTCCTGTTTCGCATCATGCGCGAGCGCAGCTCAAGGGCCGCCGGGATCCTCGATCCGCTGCAACAGGATCACCGCAATGGGCCGGACCAGCTGAGCACGCTGCGCGCGCTGATGATCGAGGCCAGTCTGCACGCGGACAGGCGCGCCGAGTTCCTCAAGAACCTGCGTCTTTTCACGACCCGGCAGAAGTCGCACATCTCGGCCGAAGAGCGCTACGCGATGCCGCTGGCGCGCGAAATACTCCGGGAATCCGACTGGGCCGAGATCGATGCCGCCTTTCTCGATCGCGAAGATCCGCTGTTCGGCGACACGGCGCGCGCCGAGTTCGCCGAATTGTTCCATCGCATCGCCAGCCTGGCGCCCGAATCGGTCGGCCTCGGCGCGCGGACCGCCGGGGCGCTTGCCGCCACGGGGCAGGCCGCACAAGCCGCGCAGGCCGAGCCGCTCTTGCGCGTGCGCAATCTGGAGAGCTGGTACGGGCGCATCCAGGCGCTCAAGGGAATCGACATCGAGGTCAGGCGCGGCGAAACGGTTGCGCTGGTGGGCGCCAACGGCGCGGGCAAGACCACCTTTATGCGCACGCTCTCGGGCGTGCAGCCGATGCGCGCGGGCAGCATCGAATTCGACGGCATCGATATCAGCAAGCTGCGCTCGGATATGCGCATGCGCCGCGGCATCTGCCAGAGCCCCGAGGGCCGGCAGGTGTTCGGGCCGCTCTCGATCGAGGACAACCTGCGCCTGGGCGCCTACACGCAGCCCCGGGAGCAGGTCGAGGGCGACATGGAAAAGATCTTCACGATGTTTCCGATCCTCAAGGAAAAGCGCAGGCTTCCCGCCGGGACGCTTTCGGGCGGGCAGCAGCAAATGCTGGCGATCGGGCGCGCGCTGATGGGCCGGCCCAAGCTTCTGCTGCTCGACGAGCCTTCCATGGGCCTGGCACCGCTGCTCGTGCAGGAGGTCTTCAACGTCGTGAGATCGCTCAAGGCGCAGGGAATGACCATCCTGCTTGTCGAGCAAAACGCCATGGCGGCGCTGGCGATCGCGGACCGCGGCTACGTGCTCGAGACCGGCAGCGTCACGCTCACGGGCACAGGCCAGGAGCTGATCAACAACGAACAGGTACGCGCCGCTTATCTCGGCATGTAAGGACCACCGTTGCGGGTTGCCGTGGCGGCGAACTGCGTATTGACGAGATCGGTGGGGCAACGCGGCGTGGAGTCCCCCGCCGCGAAGCCCCCTTTAGTGCGGCAGCCCCCAGCCGTAGGACTCCATGTTGATGATGCCGAAGGTTGTTTGCCCTTCGAGCACGGTTGCCGCTTCGCCGTCGTCGGTTGCACCGATGGCCACGTGCAAGGGCAGGAAGTGCTCCTCGGTCGGGTGGGCGCGCGCGGCGTGCGGCGCGCTCTTGCGGTAATCGACGAGCGCACCGACATCCCGCCTGAGCACGGCCGCGCGAATCCAGTCGGTGAACTCCGACACGTAAGGTGCAACATGGTTGGTCGCCCCGCGAAACTCGGACAGGTTGTGCGTCATGCTGCCCGAGCCAACGATCGCGACGCCCTGATCGCGCAGGGGCGCCAGGGCGCGCCCAAGCGCGATTGCGCCTTGGGTCGACAGGTCATACGGCACCGACACCTGGAAAACAGGAACGCGCGCATCTGGCAGCAGGTGCATCATCGGCACCCAGGCGCCGTGATCCAGACCCCATTGGGCATCCCCGTGCGCCGGCAACCCGGCATCGGCAAGCAGACGGATCGTCTGCTGCGCAACATCCGGCGCACCCGGGGCGGGATAGGTCAGTGTGTAGAGCTTGGGATCAAAGCCGCCAAAGTCGTGGATCGTCTGGGGCAAGGCCGTGATCGCGACGCGCAGGTCGCGCGTTTGCCAATGCGGCGAGACCACGACGACAGCGCGCAGCGCCCCGAGCGAGGCGCCGATTTCCTGCAGGCGCGCACCGAGCACGCCGGGTTCGAGGGCAAAGGTCGGGGCGCCGTGCGAGATGAACAGCACCGGTGCGCGTTGAAGGGTCGTCATGGTGAAAGCTCCTGAACTGCCGTCGCGTGGCCCAGGCAAGCGCTCGCGAACGGCGATGAATTCAAACGTATACCGACACTGTATTGCGTTTGCCTGCATCGATCGGCCGCGCTTTTGGTCGGCATCGTTCGTATTTTTTGTAATGACCGGGCCCGATCCCGGGAAATTCGATCCCTGATCGCGTCCGCTGCGGCTCGCCCCCCGGGCCTCAGGGCGCCTCTCCATTGACAAGCCGTTGTGTCGCCCATAAAGTTGGGCAAACGTTTGTTCAGCGCAACGCACTGCGCGAGCCGCAGGTCGATCAATCGAAGTACCCTTTCCGGGGGATCCGAAGATGAAATTGCTCATGCCCAAACGCGCCCTGCGCGTCGCGCTTGCGATCATTGCCATCGCCGTCGCACCTGTCGCGCCTGCCCGGGCGGATTGGCCCGAACGACCCATTTCGCTGCTGATGCCCTATGTGGCGGGCGGTGCCACGGATATTGCCGTTCGCGAGATCGCGCGCAAGATGTCCGATGACCTCAGGCAGCCGATCATCGTCGAAAACAAGCCGGGGGCAGGCACGATGCTCGCCGCCCAGATGGTCGCCCGCGCCAAGCCCGACGGCTACACGTTGCTGGTCACCACGGGCGCCAACATGATCACAGGCCCCATGCTGGCCAAAACCCCGATCTTCGATCCGGAAAAGGACATCACGCCCGTCGCCCTTCTCAGCGTCAACCCGCTCGTTCTGGTCGCCTCGAAAGCCTCCGGCATCACATCACTTTCCGGGCTGATCGCCCAGGCCAAGGCGCGGCCAGGCCAGCTTGCGATTGGCTCATATGGCGTGGGCACGCCGCCCCACCTCGCGATCGAGCTGATGAAGATGCGCTTTGGCATTGACATCATCCATGTACCCTACAACGGCTCGAACCCGGCGATGATCGATCTGCGCGGCGGACGGATCCCGGTGCTGATGGATTTCCTGCCAAGTCAGGTGCGCACCATCACGGACGGCGAAGTCGTGGGGCTCGCCATCGGCCAGAAGACCCGCTCGACGCTCGTGCCGCAGGTGCCTACTTTCGACGAGGCCGGCATGGCGGGCATGGAGATCACGACCTTCTTTGGCATTGCGGCGCCGGTCGGCACTGCACCCGCCATTCTTGAGCGCATCAGCGAAGCGGCACGCCGCGCGCTGGAAGACCCGGGGCTTCGGCAATCCGCGGAATCGCGCGGGCTCACCCTCGTGCACGCGAACCCGGCGGCGTTCGCCCAGGCGCTGCAACGGGAAAGGGCGCTTGCCGCCACCATCATCAAGACGGCCGGCATCGAAAACGTCGAATGACGCCAATGCCAAGGCCCATCATCTGAAGGAATGCAAGCATGAGCGACAAACTCCCTGCCGAGGAATTCAAGGGGATCATCGGCGCGACCTATCGCACCTCGACGCCCTACTGGCCTGAGCGCGCCAAGCCCCCGACAGGTGCCCCCAACATCGTCCTGCTGGTGCTCGACGACGTGGGCTTTGCACACCTGGGCTGCTACGGTTCGGATATCAGCACGCCGCGCATCGACGCACTGGCTGCGGGCGGCGTGCGCTTCACCAACTTCCACACCACGGCGATGTGTTCGCCCACGCGCGCCGCGCTGCTGACCGGCCGCCAGCACCACGCGGCAGGGATGGGCACCATCGTCGAGTGGTCGGTCGGTTACCCCGGCTACCAGGGCCAGGTCACCAAACGCGCCGCCACGCTGGCCGACATGCTTCGTCCCCACGGCTACAACACGCACGCGCTCGGCAAATGGCACCTGATGCGCATGACCGACGCCACGGCGGCAGGGCCCTTTGACTATTGGCCCCTGTCGCGCGGGTTCGATCGCTATTACGGCTTCCTGAGCTCGCTGAGCGACCAGTGGAACCCGGAGCTATTCTGCGACAACCACCCGATCTCCAAGCCGCAGCGCGAGGATTACCACCTCACCGAGGATCTGATCGACAAGGCGATCGAGTTCATCCGCGACCAGCAGAGCGCCGCGCCCGACAAACCGTTTTTCAGCTATGTCGCGCTCGGCGCCTGCCACTCGCCGCACCACGCGCCACGCCGCTATATCGACAAGTACAAGGGCCGGTACGACAAGGGATGGGACGAAGTGCGCAAGGCGTGGCACGCCCGCCAGCTTGAGCTGGGCATCATCCCGCCCGGCACGCTGTTGACGGACCGCAACGACGAAGTGCGCGCGTGGGATTCGCTGAGCGCGGACGAACAGCGCGTGTGCGCCCGTATGCAGGAGGTGTTTGCCGGGTTCCTGGAGCATACCGACGAGCAGGTGGGGCGACTGGTGGATTACCTGGAAGAAACCGGCCAGCTCGACAACACGCTGTTCGTGGTCATGTCGGACAACGGCGCAAGCGACGAAGGCGGTGACCTTGGCAACGTCAATATCCGCAAGCACTACGCGTTCGTCGACGAGCCGATCGATGAGCTCCTGGCCAACATCGACAAGCTCGGCAGCGAGTACACGTACAACCACTACCCGAAAGGCTGGGGGTTTGCCGGCAACACGCCGCTGAAGTGGTTCAAGATGGATACGTTCGGTGGCGGCATCCGTGACCCCCTGATCGTGCACTGGCCAAAGCGCGTCAAGGACGCCGGGGGCATTCGCACCCAGTACCATCACTGTGTCGACTTCGTGCCGACGATCCTCGAGCTGCTCGACATCGAGGCCCCCGGCGAGCACCAGGGGATCGCGCAGCTGCCGATCCATGGCGTGAGCATGGCCTACGCCCTGGACGACCCGGCGGCCCCGACGCAAAAGCGGGTGCAATATTTCGAGATGCTGGGCGACCGCGGTATCTGGGCCGATGGCTGGAAGGCCGTCACCCGGCACAAGAAGGGAACGCCTTTCGAGGAGGATCGCTGGGAGCTTTACCACGTCGCGCGAGACTTCTCGGAAAGCGTAGACCTCGCGCGGGAGCAGCCTGAAAAGCTGCGCGAACTGATCGACCTGTGGTGGGCCGAGGCCGGGCGCTATGACGTGCTGCCGCTTGACGATCGCGACCGCGAGCGCACCGCCGCAAGCCTGCGCGCGACAAGCCGCACGCTCTACGTCTACCGCGCGGGAATGGCCCGGATCGACCGGCTTTCCGCGCCCAACGTTTCCAATCGCTCCTACCGCATCCGCGCAGACCTTGACGTGCCCGAGGGCGGTTGCGAGGGCGTGCTGCTCGCGGCCGGCGGGCGCTTCGGCGGCTATGCGCTCTTCGTGCAGAATGGACGCCTGGTCCATGAGTACAACTGCGGCGATGCACGCCGCCTGGTGCTGGAATCGCCCGGGGCGCTGCCAGCGGGTCGCCACAGCGTGGGCTTCGAGTTCCGTAAGACCGGCTCCTTGCGTGGCACCGGCACGCTGCTGATCGATGACACGCCTGTCGCGACGCTGGAGATGGAGGGCATGTGGCCATTGCTGCCAAACGCGACGGGTGTGCATTGCGGGCGCGACGACGGCAGCCCGGTCAGTGAGCGCTATGCGTGCCCCAACACCTTTACCGGCAAACTGGCGCAGGTCACGGTGGCGGTGGACGACGATCAGGAAGTCGACTACCTGAAGGAATACCATGCCGCGCTCAGCGACGACTGAGCCGCCAGACCACGCTGACGCTTGCGCCGACACGCGAGCCGGACCGACACGAGAACCGGCCCGGCATGAGAGCAGACCCGTTATGAAAGCAGGCCCGTGATGAAAACAGACCCGACATGAGAACCGACCCGACATGAGAACTGCTCCGAATATTTTGCTGATCATGGTCGACGAGCTTGCGCCACAGGTGCTGCCCATGCACGGACACCAGGTGGTGCGCGCACCGCACATCACCCGGCTCGCACAAGCTGGCGCGGTCTTCGACTCCGCCTATACGAACTCGCCGTTGTGCGCGCCTGCGCGTGCGTCGCTCCTGACGGGTCGCCTCACGCCCGACATCGGCGCCTGGGACAACGGGGCCGAACTGCAATCCGAGCTGCCGACCATTGCGCACTACCTGCGCGCCGCCGGATACGACACGGCGCTGTCGGGCAAGATGCATTTCGTGGGGCCGGATCAGCTGCACGGCTACCAGGAGCGGCTCACAACCGATATCTACCCTGCCGATTTCAGCTGGACGGCGAACTGGAGCCGGCCGCCGACTGACCCGAACCCCGCGGGGGTCAGCATGCGGCCTGTGCTTGAAGCGGGCCCCAGCCTGCGCAACCTGCAGGTCGACTACGACGAGGAAGTCCAGTTCGAGGCCAGGAAGTGGCTCTGGAACCGCGCGCGCGACAGGGACAATCACAAACCTTTCTTCCTGACGGTTTCCTACACACACCCGCACCCGCCCTTCGTCGCACTGCAGGAATACTGGGATATGTACCGCCCTGAGGACATCGACCTGCCGCGGGTGGCAAGCTTGCCCCCGGATCGGCTCGATCCGGCAAGCCTCGGCCTCTATTACAACCATCGCCGCAATCTCATGCCGGTCGATACGGCGAAGGTGATCGACGCGCGCCGGGCCTATTACGGCATGGTGACGTGGGTCGACGCGCAGATCGGCGACCTGCTCTCGACGCTGCGCGCCAGCGGCCTGGACGACAACACGGCGATCGTCTTCACTTCGGATCACGGCGAGATGCTGGGCGAGCGCGGCATGTGGTTCAAGATGTCGATGTACGAGTGGTCCGTGCGCGTGCCGATGGTCGTTTCCTGGCCGGGGCGGCTTGCGGCAGGCCGCGTCGCGCGCAATGTCTCGCTGGTCGATCTGCTTCCGACACTGCTCGATCTGGGCAACACCGGGGCCCCCGAGCCCGTCCAGGCCGTAGAGCCGCTGGCCGGTCGCTCCCTGCTGCCACTGATCGCCGAGCCGGACACGCCGGATTGGCCGGATATGGCTGTCTCCGACTTCACGGCGGGCGGCGTGCCGGGGCCGCTGCGCATGGTCAAGCAGGGATCGCTCAAGCTCATCCTCACGGGCGGCCACCAGCCCATGCTCTTTGACCTGGCGGCCGACCCCGACGAATTGAACGACCTGGCGCGCGACCCGGGAGCGGCACAGTCGCTCGCCACGATGATGGAGCTCGCCGGCCGCGACTATGACCCGGCGCGCATCGACGCTGCCGTTCGTGAAAGCCAAAAGCGACGGCTGCTGATCCGGGAAGTGGAAAGCCGCAGCGGATCGGCCGAGCCCTGGAACTGGAAGGTCTACCCGAACGACGACCAGCGCTACGTCCGCGGAGGGGGGTTGCAGCACGGGGAGCACGCCACGAAGGCCAGGGCGCGATTCCCCCACGTGCCCGAGGCGGATTAGGCGCAGATTTGCCTCAAATCAGGCCAAACCCTTGCCCGCAGGCGGGGCAAAATCGTGCGAAGCCAATAAACAAGTAAAATCCCCCGACGAATCAGGGTCTCACATGAAACGCCCCGTCATTCGCGGCCGTCTTCAGGGCTCCGCGATTCCCAGTCCCCGAACCGGTCGCGGTTGCGGGAAAGCAGTCCCCAGGAACTGACAGCGCGACGCATCGTGGTACAAATAGCGAAGGATTCTTGATGAAGTGCGTCGACGATTTCAGGCTAAGCCTGGGTAATAAAGAACTCGTTCCGATCATGATCGGCGGGATGGGCGTCAATATCTCGACCGCCGAGCTTGCGCTCGAAGCGGCCCGGCTGGGCGGCATCGGACACATCTCCGACGCCATGATCGAGGATGTGTCCGACAAGCGGTTCAACACGTCCTACGTCAAGGACAAGACAAAGTTCTACAAGCTCAACATCCCCAAGACGGATAAGTCCATCGTCCAGTTCGACCTGGGGCGGCTGGCGGAGGCCACCCGCATGCACGTGGCCTCGACCATGGAGGCCAAGCGGGGCGGCGGCCTGATCCTGGTGAACTGCATGGAAAAGCTCACGATGAACGCGCCGCGCGAGACACTGCGCGTGCGGATGGCGTCGGCGCTTGACGCGGGCATCGACGGCATCACGCTCAGCGCGGGATTGCACCTCGGCTCGTTCGCCATGATTGAGGATCATCCGCGCTTTCGCGATGCCAAGCTGGGCATCATCGTGTCGTCGGTGCGCGCACTGCAAATCTTCCTGCGCAAAAACGCGCGCCTGAACCGGCTGCCGGACTACGTCGTCGTCGAGGGCCCGCTCGCGGGCGGCCACCTCGGTTTCGGGATGGATTGGGCCAAGTATGACTTGACCACGATCGTCGGCGAAGTCGCTCGCTACCTCAAGGCCGAGCTGCTCGACATCCCGATCGTCGCGGCAGGGGGGATCTTCACGGGCACCGATGCGGTCGGGTTTCTCGAGAACGGCGCGGCCGCCGTGCAGGTGGCGACCCGGTTCACCGTCTCCGACGAATGTGGCTTGCCAGATGACGTCAAGCAGGAATACTACAAGGCCAGCGAGCAGGACATCGAGGTCAATACGATCTCGCCCACCGGATACCCGATGCGCATGCTGAAAAGCTCGCCCGCCATTGGCGCCGGGATCCGTCCGGGCTGCGAATCCTATGGCTACCTGCTGGACGGCAAGGGAAGCTGCTCATACATCGTCGCCTACAACCGCGAGGTGGAATTGCGACCGCGGGGCCAGAAGATCGCCGTCATGGACAAGACCTGCCTGTGCACGCACATGAGCAACTTCAACTGCTGGACCTGCGGGCACACCGCCTACAGGCTCAAAGACACGACGTTGCCCCTGCCCGACGGCACCTACCGGACCCTGAGCGCAGAGCATATCTTCCACGATTACCAGTTCAGCAAGCATCACCATATTGCCCTGCCGGAGCCGGTTGCAGCCCTGGGGTAGCATCGTCGCCACCCCATGTCCGGCGGTGGCGCACGGTTCTGGTGCATGCGGTAGTTCTATCCGGATTGTCCGCCTTGCCCCTGACGCAGGGGGCGTAGAGGACTTATACTGTGCGCCTTATACTGAGGCCTGCGCTGATTGGTCGGGAGCTTTGCCCCGGGCGGTCAACTGTTATTAAAAATTACCCTCGAATGGTTGTTGAATTCATGAACAAGTCTGAATTTCTGACGCGCCTGCCCGTTATCGCCGGTGTCGCGGCGCTCGTCGGCATCGCCGGGTGCTCGACCAGCGGCGGCAGCCCCAACTCGTACTCCGTGCCGTCGGCCGCAACGCCGTTCAACACGTGGCAGGCGGTCACCCCGGGGCAAACAATCAACGCGACCGGTGTATCGCACCAGGTCACCTATGCGGCCGGCTCTGACGGCAACATTCAGATCTCTGGCAGCGGCTTCCTGAGCACGGGCGGGGCCAACTTTGTCGGCGTCTACGACAACTCGGCAAACCTGACCCTGCTGACGTTGCAGTCGTCGCTGGGCTTTAACGTCACCTTCGACAAGTCCAACGGCGACACCATCGCAGGCATGGGCGCAATGCCCGGTTTTATCGGCGCAACGTCGAGCAACAACAGAAACACGGCGATGCTCGCTGATCCGATCGCCAACGGCTGGAGCTATCAGTCCTACGGCGTCTGGATCACGGGCCTGGGCGTCGGTGGCACTCAGGGCGGCATCTCATACGGCAACCCATCGACCGTCGTGCCGCTCGCCGGCCAGGCGACCTTTACTGGCACCGCCTCAGCCATCTACGTAAACCCCATCGGCGTCCCGGCCCTCGCGACGGCCAACATGACAGCCAACGTCGATTTCGGCGCGCTGACTGTGCAGTGGGGCACCAGCAACACGGTTCTCGCCAATTCGGCCGTCGCCAAGAACGTCACTTCGACAGTCGCTGCGCCGCAACTCAACGCCAACGGTCTGCTGACCATCAGCGGGACGCAGTTCGCGGGCGCGGCCCAGACCAACAACAACAATCTGACGGGCCAGGCCGGCGGTCAGTTCTACGGCCCGAACGCCTCGGAAATCGGCGGCATATTCGGCCTCAGGGGCAATGGCGTGGAGTCTCTCAGAGGCGCCTTCGGCGGCAAGGCTCAGTGACAAGCCTGGCGGCGCCCGCCCGATGGCTGCTGATCCTGGCAGCCATTTTTTATTGGGGCACGACAAACGCGCAATCACCGCAAGAGTTTCAGAAGCGCTTCGAGGCCGGCGTGATCATGATGGATCGCGACATCAACCAGGCCATCATCATCTTCACGAAGCTCTTCAACGAGACCAAATCGGTCCGGGTGCAGCTTGAGCTTGCGCGCAGCCTCTTCGTCGCCGGCCGGCTAGCCGAAGCGAAAGTCCAGTTCATCGACATCCTGCAAAAGCCGATCCCGATCACGGTGCGCGACAAGATCGAGTGGTATCTGAGCGATATCCAGAAACGCCAAACGGTCAAGATCTACATCGGCGCCTATCAGGACACCAACCCCGGCCAGATCACGTCGCTGCGCGCGTTCAACATCTTCGGTCAGACGCTCTACTACCAGCCGTCGCTGCCGACCGACGTGCAGACGGGCGTGGCCTTCGTGGCCGAAGCCGAGCGCGAAATCCAGCCCGGCTCCGGGCTCTTCGCATCGGCCAGCGTGGCGACAGTCACCTTTCCCGACGCCATGATGTTCAACCGCCAGACGTTCGACACCAGCATCATCAAGCGCTGGCAGGATTTCGATTACAAGGATATCCGGGTCGGCAACGAATTCATGTTTTATAACAACGTCCTGTTGTACGACGCACCTTACGTGTCGACGCGCATGGTGTTCAATCAGCCGGAGCAGAACTCGTTTATGGTGTTCGCCAAGGTGGCGGCGCTCGACTTCCCGAACTATATGTACCTCAACGGCACGCAGGTCCAGGGCGCTCTTGGCTACAACTACAGCATCATGCGCAACCTGTCGACCAACGTCGAAATCGGCGCGGATCGCACCACGGCGGCGATCACGGCCTACAGCTCGTATGGCATGTACGCGTCGCTCGGCGTGCAAGTCGCCGAGGATTCGACCAACTTGCAACTCAATGCGCGCGCAACCGTGATCCAGCGCAATTACTGGGATGTCGACCCGATCTGGGGCTCGGTCCGCAGCGACTCCGGCGTCGTGTATTCCGCCACGCTGACCAAGCGCGATTTCTACATCATGGGCCTGCGGCCCGAGATCGGTTATGTTGTGCAGAACAACAACTCGAACATCAGTTTCTACAGCTACAACAAAGCAATCTTCGGCGTGTATTTCAAGAATGTCTACTAAAACAGGGAGCCAGCCATGAGCAGCATTCATTCGCAAAGCATTGTCATCGACGGCCTGATCATCTCCAAGTGGGACAAGTCCATCCTCGAGGACATGCACCGCGGGGGTCTGACAGCCGCCAACTGCACCGTCTCGATCTGGGAGGGATTCGCGGCCACTGTCGACAACATCGTGAATATGAAGCAGCTCATCCGCGAGAACGCGGATCTTGCCCTGCAGGTGCGCGGCGTGGCCGACATACGGCGTGCCAAGGCCGAGGGCAAAACAGGCATCATCCTCGGGTTCCAGAATTCCTACGCGTGCGAAGACAACCTGGGCCACGTCGAAGCGTTTGCCGACATGGGCGTGCGCATCATGCAGCTCTGCTACAACACGCAAAACCTGGTCGGCACGGGTTGCTACGAGCGCGACAGCGGCCTTTCCGGGTACGGCCACGAACTGGTCGCCGAGATGAACCGCGTCGGCGTCCTGGTCGATCTCTCGCACGTCGGCCCGCTGACGTCAAAGGAAACGATCCTGGCGTCGACCAAGCCCGTCTGCTACTCGCACACGCTGCCGGCCGGGCTCAAGCAGCACCCGCGCAACAAATCCGACGACGAGCTGAAGTTCATCGTCGAACACGGCGGGTTTGTCGGCGTGACGATGTTCCCTCCTTTCCTGCGCCGCGGCATCGAATCCACGGTGCACGATTACGTAGAGGCCTTCGACTACGTGATCAACCTCGTGGGTGAAGACAGCGTGGGGATCGGCACCGACTTCACCCAGGGCTATGACAAGGGCTTCTTCGACTGGATCACGATGGACAAGGGCCGCTATCGCAAGCTGACCGAGTTCGGCACCATCCTCAACCCGGAAGGCATCCGCACGATCGGTGAGTTCCCCAACCTGACCGCAGCGATGGAGTCGGCCGGCTGGTCGGCTTCGCGCATCGAAAAGATCATCGGCACGAACTGGCTGCGTCTGTACGGCGAGGTCTGGAAGGCCTGAACCGCTCTGCCGCCGTGGCCGACGAACCGCAATCCAGACTGCGCGTCGGGATCATCCTGGCGCCCCACTTCACGCTGACCGCGTTCGCGGGGTTCGTCGATGCGCTGCGCCTGGCCGCCGACGAGGGCGATCGCAGCCGCAAGGTGCACTGCGACTGGGAAATCCTGGCCGCCACGCGCGACCCCGTCATGTCGAGCTGTGGCGCCAGCGTTGCCCCCACGGGCGCACTCGTTGATCCCACCCGTTTCGACTGCGTGGCAGTGGTCGGCGGATTGCTGCGCGCACCCGATCCAGTCCCCGACGCGATTTACCGGTTCCTGACGGCGGCGGCCCGCCAGAATATCGATCTCGCGGGCTTGTGCACCGGATCGTTCATCCTTGCGCGCGCGGGGTTGCTCGACGGCTACCTGACGTGCGTCAGCTGGTTTCACCGAGACGAATTCACGGCGGAGTTTCCCCGCTGTCGCGTCACCTCCAACCAGATGTTCGTGGTCGACCGTGACCGCATGACCTGCGCAGGCGGCACGAGCGTCGTGCACTTGTCGGCCTACCTGATCGAACGCGCCATCGGGCGCCCGATGGCGGTCAAGGCATTGCGCATCATGCTCGAGGATCAGCCACTGCCGTCGCGCACGCTGCAACCGGAGGAAGTGCTGACCCGGCAATCCCGGGATCCCCTCGTGCACAAGGCGATGCTGCTCATCGAGCAATCGCTGAACTCGCCCGGGCCGGTCTCACAGGCCTACCAGCAGCTCGGCGTCAGCGCCCGGCAGATCGAACGGAGGTTTGCGCGCGACGTCGGCATCAGCCCGGCCCGTTACCGTGCGCGGTTGCGCCTGCGACGGGCGGTCTGGCTGCTGCGCAACACGGATCTGCGCGTGACGGATATTGCCCTGGAGTGCGGCTTCCAGGATGGCGCGCATTTCGCCCAAACAATCCGCGCGCAGATGGGAATGAGCCCGGGGCAGGTGCGCGAAGGCGCGTAATGACGATGGGCCGTGTGCCATGCCGCTGGCCGGTGTGATGTGCCCGGCGGCGCCTCTCAGGCGAACACGATGCCCCGGCGGGTCAGGCCAGACACAGCCCGTCTTCGACGCGCCACTGAGCGTAAAGCGCCTGGCCCGGCTGCCAGTGACTGGTGTCCTGGCGCGCTGGCGCGCTGATCGTCAGGCGGCTTCCTGCGCCGGTGACTACCTCGTGCTCGACGCTCGGCCCGAGATAGACGCTCGCGCTGAGCGTCACCGGCACTGCGTTGGCCACGCCGTCGGGCGCATCCGACAGCCAGGCGTTTTCCGGGCGGAACGACACCACCGTGGCATCGTGACTCGCCGCCGTATCCGGCACGCGCAGGCGATGGCCATCGCTCGTCACGAACTCGCCGGGCGCTGTACGCTTGCCTTCGATGAGGTTGCACTTGCCGATGAACGTTGCGACGAACCGCGAGGCCGGTCGCTGGTAGAGATCCTGCGCAGAGCCGAGCTGCTCGAGCCTGCCGAGGTTCATGACGCCGATGCGATCGGCGATCGCCATGGCCTCTTCCTGATCGTGCGTCACGAATACCGTCGTGATGCCCGCCTGGCGCTGCAACTCGCGAATCTGCGCGCGCATCTGTGTGCGCAACTGGGCATCAAGCGCCGAAAGCGGCTCATCGAGCAACAGGACTTCGGGCTGGTTGGCGATCGCGCGCGCGAGCGCCACGCGCTGCTGCTGCCCGCCCGACAGCGCCTTCGGAAAACGCCCTGCATAGGCCTCGAGGCGGGCAAGGGTGAGCATCTCGTCGACCCGCGCCTGCATCTTCGCCTTATCCCATCCATGCAGCTTCAGGCCAAAGGCGATGTTCTGCGCAACGGTCAGGTGCGGAAACAGCGCGTAGCCCTGGAACACCATGCCGACGTTGCGCTTGTGGACAGGCAGCGTCGTGACATCGCGATCGCCGATCCGGACCGACCCGCTGGTCGGCACCACGAACCCGGCGATCATGCGCAGGGTGGTGGTCTTGCCACACCCGCTCGGGCCGAGCAGCGCCAGCAGTTCGCCCTCGACGATCTCGAGCGAGGTTTCCTCCACCGCCGTGGAATCCCCGTAAACCTTGCGAATCTTGTGCAACGAGACGCCTGCCATCAGAATGCCTTCCCCAGATTGACGTAGCGGTTCGACACGAGCAACGCCGCGGCGATGATCACGATCTGCACGCTGGCGACCGCCGCGATCGTCGGGTCGAGATTCCACTCCAGATAGTTCACGATCGCAATCGGCAGTGTCGTCATGCCGGGCCCGACCAGAAAGAGCGATTTTTCCAGATCGGAAAACGACGCGATGAACGAGAACATCGCCGAGGCGATCATACCGGATCGAATGCTTGGCAGCGTCACCAGGTAAAACGTCTGGAACTTGTTGGCGCCAAGGCTTGCGGCCGCCTCCTCGGATGTCGCGTTCGCCGTCTCCAGCGAAACGCAGAGCAGCCGGATGCACCAGGGAAGCGCGACCAGCGTGTGTGCGATCAGCAGGCCCGTGAAGGTCGATGCCAGTTGCACGTTGGTGAGGATCTCGACCTGGATGAAGTAGATGTAGACGGCCGCGCCCGCGACGATGGCCGGCACATACATGGGCGAGAGCAGCACCTGGCGCACGGTCTCGCGACCCGGAAACGGATAGCGCTCGATGGCCAGCGCGGCGGGCACGCCTATCAGCTGCGAGGTGATGGTCGCGCAAACGCCGAGCTCAAGACTGGTGATGAACCCGTTGGAAAAATCCTGCAGGGCCCAGGCGCGTGCGAACCATGCAACCGTGTAGCCGGTTGGCGGAAACGTGAGGATGCGGTCGGAAAAGAAACTCGCCCAGAGAATGACGACGAGCGGCGCGATCACGAAAGCGAAGATCAGGCCAACAAGCCCGAGGAAAAGGATTCGCCCGATCGGAACGCGCGCCATGTCAGTTGTACTTCTTTTGCAGGAAACGGGTCGACAGGATGGTCAGCAGGATGGTCGAGGCCATCAGCAGGCAGGCCAGTGCCGAGCCGAACGGCCAGTTCGACACCTTGGCAATCTGTTCGTACACCAGCGGGCCCATCATCTGCATCTTCGGCCCGCCGATCAGCACCGGGGTGGCATAGGCGTTCATGGCCAGCGCGAAACAGATCGCGCCAGCGGCGATCAGCCCTGGCATGGCGAGCGGCAACACAATCTGGGCAATGGTGCGCGCCGGCGAATATCCCAGCGACTGGGCGGCCTCCTCCAGGCTCCTGGGGATCGAATCCATGACGCTTTGCATCGTGATGATCGCGTAAGGCAGCAGCACCGAAACCAGGGCAATGACCACTGCCGTCGGGGTATAGAGAATGGTCAGCGGTTCGCCGATCATCCCCAGCCAGAGCAGGGTGGAATTGACCACGCCCTTGGTGCCCATGACGACCATCCAGGCGGCCGAGCGCACCGCGTTGCCGAGCAGCAGCGGCAGCACCACCAGAATGATCATGCGGCTGCGCCAGCGCTCGGACTCGGCACGCGAAATGCAGTACGCCACCGGGAACGAGAGCAGGATGGTGACGCAAGTTGATATCAGCGCGATGCGCGCGGTGACCAACAGCACGTTCTGGTAGAAAGGATCCCCGAACAGCTTGATGTAGTTCTCGAGCGTGACCACGCCGAGCATCAGCTGAGTGGGATCGTACTTGTCGAGGCTGTAGCGCAGGATCAGCGCGAGCGGGGCCAGCAGGAAGAACGATACGATCACCACCGCCGGCAGCGCGAGCGTGCCGCGCGGCCTGGAGGGGCTGGGGATAACGGGTGTCGTGACGGCACTCATCGATCGAGTCGGCTCTGCTTGCCCCACACGGGATCAGCCCTTGAACTCCTTGTTCCACCACTCGGAAATGATCGTGACCGCGCCCGCCGCGAGGGGCAGATCGCGACGCTGCAGGTTAGGCGCCGATGTATCCAACTTCTTGACCATGACAAACCTCAAAATCGTTTAAGGGGTAATGCAACGACCGCACGAGCGGCGATCAGGCAGCCTTGGCAGCGACCTTGGCGGCGGCCTCTTCGGCGCCGATCCGGTCCAGATACTTCAGGCAGGTCTCGGTGGTTTCGACATCGCCGAACTTGGCGTCGATATCAAACAAGTTCCACAGTACCGCGCCTGGCACCCGGTCACCAATTGCTTCCTTCACGGCGATGGTGCGAAAGCCGTCGGCCAGGCCGTCGCAAATCGTTTCCCGAACGCAAGCCGAGGCTGTCACGCCGGTCACCAGAATCGTATCCACGCCTGCTGCAAGCAAGTATCCTGCCAGGTACGTGCCGTGGAAAGCGCTTGCGCGCTTCTTGATCAGCAACTGCTCGCCCTCGATCGGTGCGATGCGCGAATCAATGGCCCACAGTTCGGGATTGCTTTGCGCGACGACGTCGACCGGAATCTTGTCGTGCCAGAGGCCCATGTCGGTGTAGGGATTATTGCGATCCGTGATCTGATAGCAGGTGGTGACGTGTACGACAGGCAGATTGTACTTGCGGAACGCCTTGAGCAACGCCTGCATCGACGGGATGATCTGGTCGTCAATGTGCTCACAGGTGAACGGGTTGCCAGGACGCGTCCAGGCGTTGGCCAGGTCGACGCTGATGAGCGCGGGCTTCTTGCCAAAGCCGATGCGGCGCTGGAACCCGTTGGCCTGATAACGTTTGGTGGCCTCTTCAAACGCGGCCTCAAGAGCTTTTTCGAGTTGTGCAGACATTGTTGACTCCGTGGAAGTAAGCAGAATCGGTCGCGGGCCGGCAGCCGCGCGAATTTGGAACCGATGGAAAATTCTAGAAAACGGCCGCCCTTTATTGATATCAGTTCATTGCTAATTGATGCAACTTTTGTCATGAAAGCGCAAATGTCGTAAAAATCGACTCTTTTGTCGTGAAATTAATAGCGCAGAAGGCCTGATGTCTGGATCATCGCTCAAATCCGGCACTGCCGCCTTTGATCTGTTCAGTCCGAGGAACGAATCAATGCAACACTTTTCGATCTGGTCCCTGCTCAGGAACTCGATGACCTATCACGAGGGCTGGCAAAAGCAGTGGCGCTCGCCCGAGCCCAGGCGCGAATACGACGTGGTCGTCGTGGGTGCCGGCGGCCACGGGCTGGCAACAGCCTACTACCTTGCCAAGGAGCACGGCATGCGCAATATCGCCGTGGTCGAGCGCGGCTGGCTGGGCGGGGGCAACACCGCGCGCAACACGACGATCGTGCGTTCGAACTACCTGTGGGACGAGGCCACACAGCTGTACGAAAAATCCATGAAACTGTGGGAAGGCCTTTCCCAGGACCTGAACTACAACGTCATGTTCAGCCAGCGCGGGGTCCTGAACCTTGGCCACACGCTGCAGGATATGCGCGATATCGAGCGACGCGTCAGCGCCAACCGCCTCAACGGGGTCGACGCGCAAGTGCTGTCGCCCGCCGACATCAAGGCGATGATCCCCTTCATCAACCTGAACACGCGCTATCCGGTGCTGGGCGCCTCGCACCAGCCGCGCGGGGGCGTCGCCCGCCACGATGCGGTCGCCTGGGGCTTTGCGCGCGCGGCCGACGCGCTCGGCGTGGACATCATCCAGAACTGCGAGGTCATCGGGATCGCGCGTGAAAACGGCGCGGTCACGGGCGTCGACACGGCGCGCGGCATGATCCGCGCCAAGAAGGTCGCGCTGGTCGCGGCAGGCCACAGCAGCGTGCTGGGAACCCTGGCGGGGCTGCGCCTTCCGATCGAGAGCCATCCGCTGCAGGCGCTGGTGAGCGAACCGCTCAAGCCCATCTTCCCGACTGTCGTGATGAGCAACGCGATCCACGCCTACATCAGCCAATCGGACAAGGGCGACCTGGTGATCGGCGCCGGCATCGACTCCTACACCGGATACGGACAACGCGGCAGCTTCCAGACGATCGAACACACGCTCGGCGCGATCGTGGAAATGTTCCCGATCTTCTCGCGCGTGCACATGAACCGCCAGTGGGGCGGCATCGTGGACGTCTCGCCCGATGCCTGCCCGATCATTGGCCTGACGCCTGTCAAGGGCCTGTATATCAACTGCGGCTGGGGCACAGGCGGATTCAAGGCCACACCCGGATCCGGTTGGGTCATGGCGCACACGATCGCGCAGGATCGCCCCCATCCCCTGAACGAAGCGTTCAGCCTCGACCGCTTCCATAGCGGCCACCTGATCGACGAGCACGGCGCCGCCGCCGTCGCACACTGAAGGAGCTCGGCATGCTGGTCATCAAGTGTCCGTGGTGCGGGCCGCGCGCGGAAATCGAATTTTCCTATGGCGGGGAAGGCGGCATCGCGCGCCCCACCCAAACAGAGAACCTGACGGATGCGCAATGGGGCGACTACGTCTTCATGCGCCACAACCCGAAAGGACTACACCATGAGCAATGGCGCCACGCCAGTGGCTGCGGGCGCTGGTTCAACGCTTTGCGCGACACGGTGAGCTACGAATTCAGTGCGACCTGGAAGATCGGCGAGCCCGCACCCGCCCAGACGGTGCCGGCACCATGAGCCGCCGCCTGAGCCATGGCGGGCGGGTCGACCGCTCCCACAGAATCCGCTTTACCTTCAACGGGCGCGAGTATGAGGGCCTGGCGGGCGACACGCTCGCCTCCGCGCTCATGGCCAACGATGTCTCGGTCGTGGCGCGCAGCTTCAAGTACCACCGCCCGCGCGGCATTCTCGCCGCAGGCGTTGAAGAGCCCAACGCGCTCGTGCAGTTGTTCGACGGGGCGCGCAGCATCCCCAACGCGCGCATGACCGATGTGGAGATCTTCGATGGCCTGACGGCGCGCTCCGTGCACGCGAGTCCGAACGTCGATTTCGACCTTCGCGCGGTCAACGGGTGGTTTTCCCGCCTGATGCCGGCCGGCTTCTATTACAAGACCTTCATGGCGTCGCAGAAGGCGTGGCACTTCTTCGAAAAACACATCCGCGCCGCAAGTGGCCTGGGTGCATCGCCCTCGCAGCCCGATGTGGCGCACTACGACAAACAGTTTGCGCACTGCGATGTGCTGGTCGTCGGCGCCGGCATCGCCGGACTGATGGCGGCCATGGCCGCAGCGAGCGGCGGCGCGCGCGTCATCCTTTGCGATGAGCAGGCCGAACCCGGGGGGTGGCTGCTCTCGAGCGACGAAATCATCGACGGCTTATCGGCCGCCGTCTGGGCCGACCACACGCGGCGCCTGCTCGAAGGCATGCCTGACGTGACGGTGTTGCGCAGAACCACCGCCTTTGGATTCCACGACCACAAGCTCGTCACGCTGGCCGAACGGCGCGCCGACCACCTCGCCCCGCAAGCCCAACCGGGTTACCGCGAGCGACTCTGGCGCGTGCGTGCCCGCGAAGTCGTGCTTGCGACCGGCGCGCACGAGCGCCCGCTGGTGTTCGCAAACAACGACCTGCCCGGCATCATGCTGGCGGGCGCAGTCAGCGTCTACGTGCGCCGCTACGGCGTGCTGCCAGGCCAGAACGCGGTGGTCTTCACCAACAACGACCAGGGCTACGACGCGGCGCTTGCGCTGCGCGCGGCGGGCGCTGCCGTGCGCGTCATCGACGCCCGCGCAGGCGCCCGGGGCAGCCTGGCCGAAGCCGCACGCGCGGCGGGCATCCACGTGACCACGTCGGCTGTCGTCACCGAGGCGCAGGGAGGCAAGCGCGTGCGGCACGTGAGCGTGCAGTCGATCAGCGACACCGGTGCGCTGATCGGCGCCGCCGTTCGCGTCGATTGCGACCTGCTCGCGATGTCGGGGGGCTTTAGCCCAGTCATCCACCTGAACTGCCAGGCCGGCACCAAGGCCGTCTGGGATGACGCCACGCAGTCCTTCGTGCCGGGCAAACCCGTTCAGGGTGAACGCGCCGCGGGGGCCTGCGCCGGCATGCAGGGGCTGCTCGATTGCGCGCTCACGGGCCTGCAGGCCGGTGCCTCGGCATCTGCCGCGCTGGGCCTGGGTGCGGCGGCGATCGACGCGCCCGTGATTGCGAGAACCTCGCACGACGCGATCCGGCCACTGTGGCTTGTTCCGCACGCCAGGAAGCCGAGCCGCGCGCCCAAGCAGTTCGTCGATTTCCAGAACGACGTCGGCGCTTCCGACATTCTGCTGGCCGTGCGCGAGGGCTTCGAATCGATCGAACACGTCAAGCGCTACACGGCGATGGGCTTTGGCACCGACCAGGGCAAGACCGGCAACATCAACGGCATGGGCATCGCCGCCGAGGCGCGCGGCTTGACCATCGCGCAGGTGGGAACGACCACCTTCCGGCCAAACTACACGCCGGTCACGTTCGGCACGCTGGCGGGGCTTGAGCTCGGCGATGCGTTCGACCCGGTGCGCACGACCGCCATGCACGCCTGGCACGTCAGCCACGGCGCCTCCTTCGAGGACGTGGGGCAATGGAAGCGGCCGTGGTATTACCCCCACGCAGGCGAAGACCTCCATGCCGCCGTCAACCGCGAAGTCTGCGCGATGCGCGCAGGCGCAGGCATGCTCGACGCCTCGACCCTGGGCAAGATCGACATCCAGGGGCCGGACGCCGCGACGCTGCTCAACTGGATGTACACCAACCCGTGGAACAAGCTCGACGTGGGCAAGTGCCGCTACGGTCTGATGTGCGACGAGAACGGGATGGTCTTCGACGACGGCGTGACCGTGCGGCTGGGGCCCAATCACTTCCTGATGCACACGACAACGGGGGGCGCGCCGCGCGTGCTGGCCTGGATGGAGCGCTGGCTGCAAACGGAATGGCCGGATCTGAAGGTGTACCTGACGACCGTCACCGATCACTGGTCGACCACCGCCGTCGCCGGACCCAGGGCGCGCGACGTGCTGCGCGCGCTCTGCGGCGATATCGACTTCGACGACGACGCGTTCCCCTTCATGTCGTACCGCGAAGGAACCGTGGCGGGTGTACCGGCGCGGGTGATGCGCATCAGCTTTTCGGGCGAACGCAGCTACGAAGTCAACGTGCCCGCGGACGATGGCCTCAAGGTGTGGGAGGCCATCTACGAGGCGGGCCAACCCTACGGCATCACGCCCTATGGCACCGAGACGATGCACGTGCTGCGGGCCGAGAAGGGCTTCATCATCGTGGGGCAGGACACCGACGGCTCGGTCAGTCCGATTGACCTGGGCATGGGCGGCATGGTCGCCAAGACCAAGGATTTCCTGGGCAAGCGATCGCTCTCGCGCAGCGACACCGTGCGCCCGGACCGCAAGCAGCTGGTCGGGCTGCTCACCACCGATCCCTCGCTGGTCCTGACCGAGGGCGCGCAGATTCTGGTGGGCGCGGCCACGCCCATCCCGGCCGCCATGCAGGGCCACGTGACCTCGAGCTACTACAGCCCGACGCTGGGCCGCTCGATCGCGCTGGCGCTGGTCAAGGGCGGGCTCGCCCGCATGGGCGAAACCGTGCGGGTCTCGCTCGCGGGCGATCGCGTCGCCGATGCCGTCATTGCCAGTCCCGTGTTCTATGACCCGAAAGCGGAGCGCCAGAATGCCTGATCAAACCGCAACTGTTCGTGGCGCGCAAACCGATGCCGCCGAACCCGCGCTGATGGCCGGATGGCCCGCAGGGCTTTCGATCGTCAACCTGCGTGGCGATCCTCTCGACCCGGCCTTCTGCCAGGGCGTCGAACGCGCGCTCGCCGTGGCTCTGCCCACGCAAGTCTGTTCGACGGCGCACGACGAAAACACGCGCATCGTGTGGGCCGGGCCCGATGACTGGTTCGTGATCTCTACCGCACACGCGCCGGCCGCGCTCTGCGCGCTCCTGCGCGAGCACCTGCAAGGCCTGCACTGCGCCGTCACGGATGTCACCAGCGGCTACCGGGTACTGCGCCTGCGCGGGTCCCGCGTGCGCGAGGCGCTGGCCCAGGGTTGCCCGCTCGACCTGCATCCGAGGGCCTTCAAGGTCGGCCAGAGCGCGGGTTCGGTGTACTTCAAGGCGTCGGTCTGGTTGTGGCAGACCGGCGATGAACCCACGTTCGAGGTGCTGGTGCGCCGAAGCTTCCAGAGCTACGCCTGGGAAATGCTCCAGCGCGGTTCGCGCGAGAGCGGCCTGAGCGAGTGGGTCCAGGCGTGAACCACCAGGGCCGTAACGTGTTGAAACACCTGGGGGAGTTCCCGAAACACGCTTGAAATGCGGCGCGTGTGACTATGTAATCGCGATAAAACATAGGAGTCGCACCATGAAACACTCAACCATTCGTCCCCTGCTTGCCGGACTCGCCATCACGGCCATGGCATTTAGCGTCGCCGCCCAACAAGCAACCCCCGGGCAAGGACCAGGCGCGGGCGGCATGATGGCCCCGGGTTCCGGGCCCATGATGCAGGGTGCAGGACCACAAGGTGCCGGGCCGATGATGCAGGGCGCCGGCCCGCAAGGCATGGGACCACACGGGGGAATGGGCCCACGCGCAGGTGCTCCGGGCCAGCAAGCCGGTGATCTGCCCCAGGCCGTGATCGACCAGCTCGCGCTGACGGCGGATCAGAAGCCGCTGCTCGACGCCGCCCAGAAGGCGCGCACGGATCTGCGCGCGACGCGCACCGCCAGCCGCGCTGAGCACTTTAAAGCCATGGAAGCGCTCTACGCAGCCGATCCGGTTGACCCGCGCGCCTTGATGACGCTGGCCAAGCAGGAACGCGCCAAGATGGAAGCCAACATGGACGCGGTCCAGCAAAAATGGCTCGCCTTCTGGGATAGCCTGACCATCGACCAGAAGAAGGTGGCATCGACTTACCTGAAATCGCGCCACGCGGCTCATGCGCAGCGCAAGCCACAGGCTAAACCGCAAAGCTGACAGGTCATCCCCCGGCCGCGGGCAGGCATCCACTTGCCGGACGCCTGTTCGCGGCCACCCCTTTTCTGACGCCTTCCGGAAACTTCGGGAGGCGTTTTTTTTACGCAGAAGTCGCAAGTTCTGGCATCCTGCCGCGTATAACCACAACGCGTGCCAGGAGACAAAACACATGCCAGGACTTTCGGAACAAAGTTTTGCCCGTTTGCGCCGGGGCCTGCATCGGCTGGGCGGCGTGATGGCCTGCGCATGCGCCGCGATGACCTTCGCCATCGCGCCATGCGCGGCGCAAGATCCCGCCGCCAGCTACCCAAACAAGCCGATCCGGATCATCGTGCCGTTCGCCGCAGGCGGCGCCTCGGACGTGCTGGCGCGCATCCTCGGCAAGCGACTCACTGAAACCTGGGGCCAGTCTGTCGTGGTCGAGAACAAGACCGGGGGCAATGCGCAGATCGGCGCCGCGCTCGTGGCCAAATCCGAGCCCGATGGCTACACGCTGCTGGTCGTCGACATGAGCGCGATGACCATGACGCCCACCATGATGAGCAGCCTGACCTACAACCCGGAAAAGGATCTCACCCCAGTGTCGATCCTGGCGTACTCACCCCACATCCTGGTGGTGGCTAACCGCTTGCCGGTCAAGACCTTTGACGAGTTCCTTGCCTACGCGCGGGCACAGAAGGATCCGGTGAGCTTCGGCGCACCACTGGGCGCCGCGCCTCACCTGGCAGGCGTGCTAATCGCGCAGAAGGAAGGCCTTCAGTTCAATTTCATCGGCTACAAGGGCGGCGCGCAAGTGTTGACGGACCTGGCGGGCGGTCAGATCGACGCCACCATGAACAGCTTCCTGGCAACCTACCCGATGGCGCGCAACGGAGCCTACCGTCTCATTGCGGTCGCGAGCCCCGGGCGCTTCGCGCCCATTCCCGACACGGTGGCGATGGCCGAGCGCATCCCCGGATTCGTGACAGGCAGCTTCCAGGGCATGATGGCGCCCACGGCCACGCCGCCTGCCATCATCGAAAAGCTCAACAAGGAGCTCGCGCGCATCATCCATGAGCCGGATATCCTGAAACAATACGCCGATCTGGGTTCAGTCCCGGTCGACAAATCGCCCGCCGAGCTGCGCACCTGGGTCGCCGACGAGACAGTCTACTGGCGCCGCGTGATCGAGGAAGGCAAGGTGCGGCTGGACTAGTCCTTCAATATCCGGTGCAACCCGCGCGACGGGCCCTGCCGCGACACGGGTCAGGCGCCCGCGCACGCGGCCCGCATGTCGCCGCGTAGCCGCCCCGCGTAGTCGCGGAAATCCACCTCGAGCGTGTAGCGCGCGCTCCCCACGTAGCGTTGCGCGTTGGCGGCAAGGTGGGCATCGATTTCGCGGTCCATCGAAGCCGCGTCCGGCAATGCGGTGCGCCCCGCGAGCACGGAGGCAATCCACTGACCCTGAATCTCGCATAACGGGATCGTGGGGCCGATCGGCTGCACAAGCCCGACGAAATACAGGCCCGGAAGATCCACCGGAAGAATCCGGCGGTACAGCCTGGCGTGCCCGTCACGCACCGCGAACGTCGCCGGATCCAGGAAAGGAAAGGAAGTCCTGTACCCCGTGGCGTAAATGATCGCATCGAACCGCTTGCGACTGCCGTCGTCGAACTGCACGCTGTCGCCCTGCAGCTCAAGGATATTGGGTTTGATGGTGATCCAGCCGTGGCCCAGGTAGGACAGCAGATCCTGGCTGAGCGTCGCGTGCTCGCGCCAGATGGGATGCAAGGGCCGTGGCAGTCCGAAGCGCGCCTGGTCGCCAACGGCCAGCACCATCAGTCGGCGAATCACACTGCGCGCCATGCGGGTGGGCAATCGAAGCTTGCGGGTGAGGAAGGCGATCCAGCGATCCGTCGGAATTCCCATGATGTACTTCGGCACAACCCAGGCCGTGCGCCGCATCGACATCGTCGTGCTGCGCGCCTGCCGGCAAACGTCCACCGCGATATCGACGGCCGAATTGCCAATGCCAACGACCAGGACATCCTTGTCGGCAAACGCGGCAGGCGTGCGATAGTGATGCGAGTGCATTTGCATCCCGCTGAACGTGCCGGCGAACTCGGGCATGCGCGGATCCCAGAGGTGTCCGTTGGCGACAATCACAGCGCGATAGTCGCGCTGCTCGCCGCCGGCGAGCGCCACCGTCCAGCCGCCTGCGGCGCGGGGCCGGACAGCCTCGACGCGCGTATTGAACCGGATGTACGGCACGACGCCGGAATATTCGGCGTAGGTTTCCAGATACTCCAGCACCTGACCGTGCGACAGGAAATCGGGGTAGGTTTCGGGAATCGGGAAATCCGAATAGCCGAGGTTCTTGCGGCTCGTGTCGATATGCAGGCAATGGTATGCGGAGGACATGCCGTTGTCGTTTTCGTAACGCCACATGCCGCCGATCTTCGACCCGAGCTCGAGGCACTCAAACGCCACGCCCTGCGCGCGCAATGATTTCGCCGTGGTGACGCCCGACGAGCCGGCGCCGATGATGCAGACCGGCAACTGCTCAGCTTCGCTCATGCTTGGTCTCTGGTACAGGAAAAAAAACCGCCCGCGTCGTAAGGCGCGGGCGGCGTTTGTCTGGCGGCAGGCGCCGCGATGTGCGGCGCCCAGACCAGCGATCTTACGAGAACACGCGCACCATCAGCGGCACGATCAAGAGCGCAACGATGTTGATGATCTTGATGAGCGGGTTGACGGCGGGGCCGGCCGTATCCTTGTAGGGATCGCCCACGGTGTCGCCGGTCACGGCGGCCTTGTGCGCCTCGGAACCCTTGCCACCGTAGTTGCCTTCCTCGATGTACTTCTTGGCGTTGTCCCACGCACCGCCGCCCGTGCACATCGAGATGGCGACGAACAGGCCCGTCACGATGGTGCCCATCAGCATGCCGCCGAGCGCGGCCGGCCCGAGGAGCAGACCCACTGCGATCGGCACGACGACCGGCAACAGCGAGGGGATGATCATTTCCTTGATGGCGGCACTGGTCAGCATGGCAACAGCTTTGCCGTACTCGGGCTTGCCCGAGCCGTCCATGATGCCCGGAATATCGCGGAACTGGCGACGCACTTCCTCGACCACGGCACCCGCGCAGCGGCCAACCGCTTCCATCGCCATGGCGCCGAAGAGGTAGGGGATCAGGCCACCGATGAACAGGCCGATGATCACCATGTGGTTCGACAGGTCGAACGTGACCTTCATATTGGCCGACTCAAGCGCATGGGTGTAATCGGCAAACAGCACCAGCGCGGCGAGGCCTGCCGAACCGATCGCGTAGCCCTTGGTGACCGCCTTGGTCGTGTTGCCCACGGCGTCAAGCGGATCGGTGATGTTGCGCACCGATTCGGGCATGCCCGCCATTTCGGCGATACCGCCTGCGTTGTCGGTAATCGGGCCGTACGCGTCGAGCGCCACCACGATGCCGGCCATCGACAGCATGGACGTCGCGGCGATCGCGATGCCGTAGATGCCGGCGAGCCAGTAAGCCGCGTAGATCGCAATGCACACGCAGATCACCGGCCAGGCGGTCGACTTCATCGAAACGCCGAGGCCCGCGATGATGTTGGTGCCGTGACCCTGGGTCGATGCTTTGGCGATGTGCTTGACCGGCGCGTAATCGGTGCCGGTGTAGTACTCGGTGATCCAGACCAGCATCGCGGTCAGCACGAGGCCGACGACCGTTGCGCCAAACAGGCGCATTTTGGCGCCGACGGCGAAGCCGACGTCAGCCAGCGCGTTGTCGGGAATGATCCAGTTGGTCGCGAAGTAGAAAGCGACCAGCGAAATCAGCCCGTTAATGATCAGGCCCTTGTACAGCGCCGGCATCACGTTCTTCATGCCAGGGGTTGCCTTCACGAACGAGCAACCGATGATCGAGCCGATGATCGAGATCCCGCCGAGCACGAGCGGGTAGGTCACGGCCGCGCCGATCGCGCCCTTGATCATGAGCGCGCCGAGCACCATCGTCGCGATCAGCGTGACGGCGTAGGTCTCGAAGAGGTCAGCGGCCATGCCGGCGCAATCGCCCACGTTGTCGCCCACGTTGTCGGCGATCACCGCCGGGTTGCGAGGATCATCCTCGGGGATGCCTGCCTCGACTTTACCAACCAGATCGGCGCCGACGTCAGCACCCTTGGTGAAAATGCCGCCGCCCAGACGCGCGAAGATCGAGATCAGGGAGGAGCCAAACGCCAGACCGATCAGCGGGTGCAGAATGGTCGACATATCCTTGCCTGCGCCCGTGGCGACGAGGTACATGTAGAACAGTCCCACACCCAGCAGGCCAAGACCAACCACCAGCATCCCGGTGATCGCGCCGCCCTTGAAGGCCACGTTCAGCGCCTCGTTCATGCCAATGGTGGCTGCCTGCGCGGTGCGCACGTTGGCCCGCACCGACACGTTCATGCCAATAAAGCCGCAGGCGCCCGAGAGCACGGCGCCGATGACAAACCCGACGGCGGTCGACATATCCAGGAAAAGCGCGATGAGCACGGCCAGCACGACGCCGACGACACCGATCGTGGTGTACTGCTTGGAGAGATACGCCGCCGCACCCTGCTGGATGGCGTCCGCGATGGCGACCATCTTGGCATTGCCGGTACTTTGTCCCAGAATCCAGGATCGCACTACAAACCCGTACAGCACTGCGATCACGCCGCAGGCCAGGGCAAAGTAGAGGCCCATTGTTTCATTACTCATGCTCAAAAACTCCCTAAAAGTGTTGTCTCGCTTTTCCGGACTGGCTCTTGCTCTTAAAATTCTGGTTCCGCCAGGTACCCCCATACTGCCCGATCCGCTGGAAAGTGCGGGTCGTCACGGGTAAGGCGGAGCGCCACACACGCACGAGGCGGTCAGCGGGTAACAGTATCTACCAAAGTGTCAGCCGGGGAAAGTGAAGATTCCCTGCTAACATCAGGGTATTCACCAATAAATCGGTAAATTCGGAGTACGCATGAGCCTCGACAACGTCAGCGCGGGTAAAAATATCCCGGAATCGTTTAACGTCATCATCGAAATTTCGATGAACGCCGACCCGATCAAGTACGAGGTCGATAAAGAGTCCGGTGCCATCTTCGTTGACCGGTTCATGGGAACAGCGATGCACTACCCGTGTAACTACGGCTATATCCCCAAGACGATCGCCGGCGATGGCGATCCGGTCGATGTTCTGGTCGTCACGCCCTTCCCGGTCATCCCCGGCGTCGTGGTTCGTTGCCGCGCGCTCGGTCTGCTCAAGATGACGGACGAGGCCGGCGAAGACGCCAAGCTGCTCGCCGTGCCGGAAGACAAAATCCTGCCGATCTACAACCACTGGCTCGAAGTCACCGACATCAACCCGATGCGCCTGAACGCAATCCAGCACTTCTTCGAGCACTACAAAGATCTCGAGCCGAACAAGTGGGTGAAGGTTGAGGGCTGGGGTGGCAAGGCCGAAGCCCACAAGGAAATCTTCGCCGGCATCGAGCGCTACAACGCCGAACACCCTGCCTGATCGCGTTTGTCGGATGGGCCGGGGCGTTCCCGGCGCCGGCCGCCACCAGTAGAATGCCCCTGAAGGCATCGGCCCCTCGGAGACTTCTCATGGCACGACGCGGTCATCGTTTCGCACTGGCGCTTACGGGCGCAACACTTCTTGGCGCCCTGCTTGCACCGGTTGCGGCGCGCGCCGCCGACGCGATCGGCGATCCGGGCTTCAAGATTGTCGCCCTGGATAAAAAGGCCCTGGCGGGCCCGCTGACGATCGCGCGCCAGGGCAGCTTCTTCGTGGGCGGCCGCGATATCCAATCCCAGGATCTGTCGACCTTGCCGGCCTACGCCGCTGCGGGCACGATCACGGTCGACCAGATGTACACGCGCTTCCAGGTGCCGGCAACGGCCAGGGGCACCTCGATCGTGCTGATCCACGGTTGCTGCCTGACGGGCAAAACCTGGGAAACCACCCCCGACGGGCGAATGGGCTGGGATGAGTACTTCGTGCGACGCGGGTTTCCGACGTACGTCATCGACCAATCTGGTCGGGGACGCTCGGCGGTCGACGCGACAGCCATGAACGCGATCAAGACCGGCCGCGCCAAGCCAGACCAGCTTCCGGTGGTGTTCGCCGCGAGCCACGAATCGGCCTGGCGGATCTTCCGATTTGGTCCCGAGTACCCCAAGGTCTATGAAGGCATGCAGTTCCCGGTGGCCGCGCAGCGCGAGCTCTGGCAACAGATGGTGCCCGATTGGCTCAATGCGATGCCCACGCCGAACCCGACGGTGCCAGCGCTATCCGAACTGGCCAGGCAACTCAAGAAGACGGTTCTGATCAGCCACTCGCAATCCGGCATCTTTCCCTTCCAGACCGCATCGCTCGACCGAGCCGGAATCGATGCGATCATCGCGGTCGAGCCCGGAGCCTGCCCGGCAGCCGACGGCGACCTCAAGCCGTACACGGGCATGCCGATCATGGTGCTGTTTGGCGATTACATCGATCTTTCCACGCGCTGGGCACCCCGGCTCAAGACCTGCACCGAGTTCGTCGAAAAGACCAACAAGGCGGGCGGGCGCGCCGAGTTGCTGTTGCTGCCCGCCATCGGGATCAAGGGCAACTCGCACATGTTGATGCAGGACGCCAACAGCCTCCAGATCGCCGACATCCTGGCATCCTGGATCGAGCAACGCACCGCAAGCAAGTAGCGCTACATCGACTGGCGCAGGATCGCGGCGTAATCGGTCGCGGTGGCGAGGCGCGGATTCGTCTTGTGGCAATGGTCGGCCAGCGCGCCCTGAATGATCCGGTCGAACAAATCCTCGGTCACGCCCATGGCGGCAAGGCCCGAGGGCAATCCCAGCCTCTGGTTCAGCGCCTTGACCGCTGGCGCGACATCGTCTCCCGCTGCGACCCCGATGGTCTGCGCAAGCCGCTGCATCTTGTTGGCCGATTTCATCGACTCGGCCTCCTGGTTGAACCGGATCACCGCAGGCAGGAACATGGCGTTGAGCGTACCGTGGTGCAGGCGCGGATTGATGCCGCCCAGGGAATGGCTCAGGCTGTGCACCGCGCCGAGCCCCTTCTGGAAGGCCATCGCACCCTGGGTCGATGCGCTCATCATGTGCAGGCGCGCCTCGCGGTCCCCTGGGCTGTGGGTCGCGCGCTCGATATGGGCCCAGCCGCGCCACAAGCCATCGAGTGCAATGCCCTCGGCCGGGAAGTTCAGCGCTGCCGACATGAACGTCTCGAAGCAGTGCGTGATGGCGTCCATGCCGGTCGCCGCTGTCAGCAGGGGCGGAAGCCCCAGGGTCAGTTCGGGATCGCAAATCGCCGACTTCGGGATGATGTAGGGCGAAAGGATGCCCGCCTTGCGGCCATCGTCCAGGATGATCATGGCGCCGCGTCCCACTTCGCTACCCGTGCCCGAAGTCGTCGGAATCGCAATGATGGGTGCGGTCGCAGCCGTGATACGGGCTGCACCGCCCTCGACGGCCGCAAACAACTTGAGCGGGCCTTCGTGCGTTGCGCACACGGCAACCGCCTTGGCCAGATCCATCGAAGAGCCACCGCCCACGGCAACCAGGCCATCGAATTTGCCATCCCTGTAGAGGGCCAGCGCCTGGCGCACGGCCGCCTCGGTTGGATTGGGCGGCGTCTGGTCGTAGACCCCGACGGCGTCCGGGTTCTTCAACTGGGCAAGCACTCTGTCGACGAGCCCGGCCGCGCGCACGCCCGGGTCGGTCACGATCATCGGGCGCGAGATCCCGATGCGCTCGCACTCGGACTGCAGGCATGCGATCGCGCCGAAATCGAACTGGATCTGGGTCAGGTAGTTGATGAGCGCCATGCTGCGAGTCTCCGACAGATTTCTGGCCTGTCGTCTGCGACAGGTTTTTGACCCATCTTAACCGCTCGCCAGCGCCTTCATTTCCGCATACAGATCGGCCTTGCCCTCAAAGCCGATGCCAGGCAGTTCGGGCAGCGTGACGTAGCTGTCTTCAACGCGCACGCCATCCGGGAAGCCGCCGTAGGGCTGGAACAGATCGGGGTAGCTCTCGTTGCCGCCCAGGCCCAGGCCTGCCGCAATCGCCAGCGACATCTGGTGCCCGCCGTGCGGGATGCAGCGCGAGGCGGACCACCCGTACTCCCGGAGCATATCGAGCGTGCGCAGGTACTCGACCAGGCCATAGGACAGGGCGCAGTCAAACTGCAGCCAGTCGCGGTCGCGCCGCATGCCGCCGTAGCGAATCAGGTTGCGCGCGTCCTGCATGGAAAACAGATTTTCGCCGGTGGCCATCGGCTTGTCGTAGTGATTGGCAAGCTCGGCCTGCAGCTCGTAATCGAGGGGATCGCCGGCCTCCTCGTACCAGAAGAGGTCGTATTGCGACAGCTCCTTCGCGTAGGCCACGGCGGTCGTCAGATCAAAGCGCCCGTTGGCGTCAACGGCCAATCGCTGGCCGGGGCCGAGCAGTTTGAGCACGGCCTCGATGCGCTTGCAATCTTGCGCGAGCGTGGCGCCCCCGATCTTCTTCTTGACCACCGAATAGCCGCGGTCAAGGTAGCTCTGCATTTCGCGCGTGAGGCCCTCGAGCCCCTGTCCGGGCCAGTAATAGCCGCCCGCCGCGTAGACGAACACCTTGCGATTCGCCTGCCCGTTGCCGTAGCGGTTGGCCAGCATCTGAAAGAGCGGCAAGCCCTCGATCTTGGCCACCGCGTCCCACACCGCCATGTCGATCGTGCCGACCGCCACCGAACGCTCGCCGTGACCCCCCGGTTTCTCGTTGTTCATCATCGCCGCCCACACCTTGTGGGGGCAGATCACGTCGCGTTCGTCGAGCAGGCTGTCAGGCGCGGCCTCGAGCACGCGCGGGATGAAGCGCTCGCGCATCAGCGCGCCCTGGCCGTAACGGCCGTTCGAGTTGAAGCCATAGCCGATCACCGGCTTGCCGTCGCGGATGACGTCGGTGACCACCGCGACCAGGCTTAGCGTCATCTTCGAAAAATCGATGTAGGCGTTGCGGATGTTGGACTTGATGGGGCGCGTGGATTCGCGGATTTCAACGATCTTCATGGAGGCAACCGGTAAGGGATTGGGGGATTGATGGATTGATGGATTGATGGATTGATGGATTGATGGACAGGCGAAATTCGGGCTTGGGCAGACTACCGCGGCAGCGAAGCGCCGCCGCAAATCTGGATGTCCTGCCCAGTGATGGCATCGGCCGCAGGCGACAGGAGATAGGCCACCAGCGAGGCAATCTCGTCGGGGCGGATGAGCCGGCCAAGGGGCGGCAGCCTGGGGGCGGAGCCGCTTCGCGCGGGATCCTGCAGCATCGCCGTCTCGGTCGCGGCGGGCGAGACCACGTTGACAGTCACCCCGCCCTCAATGAGCTCGCCGGCCCAGCTGCGCGCCAGCGCGATCAGCGCCGCCTTGGTCGCAGCGTATTGGCTGCGCCCGGGCATGCCCTGCGCAACCCGACTCCCCACCAGCACGATGCGGCCTGCACCGCGCTGATGCATGGCCGGGCCCAGGATATCGGCGATGCTCGCCAGCGCCGCGACGTGCAGGCTCCACATAAGGCCGAAATCGGCGGCATTGAGCTCGCCAAGGCGTCCGACACGAAGGACGCCGGCGGCATGCACCAGCGCGTCGGCATACGCATGTTCGCGCGCTGCGGCCTGCGCGGCTGCGCAGTCGGTCAGATCCACGCGAACCGGCTTGAAAGACGCGCTTTCGATTGCCGCTGGCGCAACGTCGAAACCGACGACATCCCAGCCGGACGCGAGCAGGAATCGGCCGATGGACTGGCCGATGCCCGAGCTTGTGCCGGTCACCAGCGCGACGGGGCGCTTGGGGTCATTCGCCACGGATGCCGCCCTCGGTGATCAGCTTTTGCACAACGGCCATGTCGTTGGTCTGGAACTGCCTGAAATCCGCCATCGATCCGGGCGTGGGCAGCAGGCCTTGCGCGCGAAGTCGCGCGTCCATGTCCGTCGTGAGCGCCTTGTTGACTTCGGCGTTGAGAAACTCCGCGATGGCCTCTGGCACCTTCGCCGGCGCCCATAGCCCATACCAGCTGTAGAACTCATAACCCGGGTAGGTTTCGCCAACCGTCGGCACCTCCGGCATGCTCGGGACCCGAGCCGCAGAGGTCACTGCCAGCACATTGAGCTGGCCGGCCTTTGCGAACTGCAACGAGCCGAGGATCGGATCGATGAAGCCATCGATGCGCCCGCCGATCAGGTCGTTGTAGGCGGGCGACGAGCCCTTGTACTGGATGACGGTGTAATCGACGCCGCTCTTGCTCTTGAGCAACTCGACTGCGAGGTGACCGGCCGAGGCGACCGAACCGATCGCCATTTTCAGACCGCCCGGCTGGGCTTTGCCGTAGGCAACCAGCTCGGCGACGTTTTTCGCCGGAACCGACTTGCTGACCGCCACCGAAAGCGGTGCCTTGGCCACCAGCGCAATCGCCTTGAAGTCGCGATCGACGTCATAGACGGCGCCCTTGGCCACCATGGGCGCCATGGCGAACGTCGATGCGCTGAACAACAGCGTGTAGCCATCGGGGTTGGCACGCGCAACCGCCTGCCCGCCGATCACGCCGCCCGCGCCGGCACGGTTTTCGACCACAAAGGTCTGGCCCGTCTGCTCACCGAGCCTCTGGGCGAGCATGCGGCCCACCGTGTCGAGGGTGCCGCCCGGTGGAAAGGGAATGATGACGGTCACCGAATGCGACGGGTATTTCCGGGTCGCATCCTGCGCCTGCGCGACCGGCAGAAGGCAACAGCCCGCTGCGAGCAGCGTGAATAGCTTGTGTTTGAACATGATTGACCTCTCGCCGTGATGTGGAATCAGCGCTTGAGCAGCCCGGCGTTTGCCACGGCCGCGCGCAGGCGGGCGATTTCCTGTTCGTCGGGCGCCTCGGTTGGCGGGCGCACCGTCGGCGCATCGAGCACGCCGGCCAGGTACATCCCCATCTTCATGCGCGCATGGGCCTCGCCGGTCGGCTCGCCGCCGCCGTAGACCGCGTCCTTGAGCGGCGTAATCAGCGCCTGCACCTGCATCGCACGCTTGAGATCGCCCGCCTTGACGGCCTCCCAGAGATCGTTGATGAGTCCCGGAATGAAGGTCGCAAAGCCCACCAGCGCGCCATCCACCCCCTGCACCATCGAGGCGAGCAGGTATTCGTCGTGGCAGGTCAGGATGGCCTTGGTGGGATCGGCGTCGCGAATGGCCAGGATGTCAGCCGCGTACTTGTTCATGTCGCGCTGGCCGACCTTGAACGCCTGCAGGTAGGGCAGGCGTGCCAGGTCCGCCATGACGGCGGTGGAGTAGGAGGCGCGTGTCCACGCGGGATACACATGCGCGACGAGATCCAGGCCCACCGTCGAAAGATTGTCGAAATACTGCATGACGTGGTCATGGCGCAGGCCAAAACGCAGCCAATGGTGCGGCGGCATGACGTCCAGGCCCTTCGCACCCGCATCGCACGCCATCTGGGCCTGCTCCTTTGCATCGAGCAAGCCCTCGCAGACCACCGACGAAATCACCGGAATGCGTCCCTCGAGCTCGCTGGCGACGATGCGCGTGACTTCGGCGCGCTCGCGCGGCAGCAGCGAAAACACCTCGCCGGTATGGCCGTTGGTCATCACCGCGACGATGCCGGGTTGCGACCCGAGCCAGGCGGCATGCCGGCGCAACGCGGGTTCATCGATCTTGTGGTCAGGGGTGAACGGGCAGGCAATCGCCGGAATAATGCCCTTGTAGTTGCTGATCATTGGCACGCAGGTCTCCTCGAGTTGTTCGGTCAGTCCCGGCGCACGGCGCCCGGCGCCCGGAAGCAAGTGTAAATTGTCGGCTGACATTCCCTCGCTGGCTAATGCTATTTTCTTCTGCCCCGATGCCGTGAAAGCATCGCGGTAGCCCCCGGGACCGAAGCGTTCTGGTCAGCCGTCCAGCGCGGGGCCGGTGCTGCGACCGACAAAGAAACGCTATGATCGACATTCGGCACGCACTGGAGTCGTGAAATGCGTAAACAATGGTTGATTGTCCTGGCCACTGCGGCACTGCTCGCGGGGGCGCTGGGCGTTTGCTCCGCCCAGGGGCTAAAGCCCCCGAGCTCGGGTGGCTTTGGCAGCGGTTGGCAGGTAGGCGGCGCGACCAGCCCCTCGTACGGATCCTCTTCCGGATCAGACGCCTCATCCTATGGCGCTGCGCCGGGAGCCGGCGGGGCAGACCCGCGTGGTGCTTACTCAGGGTCGCCAGCTGGCGGCGCGACATCAGGCAGCTATGGCGGCACCGGCAGCTACGGAACACCTTCGGGCAGCGCCGGCACAGGCGCCGGCAATACCGGTGCGGCGACAACGGGCGGCGCCCCCCGCACGCGAGGCAACGGCCTTCGGCCCCAGTGACCGCCGCCGCGCAGCCTGTGACCAGCACAACCACAAGGGGAAAACGCATGGCCGGCAGCACGCCGCACTACAAGGATCACGAGGGGCTCGGCCCCCTGGATGCTCGACTCGTCGAGATTTCGTCACTCGAATGGCGTCCCGCTCCCTTCCCCGGCATCCAGACCAAGATCCTCTACTCCGACCCCGAGACCGGCCTCTCGACCATCCTGTTCAAGATGGAGCCAGGCGCGGTCGTGCCGGATCATATCCATACCGCGATCGAGCAGACCTACATGCTTGAGGGCAGCCTGGAGGATAGCCAGGGTGCCTGCACCGCCGGCAATTACGTGTGGCGACCGGGCGGCAACCGCCATGTGGCGTATGCACCGAACGGCGCTCTCTTCATTTCAATGTTCATGAAACCCAACCACTTCATGGCGGGAACGAAGTTCTTCACTGAGCTCGAACAGGATCAATAGGCGCGCCGGGGTCGGGCCATCCCAGCAGCTCCGCGAGTCGGCGGATGACCCAGACCGCTTCGGGTTCGGTCACGCCGGCACTGGGGTCGGCCAGGCCGCGCTGCAGGCGCTCGAGCACGTCATCCTCCGTGATGCCAAGCTCCCAGCGTCTGGCGCTGGCGGTCTCGGTCAGCATCTGGGCAAGGTCTTCGCAATAGTCGTAGCGGGCAAGGATTTCTTCGCGCGAAGCGCTCGGCTTGATCCGCCCGGGCTCGACGAAGAGCGCGATGAACGAGGGCGGCACGACGAGCTGGTTTTCGTCAGACATCTGTCTGCCCCAAGAGCCCGGCGCCGTTGAAATTCGATTGTTGCAGGTGCATCTGGTGGCTCGTCGTGATCGGCAGCATTGTCCGGGGTTTCCACCATACTATATCGGCAGGGCGCCCAAGCCCCTGTCTGTCGAGCCCGACGGTTGCGTCACGATCCCTTTGCCGGCCATGTCTGAATTTCTGTTTACCACCCACGATGGCGCTGTCATCCGGGGCCTCGACGAAGGCGCGGGGCCCGCGCTGCTCTGCGTGAGCGGCCTGGGCGGCGCGGCATCGTTCTGGGATCCCTGCGCCGCCGAACTTTTGCGCGACTGGCGCCTGCTGAGACTCGACCAGCGCGGCATCGGGGCGAGCAGCCGGGGCCAGGCGCCCTGCAGCGTCGAACTGCTGGCGCACGACTGCCTCGCGCTGCTTGACGACCGCGGCGTGGATTCCTGCATCGTAGCGGGGCACTCCACTGGCGGGTGCATTGCGCAGGCGATGGCGCTTGCCGCACCGCAGCGCGTGCGGGCGATGGCGCTCAGCGGATCCTGGGCAAAGCCGGATCGCTATTTGCATGAATTGTTCACGATGCGGCTGTCATTGCTGGGCGAAAGCCCGCGCGCCTACGCCAGCTCGTCGGCATTCCTCTCGTACGAACCGGCGTGGCTCGACGCGCACTGGGATGCCTACGAGCGGCTCGTCGCAACCGCGCCAACGGATCCCACAGCGCAGGCGGTCGTACGCGAGCGCATGCACGCCCTGCTGCGCTTTGACCAAAGCGCCAGGCTTTCCGCGCTGACCTGCCCGACACTTGTCGTGGGCGCGCGCGATGACCTCATCGTCCCGCCGCACCTGCAGGCGTCGCTCGCGCAATTCCTGCCCGGCGCCAGGCTGGTTCTGCTCGAACGGGGCGGCCATTTCTTCCCGGTCACCCGCAGTGCCGAATTCCTGGCGGTCTTGCGGGGGTGGCTTACGGGTGTCGTGCCAGGAGCCGCACCAGCACGCTGACGCCGTGCGCCGCTTCAGGCCCGGCAGCAGCTGGTCCGCGCAACTCCCCCCGGCTTGGTTGTCATTGGTCATTCTTTCTCTGATAATCGATTCCTAACTAATCTACCGGCTACACACCATGATCAACGCTGCCATCATCGGCATGGGCGTCTGGGGCCAGAATCTGGTCAACAGCGCGCAGGGCCTGAGCAAATCCATCCGGTTCGTCGCGGGCGCCACGCGAACACCGGCAAAGGCGGCCGACTTCGCCGCCCGGCAAGGCATCCGGATCATGGATAGCTATGAAGCCGTCCTCGCGGACCCGGGCGTGGATGCCGTCGTGCTGGCAACCCCGCACTCGATGCACACGGACCAGATCGTCGCCGCCGCCCAGGCTGGCAAGCACGTTTTCTGCGAAAAACCGCTGGGGCTGGACGGCGCCAGCACGCGGCGTGCGGCCGAGGCCGCCGCCCGCCACGGCATTGTGCTGGGCGTTGGCTACAACTGGCGATTCCAGCCCGCCTTGCAGGAGATCCGCCGCATGATCGACGACGGGCGGCTCGGAAGGGTCCTGCACATCGAAGGAAACTTCTGCGGGCCGAGCGCGTATCGCTTTCCCCAAGGTCACTGGCGTCATGCAGGCGACGAATCCCCCGCGGGCGGGATGACGGGACGCGGCGTCCACGTGATCGACGCCATGATGTACCTGGCAGGCCCCATCGACGAGGTCACCGCGCAGAGCTTTCGGCTGGCGCAGGATTTCGGTTCGGACGACACGACCTCCATGCTGCTGCACTTCGCGGGCGGATCCACGGGCTACCTCGGAACCATCATCGCCACGGCAGAAACCTGGCGCATGCAGGTATTCGGCTCCAGCGGCTGGGCCCGGGTCGGCGGCGTGCAGCACCTCAACACCTGGGAGCTGACGACCTGCACCATCGATCGCGACAACATCATGAACAAGCGCGAGCCGGTCGTCACGCGCTTCGACGACGTCAGCACCGAGCGCGCCGAGCTCGAGCACTTCGCCGACTGCATTGTGCGGGGCGAGCCGCTCGTGACGCCGGAAGGCGACGCCGTGCGCAACGCGCAAGTCCTCGAGGCGATCATCCTGTCGTCATCGACACACTCCACGGTGCGGTTGCCCTGAATCCACGCCCCGCGTCTGGCACCCGACCGCCGCGCAACCACACAGCGCCAAACAGCGCCTCTTTTCGGCCAACCATCATCATGTCAAAACTCCTTGCGCAGCCCGTCTCGCAACTCGCGAAGGGCGGTCGCGGGCGCTCGCTCGCCCGCACGCTGACGCTCCTGGCCAGCCTCCTCATGGCTTCGTGCGCGTTGGCGCAGGGCGCCGCCGCGCCGGCCGGCATCGCCGCCACGGATTACCCGAACAAGCCGATCCGCGTGGTGGTGCCCTCGCCGCCAGGCGGGCCGCCCGATCTTCTGATGCGCGTGATCGCCCCCAGGCTTTCGGCCGCGCTCGGGCAAGCAGTGATCGTCGAAAATCGTCTCGGCGCGGGCGGGCTGGTCGGCACGGCCTATGTGTCGAAGCTGCCGCCCGACGGCTACACGTGGCTCTTCACGACCGCCTCGCACGTCAGCATTCCCCCGTTCAACGAGAACGTCACCTACGATCCGGTGAAGGACTTCACCCATGTCTCGCTGGTGGCGCAAAACTTCGGCCAGGTGCTGGTCGTGCCCGCAGACTCGAAGGCCACGACCTTCAAGGAGTTGATCGACCAGGCCGTGCGCGCGCCCGGGAAACTGAACTATGCGCACGCCGGGCTCGGCACCGCCAGCCACATCCCCGCCGAAATCATGAAGACGACGACCGGCACCGACATCGTTTCCGTTCCCTACAAGGGCGTGGCCGAGGCGACCAACGATGTCATCGCGGGCCGCGTCGATCTCTTTTTCGTCGGCACGCAGATCGCCCAGCAGCATGTGCAGTCCGGAAGGCTGCGCGCGCTCGCCATCACGGGCGCGCGCCGCTGGAAAGGGATGCCGCAGGTGCCCACACTCGACGAGCTTGGCCTCACCGGCTTTAATGTCGTGAACTGGTTTGGCCTGTGGATGCCGGCAGGTGTACCTGCGCGCATCGTCGACCGTGTCCAGACGGAAATCGTGCGCGCGATCCAGGATCCCGAAGTCGTTGCGCAATTCGATGCGCTGGGCCTTGAAGGGGTCGGGATGCAACCGGCCGACTTCGCGGCATTCGTGGCACGTGAATCCGCTGCGGCGCAGAACGTCGCCAGCAAATTACCCCCCGGAGCAGGCAAATGACCACCCCCCTCGAACCCTGGCAATGGCCTGAAGCGCACTGGCGCGGCATCGTCGATCGCGTGCGTGCGGGACGCACTCTGCGCCCGCGGCTCTGGCCCGAAGGCGCACGCTGCGCGGTGGCCCTCTCGTTTGACTCCGATCACGAAACCAACGAGCTGCGCGACGGCGGCGAGTCGCCCGGAAAGCTTTCGCAAGGCCAATACGGGAACCGTCAGGGCGTGCCGCGCATCCTCGAGCTCCTGGCGCGCAACGAAGTGCCCGCCACGTTTTTCGTGCCCGCGGTCACCGCCTTGCTCTACCCGGACGAGCAGCGTCGCATCGTGGCTGAGGGCCACGAGATCGGCATCCACGGCTGGATCCATGAACGCAATTCCGTCTTGCCCATCGAGGCCGAGCGCGACCTGATGCTGAGGAGCGCCGATACGCTCGAGTCGATCTGCGGCGTGCGGCCTGTGGGGATGCGAACGCCGTCGTGGGACTTCAGCCCCAACACGTTGGCGCTGGTCCGCGAAATGGGCCTGATCTACGACTCGTCGCTGATGGCCGACGTGGATTGCTACGAGTTGCTGGAAAACGGCGAACCCACGGGCGTCGTCGAGCTGCCGGTCGAGTGGATCCGGGATGACGCGGTCTACTTCAACATGAACCGCTTCTCCGGCCTGCGGCCACACACGGCGCCCGAAGCCGTGTTCGATATTTTCCGACGCGAATTCGAGGCGGCCTACCGCGAGGGCGGTCTGTTCCAGCTGACCATGCATCCGCACGTGATCGGATACCGCTCACGCCTGTGGATCCTGGAAGAGCTCATCGCGCTGATGCGCAGCCTCCCGGGCGTCTGGTTTGCAACGCACGCCGACGTGGTGCGCCACGCGAAACAACACGGTTAGCCAACATGATCGACAATTTCTCCAATTCCCAGGTCGTGCGCAAGGCGGTCATCGCCACGCGCGGGGGCGTGGTCGCGGCGCAGCACAAGCGTGCGGCCGAGGTCGGCGCCGCAGTGCTCGAGGCCGGCGGCGATGCCGTGGATGCCGCAATCGCCACGTCGTTCGCCATCGGCGTGGTGGAGCCCTGGATGAGCGGCCCCGCCGCGGGCGGCACCATGGTGCTCTATCGCGCGGATTCCGGCAGCGCCAAGGTCGTCAACTTCGGTTGCCGCTCGCCGCGCGAGCTCGACCCGGCCAATTACCCGCTCAGCGGCCAGGGCAAATCGTCCGACCTGTTCCCATGGCCTTCGGTCGTCGATGACCGCAACGTCTTCGGCGCAACCTCGGTCGCCGTGCCCGGCGTGGTGTCGGGCATGGATCTGGCGCACCGCCTGTTCGGACGCCTGCCCTGGCGCGACCTGGTGACGCCGGCCGCCCAGCTCGCCGAGGACGGCCTGATCGTCGACTGGTATACGTCGCTGCTGACCGGTGCAAACGCACGCGCGCTGGCGCGCGATCCCGACACCGCGAAGCTGTTCCTCGATGACGGGCAGTGGCCGCTGGCTGGCGAATGGACCGCGCTGACCGAGCAGCACCTGGACCAGCGCGCGTTCGCCGCGACGCTGCGACAGATCGCCGAATATGGCGCAGACGGTTTCTATCGGGGCGACGTCGCACGCGCGCTGGTGGCGGACGTGCGCGAAAAAGGAGGGTGCCTGAGCCTCGCCGATCTCGAGGCGTACGAGGCCGAGATCGTCGATCCGCTCGTGGTGGCGCATCGCGGCGGGCGGGTCTGGGCCGCGCCCGGGTTAACCGGCGGCCCCACCTTCGGGCGCGCGCTCGAACAACTTGCACGGGAGCTCACGCCCACCGCAGGCGCGCCGGGCGCGAGCACCTACGCAGCGTTTGCGCGATCGCTTGATGCGGCGTTCCAGGCTCGCCTGGAGTCGATGGGCGATCATGAATCGCCGAAAGCGCCTGGTTGCACAACCCACTTCAGCGTCGTCGACCGGCAGGGGAATATGTGCGCGGTCACGCAGACCCTGTTGTCCATTTTCGGCTCGAAGGTGATTTCGCCATCCACCGGATTGCTGCTCAACAACGGAATCATGTGGTTCGATCCGGAGCCGGGCAAGCCGAATTCGCTGGCGCCCGGCAAGCGTTGCCTGGCGAACTACTGCCCGGTGATCGGCGAGGATGCAACGGGACGGCGCTTTGCGCTTGGGGCCTCGGGAGGGCGCAAGATCCTTGGCGCGGTGATGCAGCTCAGCGCCTTCATCATGGATCATGGCCTGAACCTTGAACAGGCTTTCCACCAGCCGCGCATCGACGTCAGCGGCGGGGGCAAGATCATTGCCGATCGGCTGCTCGGGCCCGACGTGATCAGCGCGCTCGAGGCCATTGCGCCCGTCACGACGGCGCGGCGCAACGTCTACCCATACGCGTTCGCGTGCCCTGCAGGCGTCATGCGCGAAGGCGACACGAACACGGGCTGCACGGAGATCATGACGCCCTACGGCGACGCGATCGCCGAGCGCATCGCCTGACACACCCCCGGGAAACGCCATGTATCTGCCAGCGCATTTTGAACAGTCGGATCCGCAGGCCATCGCCGAGGCGATCGCCCAAAACCCGCTCGCCACGCTCGTGACGCGCGACGGCGAAGACCTCGTCGCCGATCACCTGCCACTTCTCCTCGAGGGGTCGCTCGCAGCGGGCGCTCGCCTGATCGGGCACGTTGCGATCGCCAACGACGTCTGGCGCCGCGCGGGCGAGGGCGCACGCGTGCTCGCGGTCTTCCAGGGGCCGCACGCGTACGTGTCGCCCAACTGGTACCCCTCAAAGCGCGAGCACCATCGCGCCGTGCCAACCTACAACTATGTCACCGTGCAGATCAACGGCACGCTGCACGCATCGCAGGATCCGGCGGTCAAGCGCCGCGCGGTCGAGGCGCTGACCGCGCGCATGGAAAGCACACAGCCCGCGCCATGGAAGGTCGCCGACGCGCCACCCGACTACCTCGAAACCATGCTGGCGGCGATTGTCGCCATCGAGCTTCGCATCGATCGCGTGCAGGCGAAGTGGAAAGTGAGCCAGAACCGCAGCGCCGACGATCGCGCAGGGGTCGCCCAGGCGCTGGTGCGTGAGGCGCAGCCCGGCCCGGCACGTCAGATGGGCACGCTGATCGAGCGCGGCCTCTTCGGCGAATAAGGCTCTGGCGCTAGCCGCCGAGCCGCGCCGAACAATCGACCAACGCCTGCATCAGCAGGTGCTCGTCGCTCTGGTCAGGCGGATACACGGCGGTGGTCACCTTGCAGCCCGAGACTTTTTCGATCGCCTCGATCTGGCGGTTGCGCTGCAGATCCATATCGGTTGTGAACAGCCCGCCCTGCTTGCCACCATAGGCTTCCCAGCGGTTGTCGTCGAGCTGGAGCACGCTGATCTCGCGCTTGTCGAGCACGACCACGTGGCGCAGCGGGCTCTGGTGATAGTAAACGGGGCTGCTCTGGCAACCGGCGAGCAATGCCGCCAGCGCGCAAATCGCGGCAGCGTGCAAGGTCGGGCGGTGCTTTTGGGCGGGCGTCCGCGGGCGCGGTCGGTGCATTTTCTTCCTTGGTCCAACCCGAATTGCGGCACAATGTCGGGTTAGTCGCATTTGATTTTCAAGAGGGCGCCCGCCATGGGGTCGAGGCGCCCCGACTGGGGGCTAGCATAACGCCGATTGGGGCTTGCGCGCCGCCTGGTTCACCCAACAGGAGCCGGCAGGTGATCACGAAAGATGGCGTATTGCAGATTCACTCAATGAAAGGCAAGGTATCAGATG
>CAITPF010000009.1 GCA_903894155.1 uncultured beta proteobacterium | reverse complement strand
GTTCGAGGCGGACATTGGCGTGCGAGACGGATGCATCGTCGCGCTTGCCCGTGGATTGACGCCTGGCAGCGAGGACGTGGACGCGACCGGCAAGTGGGTATTGCCCGGCGGCATCGACAGCCATTGCCATGTCGAACAGCTTTCCGGCATGGGGATGATGTGTGCCGACGATTTTTATACGGCTTCCGTGTCGGCGGCATTCGGCGGCACGACCACGATCATCCCGTTCGCCGCGCAGCACCGGGGCGACAGCATTCCGCAAGTCGTTGCGGATTACGCGCGCCGCGCAGCCGAAAAGGCGGTGATCGACTACGGCTTTCACCTGATCCTTTCCGACCCCACCCAGGAGGCGCTCGAGCATCATCTTCCACAGGCAATCCGGGACGGGATTACGTCGTTCAAGATCTACATGACGTATGACCGGATGAAGCTCGACGACTATCAGATCCTCGACGTCCTGGAGGTGGCTTCGCGCGAAGGCGCGCTCGTGATGGTGCACGCCGAGAACAATGACATGATTCGCTGGCTCGCCCGCCGGCTGGTCGATCGCGGGATGACGGCGCCGAAGTTTCACGCGGTGGCCCATGCGCCGATCGCCGAGACCGAGGCCGCCAACCGCATCGTGGCGCTCGCGAGCCTGGTCGATGCGCCCGTCCTCATCGTCCACGTGTCGGGGCTCGAGGCGGTGCGCGTCATTCATTCCGCCCAGGCGCTTGGCTTGCCGGTGCACGCCGAGAGCTGCCCGCAGTACCTCTTCCTGACCGCGGCGGATATCGATCTCCCCGGCACCGAGGGGGCGAAGTTCTGCTGCAGCCCGCCGCCCCGCGACGCGGCGTCGCAGGAGGCCGTCTGGCGGGGGCTTTGCGACGGAACACTACAACTGTTTTCATCGGATCACGCGCCTTATCGCTACGATCGCAGCGGCAAGCTGCCCAAGGGGGAGGCGACGACCTTCAAGGACATGGCCAACGGCGTTCCGGGGCTCGAGGTCCGCATGCCGCTGCTCTTTTCGCAGGGGGTGCTCGGCAAGCGCATGTCCATCGAGCGATTCGTCGCGCTGACCTCGACCAACCACGCGCGCACCTACGGGCTCTATCCCCGCAAAGGCACGATCGCGGTCGGCGCCGATGCGGACATTGCCGTCTGGGATCCTGAGCGTCGGGTCACGATTTCGAGCGCATCGCTTCACGACGCGGTCGGCTATACGCCTTATGAGGGGCGCGAGATCCAGGGGTGGCCCGAAACGGTGATCAGCCGCGGGCGGGTGGTGATCCGTGACGGGCAACTGCACGCGGCGCGCGGCAGCGGCCATTTTATTGCGCGCTCAACCCCGGAGCCGGTCTTGCGCCAGCGCCTCACCGGCAATCCGGATTCGATCGTCCGCAGGTATTTCCAGACAGAACCGAGCAAGGGAGAACACGAATGAACAAGCGTCCATTTGGATTGGCGGTCGCGCAACTTGGGCCAATCGCCCGCGACGAGTCGCGCGAAAGCGCTGTGGCCAGGCTGCTGGCCATGATGCGAGAGGCGGCCTCGCGCGGGGCGCGACTGGTGGTCTTCCCGGAACTTGCGCTGACGACGTTCTTCCCCCGCTACTGGATGAGCGAGGAGGAGGCCGTAGAGCGCTACTTCGAAAAGAGCATGCCGGGGCCGCAGACGCAGGTGCTGTTCGACGCGGCACGCGACCTGGGCATCGGCTTTCATCTCGGCTTTGCTGAGCTTACGCCGGACGGGCGACGGTTCAACACGGCCATCCTGGTCGACACCACTGGCCGCATCGTCGGGCGCTATCGGAAGATTCACCTGCCTGGCCATAGCGACCATAAGCCGCAGGCACCCTTCCAGCACCTGGAGAAAAAGTACTTCGAAGTGGGCAACGAAGGCTTCAATGTGTGGGAGACGATGCAGGCGCGCATCGGGATGTGTATCTGCAACGATCGCCGCTGGCCCGAGACGTGGCGCGTGCTTGCGCTGCAAGGCGCTGACCTGGTCGTGCTCGGGTACAACACGCCGTCAGTGAATATTCACTGGCCTGAACCCGCGCATTTGCGCATGTTTCATCACCTGGTCACCCTGCAGGCGTCGGCCTACCAGAGTGCCACCTGGATCGCCGCAGCGGCGAAGGCGGGGCTCGAGGACGGCAGCCACCTGATCGGGGGCTCGGTCATCGTCGCGCCCAGCGGCGAGATCGTGGCGCAGGCGCAGGGCGAAGGCGACGAGGTGCTGTTCTGCCAGGCCGATCTGGCGCTGGGCGACACCTTCAAGCAGCACGTATTCAACTACGCCGCGCATCGCCGCCCGGAGCACTACCGCCTGATC
>CAITPF010000008.1 GCA_903894155.1 uncultured beta proteobacterium | reverse complement strand
AAGGTAATCGGGCGATTTGGATAATCCGGAGCAGCCCAGGCCGATGCAGTGAAAACAAGAGAAAACGCGGCCAGAAGCAGCCGGGCGGCAATCTTTGCAGTCATGTAAGATTCCCTCAGTTGTTAAGACTGGGAATGTCTCGGGCCCGAAGTCGAACCGACCGGGTCGGGCGAGCTACATCGTTCTGGATCCTAGCATTTTTCCACCGAGCAAGGGAAAACGGTATGAAACGCGTAGCAGTTGGCGGTTTTCATCACGAAACGAATAGCTTCATGGACGGTAGTACCGGATACGACTACTTCGAAAGTCATCGTGACCGCCCGCCGCTGGTGCATGGCCAAGATGTACTCAAGTGGCTCGCGCCCGAAACCGGCAGTTTCGCCTTGTCCGGATTTCTGGGCGATACACAAAACGAATTCGAGATCGTGCCGCTGGTCTGGGGCAGCGGCGGCGCCGGTGCCACGGTGACGGCCGAGGCGTTCGAGCGCATCAGCGCCGAAATGGTGGCCAGGATTTCCGATGCGCTGCCGGTCGATGCCGTCTATCTCGACCTGCACGGCGCCATGGTGACCGAGGATTTTGAAGATGGCGAGGGCGAATTGCTGAGGCGCGTGCGGCGCGCCGTCGGCGAGAAGATTCCGGTGGTCGCCAGCCTGGATTACCACGCCAATGTCACCGCGATGATGGTGCAAAGCGCCGATGCTTTGGTAGCCTACCGAACTTATCCCCACGTCGATCGCGTGCGGACCGGCAAGCAGGCCGCAGCGGTCCTGAAGCAGATCTTGAAAGACGGGCGTCCGGCCGGCCGTGTGCTGAGAAAAGCGCCTTTCCTGATCCCGCTCAATAGTCAAAGCACGCTGGTCCACCCTTCCAGCACGGTCGTACACGCTTCAACCAAAGAAATCGCCGGCGTTTACTGCGTCAGCTATTTGGCGGGCTTTCCGTCCTCAGACCTGGCCGAATGCGGACCATCTGCGCTCGCCTATGCGAAAACGCAGGCTCTGGCCGAACAGGCGGCCGACGAACTGGAAGCCCTGATCGAAAAGCTCGAGACTGATTTCTCATTTCCGCTGCTCGACGAGCGCCAGGCGATCGAAAAAGCCATGGCCATCGCCAAGAGTGCCGACAAGCCGGTCGTCATCGCCGACACCCAGGACAACCCGGGCTGTGGAGGCACCAGCGACACCACGGGTGTACTGGCCGAATTGCTGCGGCATGACGTCGGCTCGGCGGTGCTGGGACTTTTCTGCGATGCCGATGCGGCGACCGCTGCGCACTTGGCGGGCGTCGGCAGCGAGATCACGTTGGCGCTGGGCGGCAGGCACGGCCCGGCCCCGGTCGTGCCATTGCACCAGACATTCACCGTCGCCGCCCTGGGCGACGGCAAATTCGCCACAGCCGGCAAAGTAACCGGCAAACGTCAGGTCGACCTCGGACCCATGGCGCTCTTGCGCATAGGTGCGGTCGACGTTGTGGTAACCAGCAAACGCATGCAGAGCCATGATCTGGCGCCGTATCAGCACGTCGGCGTCAATGTCAGCGACTACAAGATCGTCGTGGTCAAGAGCACCTGCCACTTTCGCGCCGAGTTCGAACCCCTCGCCGCCGAAGTCCTGGTGACGATTTCTCCAGGCGCCTTCGCCGCCGATCCCTCGCAACTGCCCTACAAGCGCCTGCGCGCCGGCGTTCGGCGTTCGCCCAAGACAGCCTAAGCCACAGGCTGTCACCTCGCCTTCGAACCGCATTCCCTGAGGTCAATCGTGCAAGCTAAAAACCATCTGCAAGACCTGTCCGTCGATCGCATACGTGCCGACCTGGAACACATCTGCGGCGAGATCCCGACCCGTCTGGCCGGTACGCCGGCCGGGCGCAAAATGGCCGAGTTCGCCCATGCCCAGCTGACCGCAGCCGGTGCCCAGTCGCGTATCGAGTCGTTCCCCGGATTGGTCAGTTTTCCCGAAGAAACCCAATTTTCGGTTCTTGGCGACAAAGCCTACGATATTGCCGCATACACGCTGGGCCATAGCGTGCCGACTTCCGCTGCGGGCATCACCGCCGAACTGATCTTTATCGGATCGGGCGGCTACGAGGACTACGCCGGCAAGGATGTCACTGGCAAAATCGTGCTGCTGGAGCTCTCTTATCATCCGGGTCGCCACGAGAAGCAGCGCATCGCCGCCGAACAGGGTGCTGTCGGTTGCGCGATGATGAACTGGGGTCCGGACGACAATCCCGTGCTGCCGTACGGTTCGGTCAAGCCTGCCTGGGGCAATCCGACGCCCGAGGCGCTGAAGACTGAAATGGCCACGCTGCCGTGCGTGGGTATCTCGCGCGAGCAAGGCATCAAGCTCAAGGGCCTGTGCGCCCAGGCGCCCGTGCGCGTCACCCTGCGTGCCAAAGTCGACAATGCATGGAAGGAAGTTCACATCGTCTGCGGCGAAATCGAACCGGGCTTGCAGTCTCCCTCCTCCAAAGACTTCGTCATCGCCGGTGGGCACGCCGACTCGTGGTACGGCCCCCAGGCCACCGACAACGCGGCCGGCTCGGCCTGCCTGTTAGAGCTCGCACGATTTTTCAACAAGCACCGCAAACTGCTGCGGCGCGGCGTGCACTTCGGGTTCTGGACCGGACATGAAACCGGCACCATGGTCGGTTCGACCTGGTACGTCGACCAGCACTGGGATAACCTGCGCGAGCATGGCGTGGCTTACTTGCAAATCGACCAGCCGTGCTGCGCCGGCACCTCACGCTGGGGCAGCGTCTCCAACAGCGAGTTGCGCGACATGCAGGAAAGCCTGGATGCCGCCCTGATGCCGGAAATGGATCGCAGCTGGCGCCGAACCGTGAAAATCGGTGATGCTTCGTTCTATGGCGTCGGTGTCCCGATGATGTCTGCCCAGACGATCTTCACGCAGGAAGAACTCAAGCGGACGGCGAACGCCGGGCTGGGATGGTGGCATCATTCGATTGAAAACACGCCCGACAAAGTCGACTTTAACCAGATGGGCATGCACATCCGCGCCTTCGCAGCGTATTTGTTCGAACTGTGCACGGCAGTCATTTTGCCGAACCGGTTTCGTCACGTCGCCAAGGAGATTGAAGTCCGCCTGCAGACACTGGCCATCGCCGGCAAAATTGTCGGCCTGGACAGCGCCCTGGACGCGGCCAAGGCGTTCTCGATTCTGGCCGAAAAATTCGATCGCAAGCTCGACCAGATCGTCGACGGCGGATCGGCCGAGCGACATGAACAATTCGTCAACGACACCCTGAAGAAACTAAGCCGCATCCTGCTGCCGGTCGTGGGTACCACCAAGGACGCCTACACCCACGACACCTATTCGTTCACGCCGCAAACGACAGTCTTGCCGGGACTCTACGAAACGCCGGAGCTGGAAAAACTTGAGGGCGAAGCGAAATGGTCGTTGCAGACCAAACTGCGGCGTGAGCGTAACCGGGTTGTGGACGCGATAAACGAGGCCAGCGAGCGCATGCGGGCTTGCATGGACCTATAGCCGGGCCATAGGCAACGGATTGCAAGCCTGGGCCGTTCGTGTGTTCCTGTTGCCAGGCAAAGATGCGCTCAAACCACCATTCACCGGTTAGCGAATTCGCACCACTGGCCGCAGGTCCGCCAGTGTTAACGGCGTTCAATTTCCGTATTAAATCGGCGTCGTCGATACGGGGCACGCAATAAGGCTTGCGGGTCAGTAGCACTTGTTTTGAGATTTTTGATTCCAGGCAGTACATGCTGGATTCAAGGTTTACCGTCCTGCGGACTTGGAGATGACGGTGATCTTGCGCTCGGCTCGCGGTGCGCGATGCACAGCAGATTTCTTGCCGATGGGGTAGAAAGGTGAACGGCCGGTGGACAGACGCAGGCACGACACCGGTCCCAACGACCAAGCCAGTTCCGGTGCCGCGCCCCGAAGCCCCTTAACTGCCAGGCGCCACGTTGCAGACGAAGTATGTCACAACGCGGGCGTTTCTGGCACCCACCCCATTGGCCGTGCCTGCCAATGGACGTTCCTGGAAGACGGTACCTGTGCGCGCGCTGCCGCATTGCGGTGTTGATCTGCAGCCACTGCGATCGCGGCAACCGCTATTGCACCCCGGCTTGCGCAAAAGCGGCCCGCCAGCGCGCCCAGCGCGAGGCTGCAGCGCGTTACCAGCATAGTCTGCGTGGTCGCCACGCCCATGCCGCGCGGCAACGCCGCTACCGCGCCCGAACGCAGAAAGTGACTCATCAGGGTTCCCCACCGACCCACCAGACTGCTCAACTGGCTCTCGAACCGAAGACGACCGTGGTCCTGCGGGTGCCCTGGTGCTGCGAGCGATGTCATGACGCGCTGCCAGACTGGGTACGCCAGGACTTCCTGCGTCGTCGGATTCGGCGAACCCAACCTGACAGGAGATCACGTGGCACTGACCCCGGAAACTGAAGCGCAGATTCTGCGCAGCTATCATGCGGAGCGATGGCCTGTTGGCACCATCGCCCGCCACCTTCACGTGCATCGCGACAGCGTGGCGCGCGTGCTTGGCCAGGCCGGGCTGCCCCGGCTGGGACCGAGCCTGCGGCCATCGGGGATTGATCCCTATCTGCCGTTTATCCTGCAGACCCTGGAGCGGTTTCCGGGATTGCGCGCCAGTCGCCTCTACGACATGGTCAAGGCGCGGGGCTACGGCGGGCGACCGGATCACTTCCGCCACCTGATCGCACGACACCGCCCGCGCCCCAAGGCCGAGGCGTATCTGCGTCTGCGCAGTTTGCCGGCCGAGCAGATGCAGGTTGACTGGGGTCACTTTGATCACCTGCAGATCGGTCAGGCGCGACGCCCGCTCATGGCCTTTGTGGCGGTGCTGTCCTGGTCGCGGCAGATCTTTCTGCGGTTTTATCTGGGCGCGCACATGGAGAACTTTCTGCGCGGACACCTCGGCGCGTTCGTCGCCTGGGGAGGATGCCCACGGGTGGCGCTCTATGACAACCTCAAGAGCGCCGTGCTCGAGCGCGAGGGCAGCGTCATCCGCTTTAATCCAACCCTGCTGGCGATGGCCGGGCATTACCGCTTCGAGCCCCGTCCGGTGGCCGTGGCGCGGGGCAATGAGAAGGGGCGCGTGGAGCGGGCAATCCGCTATATCCGCGATGCCTTCTTTGCCGGGCGCGCGTTTACCGATCTCGAGGATCTGAACGCACAGGCCGATGCCTGGGTGCTCGGTGCCGCGGGCGATCGCCGCTGCCCGGAGGATGAGACGCTAAGCGTGCGCGAGGCGTTCGCGCAGGAGCGCGCGAGCCTGCTCGCATTGCCCCCCAACGCATTCCCCACAGATGAGATCCGGGCGGTCACCGCCGGCAAGACACCCTATGTGCGCTTTGACCTCAATGACTACTCGATCCCCCACACCTGCGTGGCCCGCACGCTCACTGTCGCTGCAAGCCCGCGCGAGGTGCGCATCCTGGACGCCCAGACGGTGGTCGCAACCCATGTGCGCAGCTATGACCGCCGCCAGCAAATCGAGCAGGACGGTCACATCGACGCATTAACCGATCACAAGCGTGAGGCGCGCGCCCACCGGGGCACCGACCAGCTGATCAAGGCAATCCCGATCAGTCGCACGCTGCTCGCGCAGGCCACCGAGCGCGGTGAGCCGCTTGCGCGAACCGTGCGCGCCTTGGCGGAGTTGCGCACGACCTACGGCGCCACGCAGCTGGAGGCGGCCATCCATCGCGCCCTGGCGCGCGGTGCGCCCCATCCGAACGCGGTGCGCCTGGCACTGGAGCAACAACGACAAGCGAACGACAAGCCCCCGCCGCTGCCCATTGCGCTGCCCGAGCACGTCAGGAGGCGCGATGTGCCAGTGCGTCCCCACAACCTGAACGCCTACGACCACCTGATGGAGAGCGATGATGAGCAGCGCTGATGCGCGTGAGCGCGCCACGGCACTGCAGTTGCACGGGGTGCTTGCGCACTGGAGCGACTGTGCCGAGCAGTCCTGGCTTGAACCCCTGCTGCGCTGGGAGGAGACCGAACGGGCTCGCCGCTCGCTTGAGCGTCGCCTGCGCTGTGCGCACATTGGGCGCTTCAAGACTCTGGCCGACTACGACTGGGCCTGGCCACAGCAATGCGATCAGCGCGCGATTGCCGAGCTGATGACGCTCGAGTTCCTCGCCACGGCGACCAACGCCATCCTGGTGGGCCCAAGCGGCGTGGGCAAGACCATGATCGCGCAGAATATCGCGCACCAGGCCATCCTCCAGGGCCATAACGTGCTGTTT
>CAITPF010000007.1 GCA_903894155.1 uncultured beta proteobacterium | reverse complement strand
GAATTGTCGAGCTCGCGAAAATCCGCCTGCTCGACAGCCTGTCGACCGCGCTGGCAGCCCGGGGATTGCATGTCCCCGGCACGGTGCTCGCCGTCGTCGGCCAGAATAGCGGGTCCGCCACGGTGATTGGCCAGCGGCGCACCCTGCCCCCCATCGATGCGGCGTTCGCCAACGCAACGCTGGTGAACGGGCGTTCGCAGGACGATTTCATGCAGAAGTCGCATCCGGGCGCGCTGACGGTTCCCGCAGTCCTTGCGATCGCCGAGCAATGCGCGCGCTCAGGCGCCGAGGTCCTGGCCGGCATCGTGGCCGGTTACGAAATCGTCGGGCGCATGTATCTCGGCGCGCCTGGCATGCTGCCGCGCTTTCGGGCCTCGGGGGTCGCCGGGACAGTGGGCGCGGCCGCAGCGGCGGCGAGAATGCTGCGCCTCGATGCGGCGCAGACGGCAAATGCATTGGGATGCGCCGCGCTGTTTGCGCACGGGTTTGGCGAAGGCTTTTTTTCCGGCACCAATGAGGTCAAGCTCAACGTCGGCATGGCGAGCCGCAACGGCGTGACTGCGGCCTTGCTGGCACAAGCGGGCGCCACGGCCTCGCCGACCGCCTTCGAGGGCGAGGCGGGATACCTGCGCGCCTTCGACGGATCGCTCGCGCACGCGGCAGAGATGATCCGGGATCTGGGGAGTCGCTACCTGATCGAGGAAACGGTCTACAAGGAGTGCCCGGTCTGCATCTTCACGCAGACCCCGATCGTGCTCGCGCGCACGCTGGCGCCGGAATTTGATGCGGCAAGCGTCGAGCGCGTCGTCGTGACGTCACCCGAGCTGACGCACACCAATCCGGGCTTTATCAACGAAGGACCCTACGATACCCACCTGCAGGCCGTGGTCAGCGCCCGCTTCTGCACGGCTGCCGCCTTGCTCGGGCGCCCCGTGGAGGACTACGACTATTACGACAACGTCGGTGATCCCGAGGTCATCGCGCTGGGCAAGAAAATCGAGCTGCAGATGCGCACGACGGACAGAGATCGGGTCGACATCGAGGTGATGCAGGGCAATGGCGTGCTGCGCGCAAGCGGCATCGAAACGGAAACCCTGTTTCCGACCGCCGACAAGGTCATCGCCAAGTTCGGGCGCATCACGCAGCACCTTCCGTGGCTTGAGCGCGACCGGATCGTCGAGACCGTGCTCGCGCTCGATCGGCTTCCCGAGATCGGGGCGCTGACGGCACTGCTCAAGGGCCCGGCCGACTAGACCGCGGCGGGGGAACGCGCGTTGCGTAATGTCTTGTGCGGCACAATATCCTGCGCTAGGATCGGACAGGATCTCGCTTGGTCGTCGGCGAGTGCCATGCCCGGCGATCTGCTCAACATTCGGCTCCGGAAGGACTCCAGACATGGGAAAAGCACTCGGCTACCTGCTCGTATTCCTTGCAGCCTTCGTCGGCGTCAACGCGAGTGCCGCCTACCCGGAGCGCCCCATCCGCATCATCGTGCCCTTCACCCCGGGCGATGGCCCGGATGTCATCGCGCGGCTGGTGGGCTCGAAGATTTCAGAGCGCCTTGGCCAACCGGTCGTCATCGAAAACAAGGCTGGCGCGAGCGGCCAGATCGCGCTGACCGAACTCGCACGCGCCGAACCTGACGGCTACACGATGGCCCTGGGGCTGGTCACCAACCTCGCGCTGGCGCCCCACGCCTACAAGAGCATTCCGTATGATCCGCTGAAGAACTTCACGCCAGTCGCGCTGCTCGGCGCCAACTACCTGGCGCTCGTCACGAGCCCGGATTCGCCCTTCAAGACGCTTGCCGACATGATCGCGTGGGCAAAGGCAAACCCGGGCAAACTCTCGATCGGCACCACGAGCATCGGCGGATTTCCCCACATGTCGTTCGAGCTGCTGGGCAACATGACAGGGTTCAGTTTCGTGAACGTCGCTTACAAGGGCAACGGACCAATCATCAGCGACGTGCTGGGAGGGCGTATCGAGGGCGGATTCAGCTCCTACACGGGGTTTGCGGCACTCATCCAGGCGGGCAAACTACGATTGCTGGGCATTACCAACCCGGGCGCCGATCCCCTGCTGCCCGACCTGCCCGTGATGGGCGATACGGTGAAGGGATATGGGTCGCTCGGATGGTTCGGGCTGGTCGCGCCCGCGGGGACGCCCCCCGCGATCGTTGATCGGCTCAACCGTGAAATCAATACGGCCATGGGACTGGAAGACGTGCGTCAAACCATGCAGAAACTGGGCATGACCCCGGCGATGATTTCCCCGCAGGCCTTTGGCGAGATCATGACGAACGATTACAACAAGTTTGGCAAGCTGGTGCACGACATCGGCTTCGAGCGCCAATAACCATCGGAGGAGCACACCGTGTCTACAGACAAGCAGGCCAGCATTGCCCGTTATGAACCCTTTGGGTGGCACCACTGGCCGGACGAATTCTTCATGTCCTACCAGTTCCGCAGGGCACTGGGCGAAACACAGGAAGGCGGCGGCGCGGTCAGCGAGGTCTTTCAGGCGGCGAGCCGGATGATTCCGGGCGACGACGACAGCTGGCACAAGGAGTGGTTTCACATCGCGGATCGCAACGACCGCCGTGGCGACGAGGAATTCGCACGCGGCCATATCCGCACGGCCATGAATTGCTGGCTGCGCGCGGCGGATTACTTTCGCTCCGCCGAGTTCTGGCTCGCGGCGGACGACCCGCGCCGCATGGCGACGTTCGAACGCTGCGAGGCTGCGTCGAAAAAATGCTTTACCCGCCTGACGCCTGCGGCCGAGATTGTCGAAATTCCCTATGAAAACGGCGTCACGATGCCGGCCTATTTCATCCGCTCGGCAAATGGCGGTCCGCGCCAGCCTGTGCTGATCTCGGTGGGTGGCCTCGATTCGTTCAAGGATGAACTCTGGTTCATGACGGGTCGCGGTGCGCTGCAGCGCGGGATCTCGGTTCTGCTGGTCGACGGACCTGGCCAGGGTGGCATGCTGCGCCGTCACAAAGTCCCGACGCGCTACGACTATGAAGTGCCGATCGGCCGATGCATCGACTGGCTGGAAAAGCGCTCGGACATTGACCCGTCACGCATCGCGGTCAGTGGATCCAGCCTGGGCGGCTACTACGCCGGACGCGCTGGCGCCATGGAACCGCGCCTGGCCGCCTGCATCTCGCACGGCGCCATGTGGAATGTCCATGAGCGCTGGAAGACGCGCGACGACAGCCACAAACTTGCCGGGCACATCAAGTGGGTGTTCGGTGCGAAATCGATGGCCGAGGCCGCCGAAATTGCTCGTCCGTTCAAGCTTGAAGGCGTGCTGGGCAACATGAAATGCCCCTATCTGATCCTGCACGGCGGCCACGACGTCCTTGGTGTCGAAACCGTCCGGACAGTCTACGACTACGCGATCAGCCAGGGCGTCAACGCCACGCTTCGTCTCACCAGCGAAGAGGAAACGGGCGCCGAGCATTGCCAGCATGACAACCCGACGCTCGGCCAGGAGCTGATGATTGACTGGCTCGCGGACATCTTCGGAATCCGTCAGGATCAACTGGCGTTTTACCCCGGTTAGCCCCCGGGCAGGATTGCGCGCATGGCATTCTTCCCGCACTGAACGGCGGGGCCTGCCGCGCACCTGTCATAGCTGTCGCACGATCTCCCATCCGGTGCGCATCGCGTCGAGCGCAGCAAGTTCGCAGCGCGCGATTTCAGTGAGCAAAACCCCTGCCCGTGCGAGATCGCCCTCGTAGCGCAGCGCCTGAAACACCTCGGAGGAGCGCAGCATGTGCGCGGCCGCCTCCCGCACCGCAGTGGCATCAAGGCCTCTCGCTTCAAGCTCCGCAGCGCTGCGTGTCAGGTACCCTGCGGCACCCTGGCGTCCGAGCACGCCGTGGTTCGGGATATTGCCAAACACGAACAGCGCGCGGCGCTCGCCGGTCGGTGAAAGCGCATCCTCGACCTCGCCGCGAACCACCGCCTCGGCAAACCGCGCAAGGCCAGGCGCCCCCGTTTCCCAGTGCGGAATTTGCCACTGGTTGCCAAAGAGCGCATATGGCTTTGGATATTCGCCCGCCAGGATCTTCAGGTTACGGCGAAAACTGTGGTGAATGGCCTTGCCAATATCCCAACCCGGATCACGACCGGGTTCCACCCAGACCATCAGGTACGGGCCATACCCGTCGTGCAGGGACCACTGGCCGCCCCAGGGGTGGTGGTAGGGCCAGGCCTTGTAGGCATCCCCGGTACGCTGCGACGCCTGTTCCCATGCCACGCGAAACACATCGATCGGACACTCGTAGCGCGCATGCTCGCGGATGTCGTTGGGCTCCCAGATCGTCACGGTGCGCCGATCCAGATCGTAGCCCGCGACCACCACGTGATGCCCGAACCCGGTCTCCTTCATGATCGAGCGCTGGAAAGCGAGCCGCGGCGAGGACATCGCGCCGTAGGGGAGCAACAGGCTGTAATGCAGCCCGACCTGCACCGGGATGCCGCGGTCGACAAGCGCGGTGAGGCGTGCGAAGGCCTCGTCGAAGCCGCCTTCATGGTCTTCCTCCCAGTGCGACTCGTAGCCGAGGATGCGCGGCGTGTACTCCCAGATTTCGTGGAACGCGCCCTTGCCCCCGTTGAAGGCCGGGGCTCCCCAGGCCGGGCACCAGCGAAACGAAAACCCGTCGCCGCTGATGCCGTCGGCAAACAGGGTATCGGCCTCGCCGAAATGCCGCAACATGCCGAGCATGCCGGTAAAGTAGCAACGACCCGAATTGGCGTTTTCCGGGTAGCCCTTGGGGCCAAGCCAGGTCATCGAATAGTAGCTATCGGTGTAGTCCGTGATTTCGGGCATTCCCGCCTCCGGGTCACATTACAGGATTGTCGCGGTTGCAAACTTGTCAGGTGCTACCATGACCTTTGAAGCATCGCTGCGTCAACTCATTTAACACTCAAGGATTCGCCATGGCAACTCAAGTGCCGCCAGACCTGAAACAGGCGCAGGCCGCCATTCTGGGTGCAGTTTCCAAGAATGCGGGATCCCTCTACTGGATCGGCATATTGCTGATTGTCCTCGGGACAATCGGCATTTTCGGCCAGGTGCTCTTCTCCTTCATCTCGATCGGCATCCTCGGCGCCTTTGCGGTCTTAGGCGGCGTGCTGCAGGGCATGCACGCCATGCAGGCCAAGGGATGGAAAAGCGTGACATCGCAATGGCTCTTTGCGATCTTCTACGTCGTCGTGGGCATTCTGGCCTGGTTCTTCCCGATCCCCGCGCTCGAAGGCCTGACGATCTGGCTTGCGGCGACCTTCTTCGCAACCGGCATCCTGCGGCTGATCCAGGCCTTCCACCACCGGGTGTTCCGCGAGTGGTTCTGGCTGCTGCTCTCTTCCGTGCTGTCGATCTTCGTCGGCTTCCTGATCATGCAGGGCTGGCCCTCCACGAGCCTGTGGGTTCCCGGCATGCTGATGGCCGTCGAATTCCTGCTGCAAGGCTGGACACTGCTCTTTCTGGGCATGGCGGCAAAATCGGCCGGCAACAAGTAACTACCCCTGCCGGGAGAACCACCCGGGCGCCAGCGTACGCGATACAACACAAGGACGGCTTCGCCGTCCTGGCTTTTGACCCTGCCCTGAACGGCAGGGCTTGCCGCGCATCGGATCAATTCGTCACCCAATGCTGGCGCAAAGCCCGAGGCCGTGTTTCAGTTCTCAGGAACGCAAAGCGTACCCTTCAAGGCTGACGCCAGCGTCTTGTAGGCGAGCCAGGCCACGATGACGCTGAGCGCAACCACCATGGCCCACGAAAGGCCGACGTAAAACAAGGCGCCACCGCTGCGCGCAGCCATTTCCATCGTCGCGAGCGTCATCGCGGCCAACGGAAACGAGTATGCCCAGGCGGAGATGAAGAACGGCAGGCGCAGGAACCGCAGGAAGCTGCTTGCGAGCAGGATCGTCAGGAAGAGCGCCACAAAATACAGCACCCGCGCAAAGCCATCCACCGTGTCCGTCAGCGCGACGTACGAGTTGAACGCAACGGCGGGCGGCGCGACCAGGATGAAGAGCGTCGGCGTGATGCGCTCGGGCAGCGGCGCATGGAAAAACAGCCGATACATGACGATTGTCATGATGACCAGCCAGAACACGACGCCGATGCTGAAAAAGAACCAGCACAAGTCCTGCGGCGCCATATGAACGCCCGCGATCGGCGCGATCGCGTTGCCCACGACGGGAATGAACCAGGCAGGATTTACGTGCGTGACTTCATAATGCGTGTGGTGGATCCAGCTGTTCATGGTGTAGATCGTTACGCAGAGCAGGCTGAGCGCCGCTGCCCACCAGAACAGTTCGGCCAGTTCCGGCCAATCCCGGTACCATGATGTGGCAAGCAGCAGCATGGCAAACGGGATCGTCGCCAGAAAGTTCAATCGCACGGGATGTCGTATATCGGCCAGCACCTGTTGCGGAAAGCGCAAAAGCTTCATCGCGTAAAACAGCAGCAGTACGCCATAGACCACCGAGGCTACGAACCGCAGGTAAACACCGATCTGCGGGCTGCCGACCATCCCCAGGCGCTGCGCCTGCATCCAGGCGAGCGCCAAGCCCGCGAGCCCCATGATCGACGAAAACAGCGTCAGCGGGAAAAACTTTATCGAGTTCGATTTCACACGCATCCTTACAGCGACTGCACCTTGGCCGATTCAAACAAACCGTCGCGGTAGTCGCGCAGCGCCTGCTGGATCTCCTCGCCGGTGTTCATCACGAAGGGGCCGTACTGCGCGATCGGCTCGTTCAGGGGCTGACCTGCGACGATGAGCAGGCGCGCATCGGCGTCTGCCTTTACAACCACTTGCCCCGCAGCATCATTGGCCAGGATGGCCATGTTGCGATCCGGCACCGCGGTGCCCCCGACGAGAACGGTACCGCGGTATGTATACGTGAACGCGTGATGCGCGGGGGGAATCGGCTGCACGAACCGTGTTCCCGCCGGCAGGTGGACATCAAGATACAACGGCTCGGTGTGCTCGCGCTGCACGGCACCCGCCACGCCGTGACTCGACCCGGCGATCACACGCACGCGCACACCCTGCGGCGTCACGAACTCCGGGATGGATTCGGACGGGATATCCCGGTAGTACGGCCGCGCCATCTTGTCGCGCGCAGGTAGATTGAGCCACAGCTGAAACCCCTCCATCAGGCCATCAGCCTGCTCCGGAAGCTCGGAATGGATCAGGCCGCTGCCGGCCGTCATCCATTGCACGCACCCCGGCCCGAGCAGCCCCTGGTTGCCCGCGCTGTCGTGGTGCCGCATCCTTCCCGCAAGCATGTAGGTGACCGTCTCGAATCCACGGTGCGGATGATCCGGAAAGCCGCCGATGTAATCCTCCGGATTTTCATTCCGAAAGGCATCGAGCATGAGGAATGGATCGAGCCG
>CAITPF010000006.1 GCA_903894155.1 uncultured beta proteobacterium | reverse complement strand
GCGCAAGGGGCATTTGACGAAACAACCGAATCGGAGGTAAATCCGTAAGCCAGGGGATTTTGGAAAACTTCTTGAAAAAGCCGGTTGTTGTCAACCGGAACAAATCTAACCCCGGCGGCCTGGAGTTCATTCCAAATTAATTGTTGATACCCCAGGGATTCCTGGAAGAAGGCGAGTTTGGAGGGCGGGATCTCACCCGCCTTGTCGGCCAGAACTGCATAGTTGTAGTTGCCCACGACCAGAATGTGCTTTGCGCCACTCGCCTGCAGGATTGCCACGCTTTTTGCTAATTCGACAGCAGATTTATGCAAATCGACCTTATGAGTCAGATCATTGCTGCCGGTGCTAATGAGGTACAGCGCGTTTGGGTTCGCGGCGCCTTTCACCTCAAGCAAATAATTGGCAATCTGAGTGACCGTGGGTATATTTACAGCCTCAACGGAGGTACCCCCCGGATGATAAACCGACGGGTAATACGTGAGCGCACCGCCATTGGCATAATTGAAACCACCCGCACCCACTGGCTTTGCAGTGAGCCCCAGTTTTTTTGCCAGGATCGTCGTGTTCATTTCCCCTGACCCGACAAAAGCACCCGATGCACCTTCAGCGACTGCAGCCAGTACGACGTCTTGTATTGGTGTCTTGTTGTAACGGAAGTACCCGGTGTCGATTGTGCTGTCACCAAAGGCAATAAATTGATTGAACTCGAAGGCAAAACCGTTCGTCGATAAAAAAATCGACAACGCAATAGTCGCCTTCAATAAAGTGACTACCGTCGAATCACGATGCTTCGTATATTTTTTTAATACGACAGTCATCACCTTTCCTCATGATTTGGCTGTGTTCGAAATCCGGGGCGGAAGTCTTATCAAGTTGCTAAGACAGACACGGCAGTATCCTATTCGTCCACCGGTTTGAATGTCTCGCGCAAGGTGCGCTTGAGCACCTTGCCCGACGGATTGCGCGGCAACGCGTCGACAAGGCGCAACTCCTTGGGCAGTTTGAACCTGGCGAGGTGTTCTGCGCAGTGCGCCACCAGCGTATCGAAATCCAGAGTCTCGCCCGCGCGCAGCACCACCACCGCCACCACGCGCTCGCCCCACTGCGGATCGGGCACGCCGATGACTGCGGCCTCCACCACCTGCGGCAACTTGTACAGCACGGCCTCGACCTCGCTCGAGGCGACGTTCTCGGCTCCGGTCAGGATCATGTCCTTGACGCGATCGGTCAGGTACAGGAAACCCTCTTCGTCGATGTAGCCGACGTCGCCGGTGCGCAGCCAATCGCCGTGAAAGCTTTCTGCGGTCTTGACGGGATCGTTCCAGTAGCCCTTGGTGACCTTGGGTCCGCGAATGCAGAGCTCCCCCTGCGTGTTCGGGGGCAACGTGATTCCTTCCGAATCGCAAATGCGGAGCTCCACATGCGCAAGCGCACGGCCAACCGAGCCGATCTTCTCGATCTCGCGCCCGGGTTCCATGAGCGTATCCGCAGCGCACGTCTCCGTCATGCCGAAGGCGTCGATGAAACGCCCTGCCGAAAACACCCGGCTGAAATCCCGGATCCTGGACTCGGGCGTCTTCTCGCCGCCCGCAATGCACCACCGGAAGCTGCTCACGTCGTAACGGCCGACGTCGGGCAGCGCCAGGATCCGCCCGACCATCACGGGTGCCATCCAGGCGCCGGTCAGGCGATGTCTTTCGATCGACTCCATCGCCGCGACCGGATCAAATTCGCGATGCACGCAGAGCAGTCCGCCGATCCACAGCACGCCAATACCCGGCAAATCAAACCCGCCCACGTGGTAAAGCGGACCGACCACCAGCAAGCGCTCCTCCTTCGTCAGACCAAGCGCAATCAGGTGGTCCATCGACTTCCAGTAAATATTGCTGTAAGTGTGCATGACCCCCTTGGGGCGCGAGGTCGTGCCGGAGGTATACATCAGGCGGACCAGGTCGGATTCCTGCGTCACGTGGCAGACAGGAACAGGCAGCGCCGGCGAGAGCGCGCGCGAATCGGCTGCTGCCGCATCGCCCAAGACGATTTTGGGGATATTGAGCGACTGGATCGAGTCGAATTCCTGGTCGACGAACAGCAGTTTGGCCCCGGCATCGTTCAGGATGTAATCCGCTTCGGCCGCGGCCAGACGGTAATTGACGGGCAGGAATATCGCGCCCAGATAACTCGCCGCAAAGGCGATCTCAAGGAAGGCCGGACTGTTTTTCATGAAAAGCGCGACAACGTCGCCGGCGCCGATCCCCCGCGAATGCAGTAGCGCGGCGGTACGCCGGATACGATCATCGAAATCGCGGTAGGAGATCGCGGCGTCGCGATAGATCAACGCGGTGCGATCCGGGGTTTGTTTGGCGTGAAACGCGATGAAGGCACTAAGGTTCAGCATGATCGAGGTCCTGCGAGTTCAGGCGTGGGGGTTGCGTGACGTCTGGCTTGTTCACCAGGCCATATTGAGAATGTCGATGATGTCCTGCGGGCTGCGAATCGGGCGGGGATTGCCTCGCACGAATACATTTTCCATGCTCGCGCTCGCAACGGCATCAAACTGGTCGCGGCGAACGCCCACGTCGCGCAGTGTGAGAGGCATGCCGAGGGCGCGCACCAACGATTCGATCAAGTCGCCTGCGGGTGCCGCCGGGTCGCCCAGCGCGTTGCTCACCAGTTGCTGGCGAGCGGCGTTGATTTCGCGGTTGTAGCGCAGCACCTGATGCAGCAGTACGCACGAGGTGTGCCCGTGCGGCACACCCGCCACAGCACCCAGTTCATGGCCGATCCCGTGGCTTGCGCCCAGATCGACGCGGCCAAGCCCTGCGGCCGCCAGCCAGACGCCGACCTGGCTTTCGAGCCGGGCATCCAGATCTTGTGCATCGGATTTCGTGCGGCGCAACGACCGCGCCAGCATCGCCAATCCATGAAGGCAGGTCGCGTCGGTAAACGGCTGCGCGGTGCGCGAGCATATGCTCTCGACGGCATGATCGACGGCGCGCACACCGGTCGAAAGCCAGAGCCATTCCGGGGTATGGACCGTCAGGGCCGGATCCAGGATGACAACCTGCGCGCCGATTTCCCGACCGGCGTAAAGATCCTTGACCTTACGACGCGTGTCTGTCGCCCCGCCGATCGCACTGAATTCCGCGCCCGAAAGCGTGGTCGGCAAGACCACCTGGCGCACGGGCGGGCGGCCGACCTTCGGGACATGCCGGGAGCCGTCCTCGCGCACCCGAATGCGAAACTCGCCGAGCTCATCCTCCGTCTGTACGCCCTCGGCAAGACAAATCAGCAGGATCTTGACCGTATCGATCGGCGTGCCCCCGCCCACAGTAACGATCAGGTCAGGTTCGGCACGGCGCACGGCATCGGCCGCGCGCAGGACACTTTCACGCGGCACGTGCGCGATGCATTCGTCGAACAGGCCCACGCAACGCGGACCAAGCACATCACGGATTTTCCGGATTTCGCCGGTCTTGCGGCTTAGCGTCTGGCTGGTGACCAGGAACACGCGTTGGGCGCCCTGCGCATCGGCGGTCTCGGCCACGGCCTGGGCGGCCGGGAATCCGTAAATGATGCGGTCCTGGGCGAGGAACTCATACCTTCCCTGCATTTGCCTTCCCCTGTTGCCCAGCCGCGTCGAGGCCGGGTCATTGTTGTTCTCTGAGGGAATTTTAATTCAGCGACCGGGTTACGCACGAGACCGGTCGCGGCACATGCCACGAACCCGATCAGTCCAGTTTGCGGGCAACGACGCGGTAGCGGCCAGCGTGCTTGGCTTCATACAGCGCCGCGTCGGCCACCCGCAAGAGTTCGTCCATCACCACCTCGCGCAGCGAGTCGGCGGTTGCAACGCCGATACTGACCGTGATCGGGATCTCGACCGTGCGCTTGGTCGCCGGGTCCTCGTAATAGACGGGTTGGCCGGACGTGATGGCCCGAATCTTTTCGGCCACGATGACAGCCTGCGCACTATTGGAGTTGTGCAGAAGCACGCAAAACTCCTCACCGCCCACGCGCGCCAGCATGTCGGAGGTGCGCACTGCGGTGCTCCAGCGCCGTGCAAGCTCCCAAAGGACGATGTCACCAGCCTCATGACCGAAGCTGTCATTGACTGTCTTGAAGAAATCGAGGTCGATCATCAGCGCCGAGACCGGGTACGCCGAGTGATGCGTGTTCTTGATAATCTGGTCCGAGAAGGACGCGAACGCGCGACGATTGGCGATCCCGGTCAACGTGTCGGTATTGGAATCATTGACCAGCTCGCGGTTGATGCGGGTGAGTTCCTCGCGAAGACGGCGTTCGCGCAGGAACTTCTCGGACTGCACGATCGCGTCAGTGATATCCGTGTAAAGCGCCACGTATCGGGAGATCTTTCCCCACGCGTCGGTGAACGGAACAATCGTGACCTGCACCCAGTAGTAACGGCGGGCCTTGTTGATGTTGCGAAAGGTGCCCTTCCAGATCTTGCCGGCGCTGAGCGATTCCCAGAGTTCGGTGTAGAAGGACTTGGCGTACATCCCCGAATTGAATATGCGGTGGTTCTTTCCGATCAGCTCCTCACGCGAGTATCCGGATACGGCAAGGAATGCATCGTTGACACCGACGATCCTTCCACCTGGATCGGATTCGCTGATGATCAGGTGCGCGCCCATGGCTTTCGCCTGGTTCGACAGCTCTGAAACCGAAATCTCGTACCGAATGTACCAGCGGTACAGGATGCCAGTGATCAGCACGAGCAGCAGCGAGAGCACGCCCGCGGCCCAGTAATACTGGCCAAGGCTTGCGGAATGCTGGCGCATAAGGACTGCGGGATCGCCAACTACGGCAAGGATGACCGAATGGTCGCTGCTGCCACGGTAGGAAACCATGATCGGATCGCGGGATCCGTAGTCAAAATACCCGCGTAACCTCTGCTTGACCTGCACCAGGATCTCAGCGCCAAGGGCTGTCTGGTCCACGCCGGCCAGTTCACGGTTGGTCGCGATGACCTGGCCGGAATAATCGTAAATCGTGATGGCCGTCGAAGCGTCGTTGCTGGTGCGATCCCAGAGGTTGAGAAACAGCCCCACGTTCAGGGCCGCAACCCAGTGATAAACGGCACCGTCCACGCGCACCGGCGACGACACCATCCAGAAGGCATTTTCCGCACCCGCGATCGGTGCCTGGCCCACTTCATACAGATCGCGATAGGGAAACACCCGGCCGAAATCAATCACGGCGGAACCGGGCCGCGTCTTGGATTCCGGCAGGAAGTCATCCGGCAGTGAAACACCCATATTGCGCATCGTTGAGCTTGCAACCACGCGCAGCTTGGAATCCACCAGCGAGATGCTTCGGATGACACGGTCGTCGTAAATCAGTTGCTTAAGTGCCGAGGCGGCCTGTGGGGCCGGTTGCTCGATATAGCGCGGGGTAAGCGCCACGACGGCATCCATGCGTGCGCCTACGGCGTCAAGCGCTCGCGAGACATGCTCCTCGAGCACGACGGTATTGGTCTCGATGCTGCTGCGCATCGACGATTCGAGATTCTCGCGCACAAGGCGCACGGCGTAGTAGGTTCCGCCCCAGATCACGCCGAGCAACAGGACCAGCAGAACGACAAAAAACAGCCTGAATTTCTTGGGCTTGACCTGAAAATCCGTAGACAGCATCGATTCCACGGATCAGTCCTTCACGACAATCGGAAGCAGTGCGTGAGGCAGGGCGGCCTTCTCAAGGCGACCATCCTTCTTGATGGCCGCGACGAACGCGTTGACCCGCGCGAGCCAGGGCGCATCACCTTTTGGCACGGCATACGCGTAGTCGGTGAGTTGCACCGGTTTGGTCGGCGCGATCACCCTCGCCCAGTCCGTGTTCATTTCCATTCGTTTGCTGTAGGCGTAGTCGGTCATAAATGCATCGGCCCGGCCCGATTCGACTTCACGCTCGCGCTCGCTGGGCATGACCGTGACCTCGAGCGTTGCCTCGCGCAGCATCTTCTGCATGAGAGGCTCCATGAAGGTTCCCTTTTGCACGACGATCACACGCCCCGGGCGATCAATATCATCCCAGGTCAACAGGTTGCGGTTAGCCCGCGTCGTCACCGCGTAGACGTCGCTGCGCAAGTATGGCGCCGAGAAGTCGACTTTCTCGGCGCGCACGGGCGTTACGCCCACACCCATCATGGCGATCTGGCACTTGCCGGATGCCACGTCGGCGACGACTCTGCTGAAATCCGTCTCAACGTATTCAAGCTTGACGCCGAGATCCTTGGCGAGTTCTTCGGAAAGCTCGATGTCGATGCCCTGCAGCCAGCCGGTTTTCGGGTCACGATAACTAATGCCGAAGTAGTCGGGCCACATGCAGACCTTCAGGACGCCGGTCTTCTGGATATCGTCAAGCACTCCCGCCTGGGCCGCAGACGCAAGGATCGCGCAGGCGGACAGGATGCCGGACAAGCGTAGGGTCATCATCGGATTAATCAAGGCAGGTCAGGGAAGCTAAGTTAGTTTTATCTATGCGGCGATCTACCGCAGGAGGATACCTGATCTGCGCCCGATTTTAATATTAAAGAGCTCCCGAAGTGGGCGAAATTACAAATCCGTTGACGTCGGCCCCCACACTGGGCGGCGGAGCGGTCTATCAGCGGGACGGTTTATCGGCGAGCCGGACTTGGCGCCTGGCCTGCCGGAACGTACCCCAGGCGATTGCCCTGGTTGTCGTAAATGTTGGTCACGCCGTCCGGGGTGCGGGTTTCGTAGCCCATACGGTTGCCCCGGTTGTCGTAGACCCCGTTATCCGAATTCCAGTTCTGGGGGCTGTTGTTCCAGTTGTTCGGGGAATTGTTCCAGTTCGCCGACGCGTTATTCCAGTTCTGGGGGCTGTTTTGCCAATTTAGCGGGCTGTCGTTCCAGTTGGCGGCAGGCGGCCCCGGTGGCAACTGGGCTGCGACCGGAATGCTCAGGGCGGCAGCGGCAAGCGCCGCCAGCAAGGTGCGCAGGGGGGTGGCTGTGGTTTTCATGGTCCCTTCTCCGATCTGGCGACTCTTCGCCGATAACAGTCAGTCTAGGGACCCGGTGGCTCACCAGGTGATATTCTGGCCGGAGTTGAAACTTAGCGCGCAGCCCTGCGGCCCTCCCCCCGATGTGCTCAGTATTTTCACCAACACAGAACGTCGACTGGGTACGCGAACACTTCGCCGTGCCGCTGGCGGGCGGCTACCCCGAGGTGGTCTTCCCGGGCTACCTGGCGCCCATCGTCGTCAAGAGTCAGGAGTCAGGCCGCGTCGCCTGCGGGCTGGCACGCTTTGGACTGGTGCCGTCGTGGGCCAAGGATGGCACGATCGGACGCCGCACCTATAACGCGCGCAGCGAGACCGTCGCTGAAAAACCGAGCTACCGGGCTGCGTGGCGCCACCGCCATTTCGCGATCGCCCTGGCTGACGGCTTTTTCGAGCCCTGCTATGAGTCAGGCCGGGCCGTGCGCTGGCGTATTACCCGCGCCGACGGCGGGCCGTTCGGAATCGCCTGCATCTGGGATCGCTGGACGGATCCGGCGAGCGGCGAAGTGGTCGCCTCGTTCTCGATGCTGACGATCAACGCAGATCACCACCCGATCATGAACCGGTTTCACAGGCCCGGTGACGAAAAACGCACCCCGGTCGTGCTTGCGCCGGATCAGTTCGGGGCCTGGCTCGATGCGATGCCGGATGCGGCAATGGCCATCCTGCATTCCGGTCGAATGCCCGAGCTGGCAAGCGCCCAGGCGTGAGCCGATCAACTTTCGACGCATTAATTACCGAGACCGCCCGATGAAAGACGCAAACGACATCATTCTTCGCTTCGACCTGCTGCCTCACCCTGAGGGCGGTCACTATCGCGAAATGCATCGCTCGGCGCACAGCGTCGTTTCGCCTCGCCACGGGGGTGCGCGCAGCGCCTACACCTCGATTTACTTTTTGCTGCCGCCCGGGAGGTTCTCGGCATGGCACCGGATCACCTCGGACGAGACGTGGTTTCACCACGCAGGCGGCGATGTCCTTATTCTTTACTTTGACACCAGCGGTAGCCTGCAGACGGTCACGCTGGGCCTTGAAAGCGGCCACATGCAATTCACCGTTCCGGCCAACACCTGGTTCGCCTCTCGACCCGCAGATTCGAACGCCTTTTCGTTCGTCAGCTGCGTCGTCGGCCCGGGCTTCGAGTTCGCGGACTTCGAACTGGCATCGCGCGAGGCCTTGCGTGCCGAATTCGGCACGACTCCTGAGCATGTCAGCGCAATCGAGGCTTTCTGCCGCTAGTGCATCCGGCCCTAAGCGGTTCGCCGGTCGCCTCCCGTGTTGCGCCTGAGCGGCTAGCTTGCCGCCTGGTTGTATAAGGTGAATAATCGCCAGCACACCAAATGGCATCAGCTCGACGTGGCCAATGCCAACAATGACAACAGGGGGAGCATCGAATGCCTGCAACTGAGTGCGCGCTGTTTAGTCCGTTCAAAATACGGGATACGATTTTTCCGAACCGAATCGTGCTCGCGCCAATGATGCAGTGCAAGGCGGTTGACGGCAACATGACCGACTGGCACTTCGTGCATTACGGCAAGTTCGCGCTTGGCGGCTTCGGCACCGTACTGACAGAAGCCGTTGCAGTCGAACCACGAGGCCGGATCTCGTATGGGTGCCCGGGATTATGGTCTGACGATCAGGTCCCGATGATGCGTCGTATCGTCGACTTCGTACATTCGCAAGGCAGCCTGGCTGCGATCCAGCTCGGGCATTCTGGCCGCAAGGGATCCTCGCATCGCCCCTGGGAAGCCAGCTACGGTCCGCTCAGGCAAGCCGACGCGTTGCCGGGCGAAGAGCCCTGGCCGCTGGTGGGGCCGGTGGCCGTCCCCATCGACGAGGGCTACCCCACGCCACACGCGCTCACCACCGCCGAACTCCACGACATCGTGCGCAAGTTTGGCGAGGCAGCCCGGCGGGCCGATGAAGCAGGCTTTGACATGATCGAGATTCATGGCGCGCATGGCTACCTGATCGCAAGCTTTCTTACGCCGCTGGTCAACGAACGCACAGACGAATACGGCGGCGATCGCGCGGGAAGAATGCGCCTTGCCCTTGAAGTCGTGCGCGAGATCCGCGCGAACTGGCCGGCAGGCAAGGCCTTGTTCTTCAGGGTATCAGCGGAAGACGGCGGAGGCCCTGGTGGCTGGAGCGTCGAGGATTCGGTCGTACTCGCCAAAGAGTTACACAAAGCCGGCGTCGATGTCGTTGACTGCTCGTCGGGCGGTTTGCGCACATCAGCCGTACTGCAGAACACGGCGCGCGGTCTTGGATTTCAGGTCCCCTATGCCGACCAGCTCCGCCACGAGGCCAGCATGGCCACGATGGCAGTCGGACTGATCCTTGACGGCCCACAGGCTGAGGCGATTTTGCGCGAGGACCGGGCCGACTTTATCGCGATTGGACGCCAGGCCATGTACGATCCCTTCTGGGCGCATCACGCAGCGCAGCAACTGCAATCCGACCCGGATTTCAGCAACTGGAACGAGTCGGCCGGCTGGTGGCTGCACAAGCGGATCGGAACACTCAAGCTCGCGGGGTGCAAACCAGACGGCACCGAAGCCAGTGACTGATATATGATTTTAGGTCAATAAGAAAAATTTCAACGGAGACACTATGCGCAGCGATCAATCGTGCGATATCACGCGCCGCAGGCTAATCGCGGCGGGGGGCCTCGGCGGGCTTGCCCTGATCAGCAATCGCGCGGCGCTTGCTGCGGATTACCCCAGCGGCCCGATCAAGATGCTCATCCCGTTTCCGCCCGGCGGAACCGTCGACACGCTCGGACGCGTCATCGGTCCCGCGCTCGGTACCGCGACGAACCAGCAGGTCATCATCGAAAACAAGGGCGGCGCAGGCGCCACGATCGGCGCCAATATGGTCGCCCAGTCTGCACCGAACGGCTACACCATCCTGCTCAACGCGGCCAACCAGATCATCACGCCCCTGATCGCGATGACCACGCCCTACGATCCGGTGAAGGACTTCACGTCGATTTGCTACATCGGCTACGTGCCCCAGCTGGTCGTCGTGCGCAGCGAGTTTCCGGCAAAGACGTTTGAAGAGTTCGTCGCGATGGTGCGCGCCAAGCCCGGTGCCTACACCTGGGCCACCTCGAGCCTCGGCACAACGGGGCACCTTGCCGAAGAACTGATCAACCAGCAGGCCGGACTGAACATGCCCGTCGTCGGATATCGCGGAGGCGGCCCGGCGTTGACCGACACGATCGCCGGACACACGACCGCCATGGTCGAGCCGGTTCCTTCAGCCATTCAGCATGTGCGCTCGGGCCGCCTGAAGGTCCTGGCCGTCACGAGCCCCAAGCGTGCGGCAAGCCTGCCGGATGTCCCGACGGTCGCGGAAAGCGGATTGCCTGGGTTCGCCCTGCCCTCCTGGTACGCGCTCTGGGGTCCGGCGAAATTGCCCGCTGACATCACGCAGACGCTGTTCGACGCGGCCAAGCGCGCGCTCAGGGCGCCCGAGACCAAGGCAAGGCTCGATGACATGGCGTTCGAGACGATCGCCGGTTCGCCCGAGGAACTCAACGAGGTCATGCGCACCGAAACCGCCAAGTACGCCGCCATCGTCAAGCAAGCCAACATCAAAGTCGAATAGGGCGCGAAGGCGTCACTGTTGAACTGAGGAAACAATCATGACAAAGAAAATCGCAGTGGTCGGCATCGGACAAATGGGTGCCG
>CAITPF010000005.1 GCA_903894155.1 uncultured beta proteobacterium | reverse complement strand
GTGCTGGTGGAAGAAAACGACTACGTCGCGCTGTTGCCTGACCTGCATCCGCTCGCTTCGCGCGACAACCTCCGGCTTGCGGACCTGGCCGAGGAGCCTTTTGTGATGGGATCGGAGGAGACGTTCAGCAGTTTTCGCGGGTTGCTGTTTCCGATTTGCCACTCAGTCGGGTTCTTTCCGACGATCGTCCAGCAGGCTTCGAGCACCAGCGGCATCCTGGGAATGGTGGCTGCCGGCGTCGGGGTGAGCGTCTATGCCGGATGCGTGCGCAACCTGATGCGCGAGGGGGTGGTCGTGCGGCCACTGGTGGATGTGCCTGACCGGATTCCCACCTATGCCGTCTGGGTCGACGATCATCCCTCCGAGGTCGTACGCCGGTTCGGCGAGTTCCTGGCGCACCACGCGGCCCGGCCGCGTTCAGCACCCGCCAGGGGTTAGTGGGTCATCAGCCTTCTGCTCGCGCGAGAGTCGCGCCCTCGGAGGCTCTGCGCGTCAGCATCGGCCGGCTGGCGGTTTCCGGTATCGACAGCGCGGCAATCAGCGCCCCGACCGCAACGACCGTGAGATAGATCGCAGGGGCCAGCTTGTTTCCGGACGATGCGACCAGGTAGGTCGCGACAAAGGGCGCCGTGCCGCCGAATACGGCGAAGCTGACGTTGTAGGTAATCGCCGATGCGGTGTAGCGTACGCGTGTCGGGAATACCTCGCACAGCAGCACCGCGGTCACCACGTTGGCCGTCACCGCACCAAGTGCCAGAATCAACTGCGCAACGAGTGCGTGGCCGATGGAGCCATCCGAAGCCAGCAGGAACGCCGGGATCGACAGGCCGCCGAGCAGAATGGTTGATGTGACCATTGTGGCGCGCCGTCCGATTGCGTCGCAGATTACGCCAATACATGGCGCCGCGCAGGCCCCGAACGTCAGCGCCGCCACGTTGGTCAGCAAAACCTGGTCGGGCGGCAACCCGATGACCTCACGCAAGAAAGTCGTCATGTACGTCGAGAGCAAATAGAACGACAACGCCGTCAAACTGATGTAACTCCCTAGCTTGAGCATGGGCTTGGATTCGACGCGCAGGGTTTCGAGCATCGGCGTGTGCGGCGTGGGCGGGCCATCAAGAATCTGCTGGAACAGTGGGCTTTCATCGAGGCGGTTTCGGAGATACATCCCGACCACACCAAGCGGTGCCACGATCAGGAACGGAATTCGCCAGCCCCAGTCTTGCATCGTCTGGGCAGAAAGGGTCGCGGTCAGCAAGTACAGCAGAAGCGCGGCGCCCGCGAATGCGGCGAATGCCCCGGCAGGAATCCAGCTGCTGTAGCGGGAGCGCTTGCCGTCGGGGGCGTGTTCGATGACGAAGGTGACCGCGCCCGCATACTCACCTCCGGCAGAAAGACCCTGCAGGCAGCGTGCGAGCGTGAGCAACACCGTGGCCCAGATGCCGGCCGACGCATAACTGGGCAGTAGCCCGACTGCGGCTGTCGCCGCGGACATCAGTAGCACGGTCAGAGCCAGCACGCGCCTGCGGCCGACACGATCGCCCATGCGTCCGAAGATGGCACCCCCCAATGGGCGCAAGGCAAAGGACACGGCGAATAGCGCGAAAGTTTGCAGCAGGCCAATCACCTCGTCGGCTTTTGGAAAAAAAACGACGGCAATGGTTGGCGCCATGAATCCGTAAATCGCAAAGTCGAGCCATTCGATGATCGTGCCCGCGACTGCGGCGATGGTCACCTTGCGCAGACTTTTTGCGCTGGAGTGCTGTGCCTGCGGAACATTTCGGCGAGTCATTTCAGTTCGGTCCCTTGGTTTTAGGTCATGGCGCAACTGCACTGCGGATTGATGCAGCGAGCGCAGACGTGCGTGTAACACCGAACATCGGATGGGCAGATCTTTGAAAAAGCCGTGAGGCTTGTGGATAGTAGTTGAATATTTGTCGATGCCTTGAGTGAAATGTTTTTTCCGCATACGTGGATCAATTGCGTGCAGTGGGGATCGCAGTTGTGCGTGGACTGTCGCACCATGCGCTGTTTTGAGGGGCATCATGGGAAGATTGGCTGCGCTGGGCTGGATCGCCGGAGCCGCGCTGACGCATACGCGTAGCGAGTTGCCTTCATTGGGCATCGCGGTTTGCATTGCGGCGCTCATGCTCGCGTTCGCCTTCGTGCTGCAGGTGTGCGCGCGGGGACGGTCGAGGCCTTGGGCGATTGCCTTAGCAAGCATTGCTGTTGTCGCGGGATGCGCATGCGCGGGCACGGCGTATGCCGCGTGGTTTGCGCAGGCGCGGCTCAATGACCGGCTCGATCCCGCGCTGGAGGACAAAGTCACCCGACTGTCGTTTCGGGTCACTGGCTTGAGCGCGGATCGCGATGGCGCGAGGCGCTTCGAGGCGCAAGTGATCGAGAGCCCGGTTCCCGGTGTGCCCGAGCGCATTCTCGTGAACTGGACGCCGCCGATGCAGTGGGGCGCCGCGACGGATCCGGGGCTTGCCGCTGCCGGGAAACAATTGCCCGAGGTCCTGCCCGGTCAGGTTTGGCGCGCGGCACTGGTATTGCGACGCCCGCACGGCACCGCGAACCCGGCCTCGTTCGACTACGAAGGGTGGATGTTCTCGCGCAACGTGCGCGCCATTGGCAAGGTGCGCGGTGAGCCCGTGTTGCTTGAGGATCGGCCGGCCGCCAACGCCGAGTCATTCGTCGCGCGCGCCCGGCATGTCGCGCGCGCGGGCATGCGCCAGGCGCTCGGCGAAAGCCGGTATGGCGCGGTCATGATCGCTTTGGCCATCGGCGATCAGGATGGCGTCCTGGTCGAAGACTGGCGCATCTTCGGTCGCACGGGGATTACGCACCTCGTCTCGATCAGCGGATCCCATGTCACCATGCTCGCCGCCATGGGGGCCTGGTGCGCGATGCTGCTCTGGAAGCGCAGCCGCCTGGGGCGCCTTCCAGCATGTGAGTGGTTGCCGGCAAGGCTTGTGGGTGCGATCGTCGCCGTGGTGGTTGCGTGGGCTTATTGCCTGTTGGCTGGCTGGGGCGTGCCGGCCCGGCGCACTTTCCTGATGCTGGCCGTCGCGGCGTTCGGGCTAGGTGCGCGGGCGCCGCTTGCGCCGACACGGATCGTCTGCGCGGCGGCGGCGCTTGTCGTGGCCGCCGACCCGTGGGCGCCGATGGCCACGGGTTTTTGGCTGTCGTTCGGGGCAGTTGCGGTGCTGCTCGGTGCAGGGGCGAGCGCGGCGCGGATTCAGGAAGCCACGACGTTTGCGGGTCGATTGCGCAATGTCTTCGCCGCTGCCGCGCGGCTGCAGTGGCTGATCACGCTGGCGATGCTTCCTGTGCTGGCCTTCATGTTCCAGCAGGCATCGGCGAGCTCACCGCTCGCCAACGCCATCGCGATTCCCGTCATCACCTTCATCGTGACGCCCCTGGCGCTTGCGACCGGATTGTTCTCCGTCATCCCGGGCCTGGGCGGCGCTGCCGCGGCCACTGGATGGGCAGGGCACCAGGCGCTTGCCTGGACCCTGGTGCCGGTCGAGTGGCTCGCCCACGTGTCGTGGGCAACGCTGGATGTCGCGCAGTTGCCGTGGCCGGTGTTACTGGTCGCAATGCTTGGGGTGGCCTGGGCGTTGCAGCCGCCAGGGGTGCCGGCGCGCTGGGCCGGATGGTGCCTTGTCGTTCCGGCGCTCACGTGGCAGCCACCACGCCCGCAGGAAGGCGATTGGCGGCTCGTCGCGCTTGATGTAGGGCAGGGCAGCGCCATCGTCGTGAGCACACGTAACAGCGATACGCTCTTCGACACGGGGCCTAAGGTTGGCAAGGCCGACGCGGGCGAACGGATCGTGGCACCTGTGCTGCGTGCATTTGGAATCCGGTCGCTTGCCGCGCTGGTCGTCTCGCATCCGGATCTCGACCATGCGGGAGGGCTTCACGGCGTGTTGTCCGCCATTCCTGTAGACAAGGCTTATGCCTCGTTCGATCTTGCGTCGTGGCTTGGACGCCGGACGATCGCCCACGGCGAGGCCGGGCGATTGCACACCCCCGGTGCGTTCGTGCCGTGCGTTCGCGGCACTGGCTGGACAACCGACGGCGTCACGTTCGAGTTTCTTCATCCGGCGCAGGCGCACGCCGGCACCGATGCCAAAACCGATGCCCAAACCGGTGCCAAAACCGATGCCAAAACCGGTGCCAAAACTGATGTCAAAACTGATGTCAAAATTGATGCCAAAATTGATGCAAAAACCGGTGCAAAACCCGGTGCCACCAATGCGCGCAGTTGCGTATTGCGCATCGCGGGCAAGCATCATTCTGCGCTGTTGACCGGCGACATTGGCGTCAGGCAGGAGCGGGAAGTCATCGCCGTGGGTCGCGCAGCGGCGGATCTCATCGTGGTGGCGCACCACGGCTCGCGGTCGTCCTCATCCTCCGAGTTCACAACCGCATCGAGGGCTTCCCACGCGCTCATCCAGGTCGGCCGGCACAATCGGTTCGGACACCCCGACCCCGATGTGCTCAAGCGCTGGGATGCCGCGGGCGCCACGCTCTGGCGCTCCGATTTGCACGGAGCGGTCATCGCACAGTCCGGGGTCGGCGGACTGGACGTACAGGCCCAGCGACACACGCAGCACCGCTACTGGCACGGGCAGTGAAGGCGGGGCGGTGGCAATGGGCGCTGCACTACAATGAAACAATGAATTCAACGGAGGTTTCCGGCATGTCGTCGCCCAGACTCAACGTCGTTACGTGCAGCAGCCCGGTTGGCGTGCACCGTATGGCTTATCACGAGTGGGGCGCACCGGATAACCCCGACGTGGTGCTGTGCGTTCACGGACTCACCCGCACGGGACGCGATTTCGACGATCTCGCGCAGGCGCTTGCCGCAGATTTTCGGGTGGTTTGCCCGGATGTCGTCGGCAGGGGGCTATCCGACCGGCTGGCCAATCCCGCGCTGTATGCGGTGCCGCAGTACGCAAGCGACATGGTCACGCTGGTCGCACGACTGAACCCGGCCCGGTTGTCCTGGGTGGGTACTTCGCTTGGTGGGCTGATTGGTCTGGCGTATTCCGGTTTGCTCGCGCAGGCACGGTTCGCACGCCAGCATCCGACGCCGGCGCAGGCTCACCAGCCATTGCCCGATGCACATCTTCCGCTGGATAAGATCGTGCTCAACGACGTCGGCCCACATATCGAGGCGTCTTCGATCGAGCGCATCGCCCAGTACGTCGGCGAACCGGTGGCTTTTTCTACCTTTGACGAAGCCGTGATCTATGTGCGGGAGGTGTCCGCATCGTTTGGCCCGCACACCGATGCGCAATGGCGCGAACTGACGCGCCACACCTTCATCGAGCGCGACGGAAAGTGGGTCAAGCACTACGACCTTGGGATTGCCGTGCCGTTCGGTGCGATGAACCAGGATCTGGCCCAGCAGGGCGAAGCGGTGCTGTGGGCTGCGTATGCGTCGATCGTCGCGCCGATTCTGATCGTGCGCGGCCAGGAGTCGGATCTTCTTTCCACGGTTACCGTCGGGCAGATGCTGGCGCGCAACCCGCGCGCACGGTCTGTCGAGTTTGCCGGGGTCGGACACGCGCCGACCTTCATGGTCCCAGACCAGATTGCGGCTGTTGTGGACTTCCTCCGTGTCGGTTGAATCGCGCCTTTGTGCTGATTTGCACTGCCATTCGACGGTGTCCGATGGCGTGCTGACGCCGCGCGCGCTCGCCGAGCGCGCATCTTTGAACGGCGTGACGATCTGGTCGTTGACGGACCACGACGAGATTTCGGGCCAGGCCGAGGCGCGTGACGCCGCCCGCGCGCTTGGCATGCATTACCTCACGGGCGTCGAGATTTCGGTGACCTGGGCCGCGCGCACCGTGCATATCGTTGGACTGGGCTTTGATCCGGACAATGCTGCGCTTGAAGAGGGGGTGCGCCAGACGCGCTCAGGGCGCGCCGACCGGGCGCGCAGGATCGGCGAAAACTTCGCGCGCCTGGGCATTCCAGGCGTATTCGAAGGCGCGCTGACTTACGCCGGCAACCCGGAACTCGTCAGCCGCACGCATTTTGCGCGGTTTCTGGTGGAGGCAGGCCATTGCCCGGATATCCAGTCGGTGTTCGATCGTTACCTGGCAGACGACGGCATCGCCAACGAGCCCATGCAGTGGGCCAAACTGGAAAGCGCGGTGCGCTGGATCCGTGAAGCGGGTGGGCGCGCCGTCATCGCACATCCCGGGCGCTACCGTTACACGCCGATCCAATTCGCGTCGCTTTACGACACGTTCAAGGAGCTCGGCGGCGAGGCGATCGAGGTGGTCACCGGCAGCCACACCCCGGCGCAGTTCATCGAGTTTGCGGCGATCGCGCGCGGCTACGGTTTCATGGCATCATGCGGCTCGGATTTTCACAGCCCGTCGGAAAGCCGTCACGACCTCGGCAGCTTGCCGCCGTTGCCGGCGGACCTCACCCCCGTGTGGAAATCACTCGTTTGAGCAAGGGCGAGATCAACCTCGCCTTGCCGGGCGAGCAACGTTAGCAATGCAATGGACGGCCAGCAAGGTAATGAATAAGGCTTTTGTAAAAGAACCGGAAGGCGACGCGGACGATGATGAGCTGCAGGATGCGCCATTGCCCCCTGGTTCGCGCAACTACCTCACGCCGGCGGGTTACGCCGCGTTGCGCGCCGAGCTTGCGCGCCTGATGACGGAAGAACGTCCGGCGATGGTGCAGGTGGTTTCATGGGCTGCATCCAACGGGGACCGCTCGGAAAATGGCGACTACCACTACGGCAAGAAACGGTTGCGCGAAATCGATCGTCGCATGCGGTTTCTCACCAAGCGCCTTGAGATCGCCGAGGTCGTCGACCCGGCGCTGCAGCCGAACCGCGACCACGTGTTTTTCGGCGCGACCGTGACCTACACGGATACGGCAGGCGTTGACCATACCGTGACCATCGTCGGCATTGACGAGGCAGAGCCGCTCAACGGCAAAATCAGCTGGATTTCGCCCGTGGCACGCGCGTTGACCAAGGCACGCGTCGGCGATGTGGTGACGCTGCGCACCCCGGGCGGTATCGAGGATCTCGATATCCTCGAGATTTCCTACCCGCCTGCCTGATCCACGCCCAATAGCGCCGCGTGACCTTCGCGGCTGTCGCTCCATTCGAACCTGAATCCCGTGGCGCGTAGTCGCGCGTTCGACAGGCGCTTGTTGCCCATGCCTGCGGGTGCAGGCCCCACAGGCGGGACAGGTCCGCCCACAAGGCGGGCGAGATCCTCATAAAGGGTGCGGATGGGCAGGGGTGTGTCGTCTGTGACCAGATAGACCGGTGCAGGACTTGGCAGGGTGAGCACGTGGCAGATGGCCCTCGCGGCGTCATCGGCATGAACCCGGTTGGCCCAGTGTCCGGCGCCCGCGGGTGCGGCGGCCCGTCCGGCGCGCAAGCGCTCGAGTAGGAAGGTTCGTCCCGGGCCATAAATCCCCGAAAGTCGCAGGCAGGTCGCGACAAGGTGTCCGCCGGAGAGCGCGGCACGGCCAGCCAGCCAGGTCTCGGTCTCCTGCAAGATGCGTCCATTGAATGCCGGAGGATCCAGCGGCGTATCCTCGTCGACCCAGGCGTCGCCATGGTCTCCGTAGACTGCGGTCGACGAGATGAAAATGACGCGCTGACAGCCGTTCGGCGGCAGGGCATCCAGCACGTGTTCGATGCCTGCCCGGTAGACCGCACGGTACTCGGCTTCGGTGCGGGAATCCGGCGCGGCAAGGTAGACCACGTGCGTGATCCCCGCGGGCAATGTGCCAAGCGTCTGCGGGCGGGCGAGATCGGCCGCGATCCATCGCAGGCCCGGGATTGCAACGTCCGTGGGTGGGTGACGGCGCACGGCCCAGACACTGTTGCCGGGTTCAGCGAGCAACATTCTTGCGACCCGCAAGCCGAGATCTCCACAGCCGACGATCAGCACGTTCATTGCGCGACCTGATGGTCGGGCGACATCGCAGCTGCGCCAGCTGGTGGGACGGTTGCGCCAGCTGCAGGGATGGTTGCGCCGAAGTCGGGCGCGAAAAAGCGGTCGTGCAGATCCGGCAGGCCGAGCCGATCGAG
>CAITPF010000004.1 GCA_903894155.1 uncultured beta proteobacterium | reverse complement strand
CCGTGGTGTCTGTCACGGCGCTGCGTGATGATCAAGACGCCATTATCGGCTATCTGCTGATCGGCACCGACAACACCGCGCGCAAGCTGGTCGAAGAGGAGAGAAAGACCCTCGATCAACGCCTGCGCGACCAGCAATTCTACACGCGCTCGCTGATCGAATCCAACATCGACGCGATCATGACCACCGATCCCTCCGGCATCATCACCGACGTGAACAACCAGATGGAAGCGCTGACCGGCCGCTCGCGAGAGGAACTCATCGGAGCTCCCTTCAAAGATAATTTCACCGATCCGGAGCGGGCCTCGGCGAGCATCACGCAGGTGCTCAGCGAAGGCAAGGTCACCGACTACGAGCTCACGGCTCGCGCCAAAGACGGCAGGGAGACCGTGGTGTCCTACAACGCCACCAATTTTTATAATCGCGACGGCATCCTCCAGGGCGTGTTCGCGGCAGCCCGCGACGTGACGGAACGCAAACGCTGGGATCATGTGCTGCAGGAGAACACGGTCGAACTCGAAAAGGCCAAAGCCATCGCGGAAAAGGCCAATTTGGCGAAATCCGACTTCCTTTCCAGCATGAGCCATGAGTTGCGCTCTCCGCTCAATGCGATCCTCGGCTTTGCCCAGCTCATGGACACCGGCTCTCCGGTGCCAACAACCACGCAGAAGGGCAGCATCGACCAGATCCTCCACGCGGGATGGTATCTGCTGGAGCTGATCAATGAGATCCTGGATCTTGCCATGATCGAATCCGGGCGCCTGTCTTTCTCGCTGGAGCCGGTCTCGCTGTCCGATGTCATCATCGAATGTCAGGCCATGATCGAGCCGCTGGCCGAGAAGCGCGGCATCAGCATGAGCTTCCCGCGCTTCGAGAGCGCCTGCCACGTCAGGGCCGACCGCACCCGCTTGAAACAGGTGCTCGTCAACCTGCTTTCCAACGCCATCAAATACAACCAGCCACGGGGAGCTGTCGTCGTGGATTGCGCTTTGGGCACTTCCGGTTGCGTTCGTATCAGCGTCAGCGACACAGGAGCAGGATTGTCGCCGGAAAAGCTGATGCAACTGTTCCAGCCTTTCAATCGTCTCGGCCAGGAAGCCGGGGGCGAAGAAGGCACGGGCATCGGTCTTGTCGTCAGCAAGCGGCTGGTCGAACTCATGCAGGGGGTGATCGGCGCAGAGAGCACCGTTGGGAAGGGCAGCATATTCTGGATCGAACTCCATGCCGACGCGGACCCCCATGCCAGCCATGTCAAGGACACATCCGCCGCGGTCATCGGATCAACAATCCCCGCAAACCCTTTGCGCCCCCGACTCCTGCTCTATGTCGAGGACAACCCCGCAAACCTGAAGCTCATCGAGCAACTGATCGCCCGTCGCCGCGATCTGCGTCTCCTGACAGCCCAGAACGGCCGGGACGGCATTACCTTGGCAAAAGGCTATTTGCCGGACGTCATCTTGATGGACATTAATTTGCCCGGCATCAATGGCATCGAAACCATGAAATTGCTCCGCCTTGATCCGGTCACGGCACACATTCCCATTGTCGCGCTCAGCGCCAATGCCATCCCTCGCGACATCGAGATGGGTCTCGAAGCGGGTTTCTTTCGCTATCTCACAAAACCTATCAAGGTGGATGAGTTCCTCGAAACACTGAACGAGGTGATCGTGTTCGCCGAGAGCGACGCGGGAAAAAAGCCGGTGGGTTTGGATGAAAATTGTCCCAAGCTGTAGAATGGAGCCGCAGCCGGAACCTCCGGAGTTTGTTTGATCTCAGTGCTCATGGCGAATGGGACCAGCCGGGACGCAGGGCTTTCCAGAGGGGAAGAGAAAGAAGAATGTCCAATATCCAAGGAATTTCCAATGTCCAAGGAGGGAATCGCGCGGCCGGGCTTTCTGTCCTTCCTCCTTGGATATTCCGTGTTGGACATTGGATATTGAATTCCGGTCATG
>CAITPF010000003.1 GCA_903894155.1 uncultured beta proteobacterium | reverse complement strand
CGTTTGCCGGCCGGATTATCCGCATTCCGGTCTTTCACACGGGCGCCCGTGCTCGACTGAGCATGTATCGACGCAACCCAATCATTACCATTTGGTAATGATTTTGACACGCCAGAGTGCTCCTTCACTTAGTAGACTTCGGCACTGCCGTTGCCTTCGTCAGCAATTTGTAAGGTTTCGCCCAAAAGAAATCGATGCACTATTTAAATCAAATGAATCGTAGCAAGTTGTTGGGCTTGTCATTGGTCGTCCTCGTGGCGGTCATCCTGGTCGGTTGGTTTTTCCTGGGCTCACACAAAAACGGGCCGCCGCCCCCGGCGATGGCGGCACTGTCCGAGCCCCGGGCCGTCAATTCCGGATCGATCAAGTTCGAAGCCGGGGCGCAGCAACTCGCGCTCGTACGCACCCAGAGCATCCCGATATCACCGGTGCCGATGGCCGACGAGTTGAGTGCCCGAATTGCCTACGACGACGACGTGACCGCCCGCATCAGCACCAGTTTTTCGGGCCGTATCGTCGAGATCAAAGCCGCGCCGGGTGACCGGGTCAAAGCGGGCCAGGTGTTGGCGGTGATTGATTCGCCTGACTTTGGCTTGGCCCAGGCCGATCTGAACAAGGCTCGCGCCGACGAAAAGCGCAAAGCCCTCGCCGTCAAGCGCGCCAAAGACCTCGTTCCCGGCGAGGCGATCTCCACCCGCGACTGGGAGACCGTGCAGGCGGACTACGCACAGTCGCAGGCCGAGACAGCCCGCGCTGAACAGCGGCTGAAAAACCTCAATCCGCATGATCTGATCATCAAGGGCCAGCGCGTCATCCTGGCGAGCCCGATCGATGGGGTCGTGACCGAACGCAACGCCACACCGGCCCTGGAAGTGAGCCCTGGGATGGCCGCTCCCCTCTTCGTCGTGACGGATACCAAGCGGCTGTGGCTGCAGATCGACCTGCCCGAAACTCTGTTAGGCCGCGTCAAACTCGGCAGCGAGGTTGCCGTTTCAAACGATGCTTTTCCCGACCAGCGTTTCCTCGCGAAAATCATCCAGCTTGGGCAGGTGATCAATCCCAATACACGCCGGGCCAATGTGCTGGCGCGCATCGACAACACGGATGGCAAGTTGCTGCCAGAGATGTTCGTCCGGGCCTCCGTCCTGCAACAGAACGGCGAGGGGGTGAGGGTTCCGAATGAAGCGCTCGTGATTCGCGGTATCTATACCTACGTATTCGTTGAAACGAATCCCGGGGAATTCACCCTCAGGCAGGTCAAACTGGTGAAACGAGGAATCGATTTCAGCTACGTCGGCGAAGGCCTGAAGGGCGACGAGCGCGTGGTGACCAAAGGCGCCCTGCTTCTCGATGCAGAGCTGATCGCACTGACCGGCGGCAAATAATGATTGACCGCCTGATCGTCTTTGCGCTGACGCAACGCGTGTTCGTACTCGTGCTCGTCGCGGCGCTGATCGGATTTGGCGGCTACGCCCTGACCAATCTTCCCATCGAGGCGTTTCCCGACGTCCAGGATGTGCAGGTTCGCGTGATTTCCCAGTTGTCCGGCCAGGCGCCGGAGGACATGGAGCGCACCGTCACGCTGCCAATTGAGCGCGAGGTTGCCGGCATCCCAAACCTGATCAACGTGCGGTCCGTCACGATGACCGGGCTTTCCATTGTCACACTCACCTTCGCCGAAGGGACGGACAATTATTTCGCTCGGCAGCAGGTCATGGAAAAGCTGGCGACGGTGACGCTGCCTGCGGGCGTGCAACCACAACTCGCGCCGCTTTCCACTGCGGTTGGCGAGGTCTATCGCTACACGATCGAGGCCCCGGGCCTGACCGATACGGAAATCCGCACGCTGCAGGACTGGGTGATTCGCCCGGTGCTGCGCATGACCCCGGGCGTCGCGGACGTGGTCAGCTTTGGCGGTGCGATCAAGGAGTTCCATATTGAGGTCGATCCGCTGGAGCTGCGCAAGTACCAGATCACACTCAACCAATTGAGCCAGGCGGTCAACAACGGCAACAGCAGCGCGGGTGGCGGACTGGTGCGCCTGGGTGACGCATCCCTTGTCGTGCGGTCCGCAGGCTTGTTCAACAGCCTGGATGACATCCGCAAGGTCGTCATCACGGCGCGGCAAGGTCAATCGATCACCGTGGGCGACGTGGCCAAAGTGACCGAATCGGAGCGCCCACGCTACGGCATCGTCGCCGTCGGCGATCAGGACAGCGTCGTCGAAGGGATCGTTTCGATGACCAAGGGCGGCAACCCCTCGAAAATCAACGCCGCGCTCAAAGCGCGCATCGCCGAGTTGCAGCACAAGCTGCCACCCGGCGCCAAAATCGTCCCGATCTACGACCGCACCGATCTCGTCTCGCACACGGTCAACACGGTCGTGCACAACCTGGTTGTCGGCGCCCTGCTGGTTTTCGCGGTGCTGGTGATTTTCCTTTCAAGCTGGATCGCCGCGCTGGTGGTCGCCGCCGTGATTCCGCTCTCGCTGCTCGTCGCTTTTATCCTGATGAATTCGCTCGGCGTATCGGCCAACCTGATTTCGCTCGGTGCAGTCGACTTCGGCATCATCATCGACAGCGCCGTCGTGATCGTCGAAGCCTTCATGGTCCGCCTGGCGATCTCGATGGCCAGCGCGCATCGCCCGAAGTCGGAGGTCGGCGAACGCATGCATGTCCTGCATCGGACACTGACCGATATGTCGCGCCCCGTGCTCTTCTCCAAAGCCATCATTATTATGGCTTTCGTACCAATCTTCACCTTCCAGCGGGTTGAAGGAAAGATTTTCACCCCCGTCGCGCTGACCCTGACTTTTGCACTGCTCGGCGCCGTCGTGCTGACCTTTACGCTGCTGCCCACCCTGCTCTCGTTTGTGGCGCACTGGAAGCCGCTCATCGAAAAACACAAGCCCTGGCTTGACTATATCCAGGAGCGCTACCGCACACTCGTGACCTACGTGATGGAGAACGCGCGGCGGGTCATCCTCCTGTCGCTGATCCCGGTCGTGATCGCGTTCGGCCTGGCCACACGGATGGGCAGCGAATTCATGCCAAAACTGGATGAAGGAAATATCTGGCTGAGCATTACGCTGCCGACCTCTTCATCGCTTGAGAACACGAAAGATGTCGAGCGCCTGGTGCGCACCAAACTGGCTGCATACCCGGAGGTGGAAACGTTTATTTCGCAGGTCGGGCGGCCCGACGACGGCTCTGACCCCAAAGGCCCGAACAACCTTGAAAACCTGATCGCACTCAAACCCAGGGATCAGTGGCGCTTCAAAAACAAGGAGGACCTGGTCAGCAGTATGTCCAGGGCACTCGCGGAGATACCCGGTATCTCAACCAACTTCTCTCAGGTGATCCAGGATAACGTCGAGGAATCCCTATCCGGGTTCCGGGGCGAGATCGTCGCAAAAATCAGCGGCAACAAGCTTGAGATCCTTGAAGAAAAGGCAGCACAGGTCGTCGCTGTCATCGAAGGCATTCGCGGCGCAACCGATGTGGAAGCGACCCGCATCAGCGGCCAGTCCGAAGTCGTCGTCACCCCCGATCGTGCCAGGCTCGCACGCTACGGCATCACCGTCGGCGATGTCAGCACGCTGGTGACACAGGCCATGTCGGGCGCCTCGGTCACGAGCTTCTACGATGCCGACAAACGTTTCGACGTCGTCGTCCGGATGGATCCCTCGCATCGCAACAGCATCGATGCGATTTCGGGATTGCAACTCGAGGTGCCGGGAACGCAGGTGGGGAATGGCACGGGCACGGTCTCGCTCGGCGACGTCGCAAGCGTCGAGGTGCGCGAGGGAGCCTCGCGCATCCTGCGCGAATCGGGCTCCAGGCTGGTCATCGTCAAGGTCAACCTCATCGGTCGCGACCAGGGCAGCTTCGTCGCCGAAGCCCAGCGTCTGGTGGCCGAGAAAGTCAAATTGCCTCCTGGGTTTGACCTCACCTGGGGCGGCCAGTTCGAAAACTCCCAGCGCGCAGCAAAACGCCTGATGGTCATCATTCCGCTGACGGTGTTGGTGATCTTCTCGCTGCTGTTCTGGGCATTCAAGTCGATCAGGCTCGCCCTGCTGGTGATTGGCATGCTGCCTTTCACCATCATCGGCGGGCTCGCCGCACTTTGGCTGGCTGGCCTGAATCTTTCGGTATCTGCCGCGGTCGGCTTTATCGCCGTTGCCGGGATTTCAGTCCAAAACAGCGTCATCATGGCCGAAGAAGTACTGCTTCGCGTGCGCGAGGGGGAAACCTCCGCCACCGCCATCCTGGAAGGTGCCGTTTCGCGCCTTCGCCCAATCCTGATGACGGCGCTGATGGCTGGCCTGGGCTTGCTCCCCGCAGCGCTTTCGCAAGACATTGGCAGTGAAACGAACCGACCCTTTGCCTGCGTGATCGTTGGCGGCATCCTGACCGGCACGGTCTTCATGTTGCTCGTTCTTCCTGCCGCACTCAGGCTATTTGGCGATTTTGGGCGAATCCCTGAAGACCTGAGCGATTTCGAGGCTGACGCTGCCGACCCTACTGCAATGGCATGAACCCAGAATGATGCGCCCCACCCTCAACCAGATTTCGCCACGACCGACAGCTTCGGTCCGGGGTAACGCCGCCGCGCGCCTGTCCGTCATGCTTGCATGCGCCGCGCTCACCGGGTGCATGGTCGGCCCGGACTATGTGCGCCCCGAGCTCGCGCAATCCCAGGGCTACTCGACCACCGCCCTGCCCGCGCAGACTGTGGCGACCACTTCGCCAACAGGCGCAGCACAACGATTCGCGATCGAAAGCGATATCCGCAGCGACTGGTGGACACTGTTCAAGTCGCCCGCCCTCAATACACTCATTGAGCAGGCATTCGCCGCGAGCCCGACCATCGAGGCCGCGCAGCGTGCGCTCAAGGTCGCCCAGCAAAACGTCTACGCGCAGCAGGGTTTCTTCTTCCCGACCGTCGCCGCAAATTTCACGCCCTCGCGCACCAAGTTGCCCGGCAACCTTGCGGCCAATGCACCGGGCGTCCAGGGTGACGGCTCCGTGATCGCCGGCTACCAGGGAACGCCCGCGAGCGAGGGTGGCACGGCACCCTTCAACGGCGGGACAATTTTCAATTTCCATACCGCGCAATTCACCGTGGGCTTTGTGCCTGACGTGTTCGGCGCCAATATGCGCGCGGTCGAGTCGTTGCAGGCGCAGACCAACGCACAGCAGTACCAGTTGCAGGCCGCCTATGTGACGCTCGCGACCAATATCGTTGCGGCCGCCTTCCAGGACGCCCTGCTTCGCAAGCAAATCGCCATCACCCAGGAAATGGTCGACGACAATCTGGCCGCCGTCACGCTCGTGCAGCGTCAGCACAAAGCTGGCTTCGCCTCACAGCTCGACCTTTCCATGCAGCAAAGCGCCCTTGGTCAGGTCAGGCAGCTGTTGCCCCCGCTGCAAAAGCAATTTGAGCAAAACCGCGACCTCCTCAAGGTACTGGCGGGTCTCACGCAGGATCAGGAAATCCCCGGCTTCAAACTCGATGATCTTGTGCTTCCTGAAGAGTTGCCCGTCACGCTGCCAGCCAAGCTTGTCGAGCAACGGCCCGATGTCAAAGTGGCCGAAGAGCAGTTGCGCGCGGCAAACGCGCAAATCGGAATCGCCCGTGCGGCAAGATTGCCGCAGTTCCTGATCAATGGCTCGATCGGGGGGACCGCCAGCAATTTCAACCAGATGTTCTGGAGCAGCAGCGGGATATTTTTTGACCTGATACTCGGCATTACACAACCGATATTCGACGGCGGCACACTGAAACACCGCGAATATGCGGCCAGCGAAACGATGCGTCAGGCGACCGCGCAGTACCGGTCAACCGTGCTGATCGCCTTCCAGAACGTGGCCGATACCCTGCACGCCATCGAGGCAGATGCCCGCGCGCTGCAGATTGCCGAAGACCTGAGTGGTTCGGCAAAAAGCGCCTACGAATTAACGAAACGCCAGCATGCCAGTGGATACCTCGATCGACTGGCCCTGATCAACGCGCAGCAGACGTATCGGCAGGCGCTGTTGAATTCAGCGCAAGCCCAGGCAAGCCGGCTCGGAGATACCGCGGCCTTATTTCAGGCACTTGGCGGCGGATGGTGGAATCGCGCTGAGCTGATCGCCAAGAACGACGCCGAAAGCCAGTAACGACTTCGGCGGGTGACGGGGGCGCGATGCAGGCCGTCGCGCAGCACTGAAATGAAATTCGCTCGAGAAATAGTGGCTTCCCGACGAGGGTTTACGCTTATAAATCGATCAAACTTAAATCACTTGTATAAGAGTCTCGGCTAACGTAATAATCCGATCCAATCCTCCTTTCTCAAAAGGCCTCGATTGACAAGATGATTTACATCGTTGAATGCGATTTCACCGACGCGGCCAGAGAAAGCGACTGGAACATCTGGTACAGCGCGCATCTGAAAGATCTTTTAGCCATCCCGGGATTTTTGACGGCACAACGATTCAAAGTGCTCGGGGCCGGGGCGCCCACTTACCGGGCGATTTACGGGGTGGAGTCGCTTGAGGTCTACACAAGCCCTGCCTACCTCGGTCGTCGTCTCGGAAGGTTTCCCGAAGAATGGAGAGATTCAATTACCTCCTGGAAGCGCAACCTGTTCTCGGGGTTGACGCGCTCGCCAGCCGTCGCACTCAATGAGTGCCTGGTGCTGTCCACGGCAGTCGTTCCTCCTGCAGGCGTATCGTTCGACACCCTGACGATCGCAGGCCTGGATCGCTCGATTCCGGAAATCCGCATGGGAGTCGTGCCCGAATCGTTGGGCCGGCACATCGCACAGCAAGAATTTCCGGGTGTGACGGTTCTGCAACCGCTCACCTCGTACCAAGTATCCACTGACTAGAAATACAAACCCCAGCAGTGCACGCCGGTATTGCACGGCTGTGCAACCTGTCATGGGGTAGCCAGCAACGCGAGGAGATGAAATGCAAGACGAAGAGACCGACGTCATCATTGTCGGAGGGGGCTTTTCCGGACTCGTAGCGGCCAACCGGATGGCTCAACTCGGTCTCAAGCCTCTCGTGCTTGAAAAAGGAACCGACGAATTTTATTTCTGCAACGGCCGGTTGACTGGCGGCGCCATGCACGCCTGTTACCGGGACGTGAACACCGCGCCCGTCGAACTCGAAAAGGCCATTGGGATGACCAATCCGCTGGCCGTGGGATCGCCACTCAGTTCAGCCGTGGCAAACAACGCCAAGCGCGTCGTCGATTTCCTGATGTCCGAGGGCATGCGGTTTATCAAGGCCGGGCCCCAGGAGTATCAGAACCGCGTACTCGCGCCTCCACGACCAAACTACCCCGGGCTTCACTGGCAGGGCCGGGGGGGCGACGTCATGATTCGGACGCTGGAAGCGAATCTGGTCAAAAGGGGGGGCACATTAAGGCGTGGCGCCCGAGCCCATGACATCCGGCACACGGCCACGGGCTTTGAACTGACGGTAGAAAACGTTGACCCGCTCAAAGCCGGCCATCCGGCGTCGACCGAGCAGTTGGCCTGCCGTTCGGTGATCATTGCGGATGGCGGCTTTCAAAGCGATCCGGGATTTCTTCGGCAATTCATTACCGACCACCCGGAAAAGATTCTTCAGCGTGGCGGCGGCACCAGCATGGGCGATGGCGTTCGGCTGGCGCAGTCGCTTGGGGCGGATCTCGTGGATATGGGCAATTTCTACGGCCACCCGCTTTGCCTGGACGCGTTCGAAAATCCAAAACTCTGGCCTTACCCCTTTCTGGATGGCTTAGTGACGTCCGGCATCGTTGTCGCGGCCGACGCGCAGCGCTTCTTCAATGAAGGAGACGGCGGCGTGTATGCGGCCAACATGATCGCGCGTCATGAAGACCCGTTGTCGGCCATCGTCATCTTCGATAAAAACATCTGGGAGGGGCCCGGCAGGCATGGGGCCATTCCGCCAAACCCGCACGTTCCCGCAGTGGGGGGCCACGTTGAACAGGCCAATTCGATCGCCGAACTCGCCCCTCGAGTCGGCCTGGATCCATCGGTCTTGTCCCGGGTGGTCGAGCAGTACAACGCCGCACTACAGGCCGGTGAACTGGCCAGCCTCAGTCCCGCAAGGACTTGCGTCAAGTATCCGGCAATGCCTATCGTCCAGGCCCCTTTCTACGCGATCCGTCTGTGCGCGGGGATCACCTACACGATGGGTGGCATCGCGATTGACGCGCGCGGTCGAGTTCTTAAAACCGACGGCGCGGAAGTTTCCGGCCTTTACGCGATCGGGACCGCGGCAGGAGGGATCGAAGGAGGGCCAAAAACTGGTTACGTCGGCGGACTCATCATTTCCGGTGTCACTGCACTGCTGGCAGCCGAAGATGTAGCGAGTCGAATTCGGGATCACGCCGTGGTGACAGTATGAGCACATTATTCTTTCGCAAACCGTTGCGAATCATCGCCGGCCTCGCGGCCTGCCTGCTCCTTCCCTGCCACACGACCGCCTGGGCTCAGGACAACGGGGCACGCAGCAAGACTCTGGTGGTTGCCTCTTTTGGTGGCGGGTTGGACCAGGTCTACAAGAAAGTCTTTGAACCGTTTGAAAAAGAATACGGCGTCACGATTCGCTGGACGCCAAGTTCGGCCGCCGAAAACCTCGCAAAACTCAAGGCCACCAAGGCCAAGCCAGAATATGACATTGCACTGGTGGAAAACTTCATTCTCTACGCCGGCGCCGTGCAGGGACTCTTTGAGCCTGTCGATGAATCGATCGTAACCAACTATCGGGATCTCTATCCGCAGGTGCGGCCCCTGAACAACCTGGGCGTGCCGTTCGGTCTGTTCTATCAAGGCATTTTTTACAGGCAGGACGAGTTCGCAAAAAGGGGCTGGACCGCCCCCGAACACTGGAGCGATCTCTTCGAGCCGAGGTATTGCGACCAGATCGGCATGCTGACCCCAAGCGTTTCCGACGGCTTGCGTTTTCTGTTGATTCTCGCGGAGGGTCAGACCAAACGCATGCCAGAGGCGATTGCACGCCTCGCGACGCTCAAGAAATGTATCCCGGTTCTCGAGCCATCAGCGCCAAAGCTTGAAGAAAAGGTTCAACTCGGCGAATACACCATGGGCGTCATGGGCTCCATCCGCGCGATTCCGTTGATGCAGCGCGGCTATCCGATCAAATTCGTCCTGCCCAGCGAGGGGACGGTCGCCGGCTATAGCGCCGCCGCAGCGGTCAAGGGCGCGCCCAACCCCAAGATGGCGCAGGAGTTCCTGAACTGGTTTCTTCGCCCGGAATCCCAGCAACAATTGATGAAGGAGCTCTTTTACACGCCGACCAATCGCCTCGTCACGGTGCCTGAGAACATGAAGAAGCTGGGGATCCTGGATTCAGAAGGCATCAAAGGACTCGTGCCGGTCGATGAGGAGGCTATTTATAAAAATCGCGCCGCCTGGATTCGCCAGACTGAAAGAGCCATGGCCCAATGAGCGACGCCCGTCCGATTAGCGACACGTTGGCGGATTTCGCGTTCAACCTGACGTTCGAGAAGATTCCAGCACCCGTCATTCGGGACGCCAAACATTTGTTCCTGGATGCGATTGGCGTCGCGTTCGCGTCCTCGCGCGAGCCCTTTGCGAGGACAATCGTCGACAGCTTGTCGGATTTTGGCGATGGCGATAGCGCCGTCATCGGATTTGACGAACGATTACCGTTGCGCGACGCGGTCATCGCGAATGGCGCCCTGATCCACGGAATCGACTTTGACGACACGCACCTTGCGGCTGTCGTCCATCCAAGCGCGAGCGCTGTACCGACTGCCTTGAACGTCGCCGCGTCCCTTGGCCTGAACGGGCGGGAAGTCCTGACCGCCTATATCCTCGCCATCGAGTGCTCGGCAAGGCTGGGGGCTGTCGCACAAGGCGAGATGAATCAATTAGGATTTCACCCAACGGGCGTCATCGCCGCGTTCAGTTGCGCAATCGCCGCAGGCCGGCTCTATCGGCTGACCTCCCAACAGATCGCGATGGCGCAAGGCATCGCACTCAGCATGGCCGCAGGGACCCGGGAATACAGCGAAGAAGGCGCGTGGACAAAAAGGTTGCATCCGGGCTGGGGCGCTGCGGCAGGTATTACAGCGGCCGTCCTGGCTCGACGGGGATTCGTCGGCCCGCGCAAAACCTATGAAGGCCGCTTTGGTCTTTTCGAAACACACCTCGGGTCACAAACACGACGCTATGACCTCGCACACGCGACCCACGCCCTGGGCGAGCGCTGGGCGATCCAGGAGGTGGCCGTCAAACCGTTGCCTGCATGCCATCAGCTCATCGCGGCGATCGACGCAGCGGTATCCATTGCGCAGAGCGAGGGCTTTGACTGGCGAACGATCGAGCGCGTTGAAGTCTGCGTGTCGCCGCACGCCGTGGCGATCGTGTGCGAACCAGAGGCCGCCAAGCGCGCGCCGCAGTCAGGTTATGCGACCCAGTTTTCCCTGTACTTCGCGGTGGCCTGCGGCCTGGTTCGGGGGCGATTTGGCCTGCCGGAGACAGAGCAGTTCCATGACGCCGACATCCTGTCGTTGACGCAGCGCGTGACCTACACGATCGACGCCCGGGACGGCACGCCGCACTTCGGGGGACGGGTCATCGTCACGCACTCCGACGGGCGCAGCATGACACGAGACGAGCCCGTTCCCCGCGGCTCGTCCGGGAACAAGATTTCACTTGAGTCGATTGCTGAAAAATTCATGGCGAACACGAGTCTGGTGATGTCGTACGAGGACAGTGAGCGCACGATGCACGAAATTCTTGAGCTTGACCACGCTCCCGACGCGGCTCGATTATTGAATCACCTTCAAAAGAAAGCTTGAGAGACACACCACATGGCTGCGCGCAACGATGCATTCCTGAGTCTGCTCAGCCTGACCAAATCCTATGGCGCGAGCCTGATCGTCAATCAGTTGTCACTGGAACTCGACCAGGGCGAGTTCGTCTCGCTGCTCGGCCCGTCGGGTTGTGGAAAAACGACCACGTTGCGCATGATTGCAGGTTTCGTCAATCCGGACTCAGGGGAAATCCACCTGGGCGGCCATCGAATCGACACCAAACCCACGGACCAGCGTGGGGCGACGATGGTGTTTCAGAATTACGCGCTGTTCCCGCACATGACGGTGCAACAGAACGTAGCGTTTGGCCTGCGCATGCAAAAAATCGCCAAGGACGAAATCGCGCGGCGCGTTGGCCAGGTTCTCGAACTGGTTCGACTCTCCGGCTTCGGACAGCGCTACCCGCGCGAGCTTTCCGGCGGGCAACAGCAAAGGGTGGCGCTCGCCCGTGCCATTGCGCCCAATCCAAAACTGTTGCTGCTTGATGAGCCGCTGAGCAATCTCGACGCCAAATTGCGCAAGGAGTTGCGTCGTGACCTCGTGGAGATCCATCGCACCGCAGGGACCACCACCGTTTTCGTGACGCATGACCTCGAAGAGGCGTTCGCGATGTCAGACCGGGTGGCGGTGATGAACCAGGGCCACATCGAACAATTTGATCGGCCGGCAACGATCTTCATGGCACCCCGCACGAAGTTCATCAGCGAGTTCCTGGGTCATTCGAATGTGCTGACTGGAACAGTGCGGATAAACCAGGCGGGGCAATCGGTCATCGACTGCAACGGCGCTGAGGTCGTGCTCCCGCCGCAGCAGTCTGTCAATATCACGAAACGTTTCGCGATCCCCGGGCATCTGATCAACGTATCCACCGCCATCACAGGGGAAGAAAATTGCTTTCCAGCACGCATTCAATCGTTGAGCTATGTCGGCGCTGCGATCCATTGCGACCTCATGGTCCTGGGACGCGTCCTGCATGCGACGATTCCGGCGACGCTCGAGACGCTGGCACTCAAGGGGCATGACGATATCCATGCTTCCTGGCGGGCAAGCAGCGTCATCACGCTCGGGGAGGATTAGCACATGACGCTGAGGGTCCAGTCCGTCGTGCCCTACCTGCTGGGTTTGCCGGCCCTCGTCTTCATGGGTGTGTTGTTTCTATTACCTGTCGGGTTTCTGATATCCCTGAGTTTTTTCAAGCCGGACGATGAAGGCGTCCTGTTGTTTTCGCTCGCCGCCTACCAGGACATATTTTCAGATCCCTATAACCTCGCGATGATCGTTCGCACGATCAAGATCAGCGCCATCACGACGATCATCTCACTGGTGCTGGCTTTCCCGGTGGCGTTGTACCTGCGCCAGGTCTCGGCCAGGACGCGCGCGGTGATCAGCTTCATTTTGATTTCCCCCCTGCTGACCAGCGTGGTGGTGAGAACCCTGGCGTGGATTATTTTGCTGAGCCCCAAAGGCATCATCAACAGCGCGTTGATCGCGGTAGGGCTCGAACCGGTCAAGCTTCTGTACAACCAGGTCGGCGTGATCATCGGTCTGACGCACGTTTTTTTCGGCTATATGGCCATCTCATTGATGACCTCGGTCATCAAGATCGATGAAAACCTGCTGCTGGCCGCCAGCAATCTCGGGGCGAAACGCTTCACCATTCTCAGGGAAATCCTCATCCCCCTGAGTTTGCCGGGCATCCTTTCCGGTTCG
>CAITPF010000002.1 GCA_903894155.1 uncultured beta proteobacterium | reverse complement strand
GATCCAGCCCACAACGCGCGCGCTTGCCAGTCGGCCAACGCGGTATCGCGTGCGATGCCGACAGAAACGAAAAACGGATAACGATTGAGCGCACGAATCCCATAAATGCGTGCCACACCATCGACCGCAGAGACATACTCGAGCGTTGCAACTTTAGTGCCGGCTTCCAACAGCAGGCGCGATGGATTGTTCCGTTGTAGCGGTGTGTTCGACAGGTTGTCACCGCCAGGCCAGGATACGACCAGGCTGAAATCGTCGGCCCGGTAAACTGCGACGGTGCTCTCCGGGCCAAGGCCAAATGACTGAAACAGCTTTTGCAAGTACTCGAGTTCAACCGAGGCGATCACAATACCCAGAAACCCCCCCCGCTCATCCCTCAGCCCCCTGGCAACGACCATGGTCGGGCGACCAGTTGTGCGGGAGATGTTGACGGCAGAAAACACCACCCCGTCCTGTGCTTGATCGCGTAAACGAACAAAATAATCGCGGTCGCTGACGTTACCCAGTGGCGTGTTGGCCCGGTTTGATGAGTACAACTGATCGCCCGCTTTGTCAAAAATCCGCAGGCCGGCCAATTCGGGAAAATCGATCATATCGATGTCCAGCTGCGCGTTGATCGCACCGGCGTGGGCGGGCACGGCCTGCATGCTCAACGCTGCGGGCGGCAGACTGGCCACCAGGATCATCAGGTTGGAATTGATGCGACGCAGCGTCGCATCGAGCCCTGTTTCCAGTAAAGCGGCATAGTCGCGCGTCCTCGTCTGCGCAGAGCGGATTTCCAGGCGGTAGTCCGACCAGGTCATGTAGCCGAGAATCCCCAGCGTAGCCAGCGCGAGTCCGCCAAGTACAACAAATATAATGCGGCGATAGATCATGGTCCAAGTATCGTCGATTCGCCCACCTGGGGATAGGCCTCACCGCGCCAACCGGCAAGGCGATTGCACCTGGATTTCCGACTAAGCGGAGCCAGTTCTCTGGATGACCAACTCCCCTGATGGGGGCAGAGTCGAAAAGACTCGCCCGTCAGGGGAGAACGGCAAAGCGGGACCGTCAGGCTGGTGCAGCAGCGCTTGCTGTCAGGCCAATCGCCTCGGCATACTTCAGGTAGGTTTCGACCGATGCGATCACGACCCGGGCTTCAATGGACAGCAACTCAATGCCAACCAAAGAAACTTTGACCCAGGCGTCGATCACGATACCTTTGTCAAGGATGCGGTCAACCACTTCTGCCAGACTTGAGGAGTCGGTGGATTTCTGGACTTTTGCCATTTTAATTCTCCTGGTAGATCAGCCCCCTGAACATGAGTCAACATGTCTTACGAAGTTCGGGGCCACTGCTTCGCTATACCAGGTAATGCAACTATCGTGCCAGGAGCATCGTTTTTTTAAACTCAAAATACTTTTTATATAAATCATAGAGTTACAGACGCTTCTGCATCCCTCTGGCGGAACTCTTCTGGAAATGCCGAGTATGGTCCCGCGACAATGGGGAACAAGATGGCAGCAATTCACGCCATACCAGGGGAACGGAATCCCTACTGTGCGGTCGATTTCGGATAATCTCCGTAAGGTC
>CAITPF010000001.1 GCA_903894155.1 uncultured beta proteobacterium | reverse complement strand
GCTGCGGCGCCAGGCGCCGCGTATCGCGAATCCCGCAGCGCCCGATGCTGTCACCGCTCCCACGGCTCTCACGGCTCACATGGCTCACATGGCTCCAACGGCTCCCATGGCATCCGCCGCAACCGCAACCGCAACCGCAGCCGCGCGCCGGGGAGGATCATCCCTTCGATTGGCGGGCCCGCCTGCGGGCGGCATGCTTTTCGTAGCGCGCAATGGTCTTTTTGGCGCGTTCGACGATGGGAATGTCGATCATCTTGCCATCAAGTTCGAATGAGGCGCGACCGGCAGCGGACGCCTTTTCATCGAGATCGATCACCTTGCGCGCGTACTCGACCGCCTCTTCGGTTTCGCCGAACTCCTCGTTGAGGATCGGGATCTGCAGCGGATGGATCGACGTGCCGCCCTCGAAACCGAACAGGCGCGAGCGGCGCACCATGGCGCGGAATTTTTCCGTATCGCGGAAATTCGCGATCGTGCCGATGTAACCGAATGGCAGGATTCCCGCGGCGCGCGCCGCCATCACCATCTGCTGTTTGGGCATGAGCAGCACTTCGTCGATCGGGGCGAAACCGCCGTCCAGCGCGATATCTTCGCTTCCCAGCATCATGGCGACGATGCGTTGCGACGCCGTCGCGATGTTGGGCATATCGAAAAAGGCCTGGGCCGTCTCCACCACCACGAGGAGCTTGGTCTGCCCGATCGGCATGCCTTCGCGCAACTCGCACTCGCTGATCAGCTCGTCCATGAGCTTGACGTGCGACACGCCATGCACCTTGGTGAGGGTGATTGCGGTCACATCCGGGCCGACGACCGCTTCGATGTCCTTCACGCCAAGCGACAGGGGACGGTTTACCCGCACGACGACGTCGAACTGGCCTTCCTCATGCAGGCGACGCGCGGTTTCGCGCACCATCAGGCGCGCCGTCGGCTTTTCGTGCAAAGGGACGCTGTCTTCCAGGTCAAGATGAATTGCGTCTGCGTCCAGCGTGAGTGCCTTTTCGACGTACTTGGGCACGTTGGCCGGCACAAAATGCAGCGATCTCCAGGACGGCAGCGCGCGGGGCGCGAAGGGGGACTGATGTTGGTGATTCAATCTGAGCTCCAGGGGCGTGGTACGTGTGTTCGTCGTTTCGTTGATGCGTTGATGCAATGATGCGTTGATGCGTTGATGCGTTGATGCGTTGATGCGTTGATGCGTTGATGCATTTGTTCGTGCGCCTTGAATGGCTTTCATTCATGCGATTCGATTCGATGCGAAGCGTGTGCGGTCATTCGGCGCGCGGGTGCACGACGCCAGCCTCATGCAACCTTTCGATTTCCGCGGGCGCCAGGCCAAGGATCGATGCCAGAACGTCATCCGTATCCTGACCGAGCCGGCGACCCGCATGGCGCACCTCGCCAGGCGTGTCGCTCATGCGGAACAGCAGGTTTTGCATCCGGACGGTGCCAAGGTCTTCATCGGGCAGCGTGACGACGCTGTTGAGCGCCTGGTATTGCGGATCGGCGATGACCTGGCTGACATCGTAGATCGGGGCAATGGCGGCGCCCGCCGCAGTGAAGGCCTCGGTGACGGTCGCCGCGTCGCGCGCGCGTATCCAGTCCCCGACGTACGTATCCAGCATGTCGGCGTGCTTGGCCCGGCCTGAGCCACTGCGAAACCAGGGTTCGCTGATGACTTCGGGATGGCCCACCAACTCCATCACCCGCTCTGCGATGGTCTGGGCAGCAGTCGAAATAGCCAGCCACTGGTCGTCGGCTGTCTTGTAGACGTTGCGCGGGGCGTTGCTGACCGCGCGGTTGCCGGTGCGCCCCTGGATGAAACCGGTCTGGTCGAATACGGTCGTCTGGCTGCCGAGGATGTGATAAATGGGTTCGATCAGCGCCACGTCGATCATCTGGCCCGGTGCGTTGCGGGTATCCCGGTGATAGAGCGCAAGCATCACGGCGTAAACACTGGAGAGCGCGGCAATGCCGTCGGCCAGCCCGAAAGGCGGCAGGGTTGGCGAGCCATCGGGGTAGCCGTTGATATGGGCGAACCCGCTCATCGACTCGGCCAGGGTGCCGAAGCCGGCGTGGTCCTTCTTGGGGCCGAACTGGCCGAACCCGCTGATGCGCAACATCACGAGCCGCGGGTTGATGCGGTGCAGTTCATCCCAGCCCAGGTTCCATTTTTCCATGACGCCGGGGCGGAAGTTCTCGACCAGGACATCGCTCTTTTCAGCCAGCCGGCGCAACAGATCCTGCCCCTCGGGCGTGGAGAGGTTGATCACCATGTTTTTCTTGTTGCGGCTGTAGACCTTGAAGGTCAGGCCGGCGCCATTGACTGAGGGGCCTGCGCGGCGCAGGGAATCCCCGGACGGATGCTCGATCTTGATGACTTCGGCGCCCCAGTCCGCCAGCAGCGTTGCCGCGTAGGGTGCTGCGATGATCGTGCCGAGATCAAGCACGCGGATGCCTTCGAGGGGCATTCTTTTCTGGGAGGGGGATGTGTCCATGGTCACCGATTGTATTTGCAATGCCGAACCCCCGGTTGCTGGCGCCCGAGCCAGCGCCTGGCTTATCCGCGGATTGCCATTCGTGTGCCTGCAGTCATTTTAATTTGTAGAAAATGACTACATTTCCTAATAAATGGCATCCTTTTCAAGGATTTAAGAAATATTTTGAAAGAGCGGTAAACCGGTCAATAGACTAAAATCCTGTCCCATATGCTTGATATTGAAACCCTGCTGATCCTTGTCGCCACACTGACCATTTTCGTGGCGGTCATGCTGGCAGCGACTTACCGCAAGAAGAACGACCGCTCCGCCGTTTACTGGATATTCGGGTGCCTGGCGCTTGCCGTCGGGCTGTTCCTGGTCGCAGCGCGTCCCATCGTGTCCGATTGGCTCGGCTACGCGGTCGCGGTCATCCTGGTGACCGGCTCGAACCTGCTCTTTGGCAACAGCCTGTGCTACCTCGCGGATCGCGATGCCCCGCGGGATCGCCTTGGCGAAGTTGCCCTCGGCATTTTTTCGCTCGTGTATTGCGTGGCGCAGTATCTCGGCTTGCACGAGGTGCAGCACTTTATGGCGCTGGTCGCGATGGCCGCTGCCGCGTTGTGGGCCGCCTTCGCGGCGCGGTTCGCCGCAACCCGGCTGAAATCGAAGCAACTGGTTGTGATGCAATACCTGTTCATCGGTTCCGCCGTCGCGTGGATCGTGCGACTCCCTGCCGCCTACCTGTTTGATTTCCGGATCATGAACGATCCGGCGCTGGTCAACTCCGTGATCCTTCTGGCGTCGCTCGCGTTTGGCGTGTTGCGGAACTTGCTTTACCTGATGGTGCGGATCAGTCTGGCCTACGAGACCAGCCTGGATCGCGCCCGCACGCGCCAGGAGCACACCCGCCTGCAGATGCTGGCCAGCCTGAACGCGCTTGCGCTGGCGCGCGACAACGAAACCGGCAACCACATCATGCGAACCCAGCACTACGCGCGTCGCACTGCGTTGCGGTTGCGCAAACTCGGGCATTTCAAGGGCGAGCTCGATGATCGCAAGGTCAGCCTGATCTTCGATGCCGCGCCGCTTCACGATATTGGCAAGGTCGGGATCCCCGACCAGATTCTCCACAAGCCCGGGCCTTTGGACGAAGCCGAGTGGGCGATCATGAGAACCCACACGACGATCGGCGAATCCGTGCTGAAGGCCGCTGGCGCCGATGTGCCGGTTGACGACGTCATCTCGGTGGCGATTCGCATCGCGGGCTGTCACCACGAAAAGTGGGATGGCTCGGGCTATCCCAGAGGCCTGTCAGGGGAGTCAATCCCGCTGGAGGCGCGCATCATGTCGCTGGTCGACATGTACGACGCGCTCAGAAGCGTGCGGCCCTACAAACGCGATTGGTCCCACGCTGAAGCAGCTGCCGAGATCATTCGCAGGAAGGGGCAATTTTTTGACCCGAAGGTGGTCGAGGCCTTTGAGGCCGAGCAGGATGCGTTCGCGCGCATGGCGCGCGAATACCGGGATTGAAGTGGCCCGTGGCTGTGACCCGTCATGGGCAAACCTGGGGTTGCTTCAAAAGTTGTTGCCGACCAGGTTCCGCTCAGTAAGTCCCAACTTCAATGGGGTGCTCCTGATCGATTTTCAGCAAACGTTCGGCATACGCTGCGAGTGCCAGCCGCCGATCCTCGTCAGTCAATCGAACGGGCCCATACACGATCTGCGGCGCGAGCACCTCGAAACCAACGAACTGCAGCATGCCCCGGTGGATCGGACGCAGGATCCCTGCGATGTCCCCGTTGAAGGCGCCTTTTTGATAAGCATCTTCCGGGCCGCCCGTGGTCAACGAGAGCAGTGCCCGCTTTCCTTGAAAGACGCCCGACTGGTAGATCCGGCCACCACCATAGGTGCGTCCCATGGCAAAGACGCGATCGACCCAGCCCTTGAGCGTCGCCGGCAAGCCAAACCACCAAAGAGGAAACTGCCAGACCATCAGATCGCACCACTCGATGTTGCCGATCTCGGTCTCGATCTCCGGGGAAAATCCACCATTTTCGCTGGCGTGCATTTCCTCGATCTGCGGCTTGAAGTAATCCGGATTCTTGACTGTCGTGAAATCCTTCCTGCTCGAAACAGGATCGAAGCGCATCGCCTCCAGGTCGGACGATCTGACTTCATGCCCTGCATCGGTAAGCGCCTTAAGCGCCGCGTGAAACATGGCCGCGTTAAAGCTTTGGGGTTCGGGATGCCAATAAACGACGAATACTTTCACGGGTGAGCTCCTCGTTGTGGTTCTAGCGCCCATCGTGCCACAGGCAGACGATCCTGGCTGTCCTAAACTGCTGCGCCTCAGGCGGGTGCCGAAGTCGGCGGCCGCAGGCGAACCGGTGGCGGGGGGCGCTTGGCAGCCAGGAACAGCACCGAGCCGCAGGCTGCGATCACCGCGAGGACTGTGAACCCCAACTTGTAGTTGCCGGTGGCATCCCCAAGCACGCCCGCCAGCAGCGGCCCGAAAATCTGGCCGGCTGCGGCGATGATGGCCGATATGCCCAGGATGCTGCCGATGAACGTGCGCCCGAAATAGTCCGCGCGGATCGCCTGCATGAACGGCCCCCGGACGCCCCATGCCAGGCCGTGCAGTACCGCGAACGCGAGCAGGGCGCCCATTCCGGTGGCATAGGTCAGCATCAGCAGGCCGATGGCATGGCTCCACATGCAGCCTGCGGCCACAAAACGCTTATCGACCTTGTCGCCGATGTATCCACCGATCAATACACCGAATACCTGGAACATCGTCATCACGGTGATCACCGTCGCCGCATGGGCGATCGTGTAGCCGAGTGAAATCCGCATGTGGTTGATGGCGTGCGCGTTGACCGCGGACACGACCACCAGCGCCAGGGCGTGGCCGCCCGCAAGGAGCCAGAACGCCCGGGTGTGGAAGGCCTCGCTGGGGGTGAAATCGACCGAGGTCTGGGCGGGCGCCCGGTTCCCGCTGCGCTCAGGTTCGTCTGTCTTGGGTGGGCCGCCATCGACTACTTCGCCAAAATCCTCGGGGCGACGCCGAAAGATACAGGCCATCGGGTAGCCGATCGCGATGGCAAGCGCGCCGCAACCGAAGGCCGTCCAGCGCCAGCCGAAATAGTCGATGCACAATGCCACCAGCGGGACGGACATGCCGCCGAAGCCCAGACCCAGGCTGACCATTGACAGGGCCCGTGCGCGTTTGCGTTCAAACCACTGGATCACGCCGACGTTCAGCGGGAAATAGCCGGCCATGGAGCATCCGAACATCATGATGACCATGGTGCAGTAGAACGCCGGGATGGTGTCGACCTGGCTGAAGACCATGAGGCCCACGCCGAACATGATCGTGCCGATGCGGATGACGCCGCGCGAGCCGAATTTGTCGAGAATCCCGCCGAGGATGGGGCCGATGATGGCGCCTTCCATCGATTGCAGTGCTGCACCGCCCGCGACAGCCGTCTTGCTCCAGCCCTTATCCTCCATCAGGATTGCGGCGTACGCGCCAAACGCCTGGTACCACATCATGGACTGGAGGAACTGCAGCGTTGCCGCTGCACCAACCATCTTCCAGCCGTAAAAAATCTTCATGGATCTGCCTGATGCTTCGCGCGGTTGCGCAATCAATGACTTGGATGCTGGATAAGGACTGCGGTACTTCAGTCGGCGCCGGGGTAGATGTCGGGCCCGTACGCCGCGCGCACTTCACGCAGCACGTGTCCGCCGGGCGGGGCGTAGGTCATCCGCTTGCTGGTGAACGTGCCGGTAAGCCGGTGGAGCTTGACGGCGGCCTCAGCCATCTTGGTGAGGATGATCGTCCCGTCCAGCACCGGTACGCCGTCGACTTCGTACACGCCGGCATTCGCGAGCATGGTCATGACGACGCCGCCCGCCGGGATGATGACCTCGGCGCCCTTGGCGATTCCGGCACGCGCGGCCTCGCGAAACGCGTCGAAAATGGCCTCGCGCGCTTGCACGTCCTTTCGGTCGCTCGAAAACCCCGAGGCGAGTTTCGGCAGGTGATCGACGCGCATCGGTTCGACCGATACCAGCCGCGGTTCGTGGCCATAGCGCCGAACGTTTTCCATCACGCGCGTTGCGAATTTGTTGTTGACCGAAATCAGGGAAAACGACGCTCCCATCATCGTCGACGCGTTCAGCGTCGTTTCGCACAGCCCCAGCACCGGGATCTTCAGCAGCTCGCGCAGCTCGCGAATGCCCGGATCGATGATGTTGCCGATCAGGAACGCGTCGTAGCCTTCACTTTGCGCGCGCAGACCGTTATTGATGACCTCGG